>DASVQH010000199.1:0-11485 GCA_036389195.1 Solirubrobacteraceae bacterium
ACGACGGCCGCGTGTGGCTGGTCGACCCGGTCGACGTCCCCGAGGCGCTCGACCGCGCCCGCGCCCTCGGCGAGCCCGCCGGCGTGATCCAGCTGCTGGACCGCCATGACCGCGACGGCGCCGCCCTCGCGACCCGGCTGAACGTCCCCCACCTCAAGCTCCCCACGGCGGTCCCCGGCGCGCCGTTCGAGGTCGTCGGCGTCCTCGGCCTCCCGCTGTGGAAGGAGAAGGCCCTGTGGTGGCCGGCCGAGCGGGCGCTGGTCGTCGCGGAGATCGTCGGCACGGCGCCGTTCTTCACCGCGGGGACCGGCGAGGCGGGGATGCACGCGCTGGTCCGGGCCCTGCCGCCCGGCGCGCTGCGCGGCTACCGCCCGGAGCACCTGCTCGTCGGCCACGGCCCGCCGGTCCACGGGCCGCAGGCCGCCGACGCGCTGGAGCACGCCTACGCGCGCTCGCGGCGCGACGTCCCGCGCCTGCTCGCCCAGCTCCCGCGCATCGCCAAGGCGGCGAAGGGCTAGGCGAGCGCGTACTCGGCGGGCTCGACCGCCGCGGTGCGCCGCCGGAACTCGAACGTGAAGCCGGGCCACTGGATCGAGTTGCGGCCGTTGGCGTCGAGGTACCAGGACCCGCAGCCGCCCGTGTCCCACACCGTCCCGGCCAGCCGCCGCTGGAGCTCTGCGTTCCACGCGGCCTGGACGTCGGCGCGGACCTCCATCGCCACCGCGTCCCGCGAGCGCATCAGCGCCAGCGCGTCGAGCACGTAGGCGATCTGGGACTCGAGCATGTAGACGATCGACGTGTGCCCGAGGTTGAGGTTGGGCCCGTAGAGCAGGAAGAGGTTGGGGAAGCCGGCCACGGCCGTCGACTTGTAGGCCTGCGGACTGCCGGCCCACACGTCGGAGAGCGTCTGCCCGTCGCGGCCGCGCACGCGGCGCGCGATCGGCGGGTCGCTCGGGCTGAAGCCGGTGGCGAAGACGATCGTGTCGACGGGGTGCGCGACGCCCTCGGTGTCGACGATCGCCCGCTCGGACACCGACGCGATCCCCGCGCTGACCACCTCGGTGTTCGGCGCGGTCAGCGTCGGATACCACTTGTTGGAGAGCAGGATCCGCTTGCAGCCGATCGCGTAGCCCGGGGTCAGCCGGCGGCGCAGCTCGGGGTCGCGCACCTGCCGGCGCATGTGGCCGCGCGCCACGAGCTCGTTGAGCCGCCCGGCCCGAGGCGCGTAGACGAGGCTCACCACGAGCTGCTCGCGCAGCCCGTAGACGCCGGCCCGCGCGGCGCGCTGCAGCGGCGGGAACCGCCGGTAGATGCTCCGCAGCACCCGCCCGACCGGCCGGTCGACGTGCGGCAGGACCCACGGCGGCGTGCGCTGGAACACCAGCAGCCGCCCGACCCGGGGGCGGATCTTCGGGGCGATCTGCACCGCCGTCGCGCCCGTCCCGATGAGCGCGACCCGCTCGCCGGAGAGGTCGTGCTCGTGGTCCCAGGCCGCCGAGTGGAAGACCTTCCCGGCGAAGCCGTCCAGGCCGGGCAGCGCCGGGATCACCGGCTCGGAGAGCAGCCCTGGGGCGGCGACGAGCACCCGCGCGTCGAGCGTCCCGCGCGAGGTCTCGACCCGCCAGCGCTGCGCGTCGCCGTCCCAGGCTGCGTCGAGCATCTCGGTCTCGCGGTGCAGGTGCGGCTCGACCCCGAGCTCGCGCGCGCACCGGCGCAGGTACTCGAGGATCTGCGGCTGCTCGGGATAGGAGCGCCGCCAGTCCGGGTTGCGCGCGAAGGAGAAGGAGTAGAGGTTGGCCGGCACGTCGCACTGGCAGCCCGGGTACGTGTTGGCGTACCAGGTGCCGCCGAGGTCGGGCGCCCGCTCGAGCACGACGAAGTCCTCGATCCCCGCCTGACGCAGCCTGATCGCCATGCCGATCCCGCCGAACCCGGCGCCGACCACCGCGACATCGACGGAGCTCGGCAGGGCGGTCGCGGCGTCCATGGTGCGTGCACAGGATGCCAGCCCGCGGGGCGTCACCCGCCGGCGACCCCCGCGTCGTGGGTCAGCAGCGCGACCTGCACGCGGTTGTCGAGCTCGAGCTTGAGCAGGACGCGGGTGACGTGCGCCTTCACCGTCGCGACGCTCATGAACAGCTCCGCACCGATCTCCGCGTTGGACTGGCCGCGGCCGATCCCCAGGGCGACGTCGCGCTCCCGCTCGGTGAGGCGCGCGAGCAGCTCGCGGGCGCGGTCCCGGCGCGTGGTGTGCGCCGCGTCGGTGACGTGGTCGATCAGCCGCCGCGTGACGGCCGGCGAGAGCATCGGCTCGCCCGCCGCGACCGCCCGCACCGCGCGCACGATCTCCGGCGGCGGCGTGTCCTTGAGCAGGTAGCCGCTCGCGCCGGCGCGCAGCGCGCGCAGGACGTCGGCGTCGGCGTCGAAGGTGGTGAGGACGATCACCTGCGGCGGGTCGCGCAGCGCGCGGATGAGGTCGGTGGCCGCGAGGCCGTCGAGCACCGGCATCCGCAGGTCCATGAGGACGACGTCCGGCCGCGACGCCGTCACCGCCTCGACCGCCTGGTGCCCGTCGGCCGCCTCGCCCACCACGTCGAGGTCCGGCGCCCCGCCGAGCATCCGCAGCAGCGCCGAGCGCACGAGCGCGTCGTCGTCGACGATCAGGATCCGGATCGTCGCGCTCATGCCGGCCACGGCAGCCACGCGTGCACGCGGTGCTCCCCCGCCGGCGTGCGGCCGTGCTCCAGGCGCCCGCCCGTCAGCGAGACGCGCTCGGCCAGGCCGATGAGCCCGCTCCCGGCACCGGCGATGGCGGCGGCGTCAGCGCCGATCGGCAGCGGGTTGCGGACCTCGATCGTCAGACCCGCCCCCGGCCCGCCGGCCACGAGAAGCGAGACGCTCGTGCCGCGGGCGTGCTTGCGCGCGTTGGTGAGGCCCTCCTGGACGATCCGGTACGCCGCGCGCCCGACCGCGTCAGGGGCGCCGGCCGGCCCGTCGATCGCCACGTCGGCGCGCAGCGCCATCCCGGCGGCGCGCGACTCCTCCACGAGGCCGGGCACGTCGGCGAGCGTCGGCTGCGGCGGCCCGGGCGCCTCGCCGGCCGGCCGGTCGCGCAGGATGCCGATCACCGCGCGCAGGTCGTCGAGCGCCTGGTGGGCGCTCTCCCGGATCACCGCGGCGGCGGACGCGACCTCGCCCGGCGGGACGTCGGGGCGGAACTCGAGGCTGCCGGCGTGGAGGCTGAGCAGCGACAGCCGGTGCGCGAGCACGTCGTGCATCTCGCGCGCGATCAGCGCCCGCTCCTGCTCGCGCGCCCGGCGCGCGAGCTCGTGCTGGGCCGCCTCGGCCCGCTCGGCGCGCTCGCGCAGCGAGGCCAGCAGCAGCCGCCGCGCGCGGACGTAGAGGCCGGACGCCGCCACCGCCACGTGCAGCAGCACGAGGCTCAGCAGCGAGAGCCACAGCGAGGTCTGGACCTCCGGGCGGTCGGCGGCCTGCAGCGCGTAGGAGACGACCAGGGCCGGCAGGGCGACCGCCGCGAGCCAGGTGACGGGCCCGAGACCCCGGTGGACCGCCACGGTGAAGAACGCGACGAGCCCGGCGGCCGCGGCGAAGCTCGACAGCACGGCCAGCGGGAGGATCGCCGCGGCGACGGCCACCGGATGGCGCCGGCGACTCCACAGCGCCGCGCAGGCGACCACGCCGGCCGCCGCGCCGCCGGCCACCTCCCAGCCGGACAGGTCGTTGCGCCGCACCTGGTTCGAGAACAGAAGCGCGCCGACGACCAGCGAGAAGGCGGTGAAGGCAAGGTCGACCAGCCAGTCGCGCCGCGAGCGCGGACGGCCCGGGGCGACGGCCGGCCGCCACGACGGCGCACCGGCGGCGGCCTCGAGGCTGACGCTCACCATCGGCCAACGGTAGGCGACCGGAGGGCGCGCCGGTAGGTGACTTCGGTCGATTCGACCCTCGACCTCGGTCTGCCCCGGGGCGCCCTTCCTCCACTGGTGGACGGCGTCCTCGCGCTGCAGGCTCGCGGCCATGATCGAAGCCGACCTCCTCAGCAAGCGCTACGGGCACACCGCGGCGGTCTCCGACGTGTCGTTCCGCTGCGAGCCCGGGACCGTCACCGGCTTCCTGGGCCCGAACGGCGCGGGCAAGTCGACGACGCTGCGCATGCTCTGCGGCCTGGCCCGGCCGTCGTCGGGCTCCGCGACCGTCCTCGGGACGCCGTTCGCGGATCTGCCGAACCCGGGGCGCCACGTCGGCGTCCTGCTCGACGCCTCCGCCATGCATCCCGGCCGGACGGGCCGCGAGACGCTCAAGCTCGCCGCGCAGACCATGGGCCTCGGCACCGGCGTGGTCGCGCCGATGCTCGCCCGCGTCGGGCTGGCGGCAGCGGCCGGGCAGCGCGTGCGCGGCTACTCGCTCGGGATGCGCCAGCGCCTCGGCATCGCGCAGGCGCTCCTCGGCGACCCGTCCGTCCTCATCCTCGACGAGCCGGCCAACGGGCTCGACCCGGAGGGCATCGTCTGGATGCGCGACCTGCTGCGCGCCTTCGCCGACCGCGCCGGGACGGTCCTGCTGTCCTCCCACCTGCTGCACGAGGTCGACGCGGTCGCCGACCGCCTCGTGATGATCGCCGGCGGCCGCGTGGTCGCCCAGGGCGAGCGCTCGGCGCTGCTCGCGGAGGCCGGGACCAGCCTCGAGCAGCTGTTCCTCCAGGCGACGCGGGCATGACCGCGTCCGCCCCGCTCCCCGGCCCGTCGCTGGGCCGGCTCACCGGCGTCGAGCTGCGCAAGCTGGCCGACACCCGCGCCGGCGCCTGGCTGCTGGCCGGCGTCGGCCTCGTCACCGCGGCGACGGCGGTCATCGCCGCCGTCGCCGCGCGCGTGGACGACCCGGCGCTCGTCCGCGTCCTGTCGAGCGCGCTGCAGGGCGCCGGCGCGCTGCTGCCGCTGATCGCCACGCTGGGCGCGACCGCCGAGTGGTCCAAGCGCACGGCGACCACGACGTTCGCGCTGGTCCCGCGGCGCGAGCGCGCGGTGGCCGCGAAGGCCGGGGCGGTGCTCCTGCTCGCGCTGGCCGCCCTCGTCGCCGCCCTGGCGGCGTCGGCGGCGGCCACGGCGCTCGCCGGCGGCGCCTGGACGCTTCCGGCGGCGGCCCTCGGACGCGGCGCGCTCTACCTCGGCGTCTCGGCGCTCGCCGGCTTCGCGGTCGGGCTCGCCGCCCAGAGCACGCCGCCGGCGATCGCGGTCCAGCTCCTCGCGCCGATCGCCTTCGTGTCCCTCGCGACCGCCGTCCCGTCGCTCGCCGACCTCGTGCACTGGCTCGACCTCGTCACGCCGGGCACCCGGCTCGCGCGGGTCGACCACGCCTTCTCGGGCCGCGACCTCGCCCAGCTGACCACCGGCACGGCGCTGTGGCTCGCGCTGCCGCTGGCCGCCGGTGTGGCGCGCCTGCGCCGGCAGGACGTGAGCGCCTGAGCGCCTCCCGTGGGATCATCCCGTGCGTGAGCGCTGACACCCCCATCCGCGGCACCCTGCTGCGCGCCTTCAACGAGGTGCGTCCCGGCCTCGACGACGTGGTGGCCTCGATGGTGGCCCAGATCCCCGAGGAGGAGCTGGCCGACTACGACCCCGACTCCGTCGGCCAGTTCCTCAACGCGCTGGAGGCGCTCGTGGTCGAGGCGCTGGAGGACAGCGGCGACGAGAAGCGGCGCTTCATCTTCGACACCGCCATCCCGGCCATGGTCGCCCAGGGCCAGACGGCGGTCGACATGGCCCGCGGGCACACCACGTTCTTCGTCGCGCTCGGCCACCGCGTGCTCGAGCGCATCTCGCCGGACGAGTGCCCGGGCGCGGAGGCGTGGCTCTCGCGCTTCCTCGGCGACTACTGCGCCGAGGTCGTCGAGCGGGCGATCCAGGCGGAGCGCGAACTCGGGTGAGCGACGCGAGCACGCTCTTCGACCAGGCCGTGGCCGCCAGCGGCCTGAACCCGGTCATCGCCCCGTTCACGGTCAGCCGCCTGCTGCTGCGCGTGGACGTCCAGCCCAAGCAGCTGACGCCCGAGGGCCTCGCCCGCGCGCTTCCCGCGCTCGAAGAGGGGCTCGGCGTCTACCTGCGCGGCGAGGACCTCGAGCGCTCGCTGCGGGCGCTGCGCGAGCTCGCCGGCGCCTGATGGCTAGGACTCGTCTCCTTCGAGGCGATCAGTCGAGCCTCGCAGCTTTTGGTGGATCTCGAACGCACCGGCGTCCTCGTTCCACACCATCTTCATAACCGGGATCTTGCCTGTGGGGACGAGCTTCCCTGTGCGCACGACGTTGCCTGTGAACCTGTACTTCCCGGGCTTCACGATCCGCTCTCCGAAGCTCTTCGCATCCCCGACGGCCCCTGCTCGCCTCGGAGCGACGGCGGCGTCAACGAGCAGATCACCCGCAGGCGGCTCGGCTGACGAACGGGGACCGCGCTGGGTCGAACTCGACGCTGGGCGATTGATCGTGCCGGCAACTTCCGAGCCGGTAACGGCGCGCTCGAGCGTGACGAACCTCGCCTCGATGGCGGACAGCCGTCGGCCGAGATCATTCAGCAGGGTGAGGACCTGCGCGGCGCGTTGAAAGGTCACCGTGTCGCTTCCGGCCGGTTGGGCCCTCTTCGGGGATGACTGGGCATCCGCGAGAAGATCCGACACCTGCCGGCTTCGAGCTGCGCGATCGACCTCTGCGAACGCTGCCTCGAGCTCGGCAGCCAAGTCGCCTCGTGCCTCCGACGCGGAGCGAACGGGGGGGCCACCCGCCCAGTCGGCGAAGTCGAGCGGTACCTCGTCCACGTTGCGATCGGGTCCTGACACGTCGTCTATGTCCTGCTCTTCTGACGGAACGCCTTGAGCCTAGAACCATCCAGAACCGAAAGCGAGCCGTCCCGGGAACGTTCGGCGATCAGCCGGGGTTCGAGATGGTCGGTCGCGTAGAGCTGCAACCCGGCGAGCCACGGTAGATCCTCGACCTCGGGGAACCTCGCAGCGACCTCCTGGTGCAGCATCCGCACGGTCTGTTCCGCGACCACGCGTCCGGTCTGGAGCCCACGTTCGCGCGCTCGCCGGACCGCTGCCTCGACTTCAACGTCCGCGTACACGACACGGACTTCATATCCGGCAGCGTGCAGCCGTTCGAGCTTTTCGACGAAGACGCCCGGCGCGCTGTCCCCGACCGTGTCGAGAACCAGATTGCGGCGCTCGACGAGGACGCGCATCAGGATCGCTCGCGCGAGGTCGCTCGACTCCTCGTGGACCGCCGCGGCGGCCAGCGGCTCCCCGATCGCCACCAGCGCCGCGTACTCGGGGATCTGGCTCTTGATGGCGTCGGCGTCGAGGTGCACCGCCCCAGGAGGGAGATCGATCCGGGTCAACAGCGTGCTCTTGCCGCTCGCTGGGCCGCCCGCGACGATGAGCGCCTGAGGATCGTTCGCCGGCTCGGTGCCCTCGATCATCCCATCGCCGACCCTCCGGTGGACCAGCGCGCGTTCCGGCCGGTAGAACCGCTGCCCGCGAAGAAACACCGACCAGCGGTCCTGGGTGGACGCGAAGCCGTCGAGCAAACGAAGCGCATCGGGTGAGAGGCCCGCCATTCGCGGCGCTGCAGAGTAGTCGGCCAGATGGCGCGTTCTCAGGTCGTCAGCATCCCCCCGTCCACCGGGAGCACGATGCCTGTCACGTAGGACGAGGCCTCGGACGCCAGGAAGATGAGCGCCGCGGTCAGCTCGGCCGGGTCGCCGGTGCGGCCGGCCGGGATGCGCCACTTCATCTGGTCGAGGTAGCCCTCGGGGTACTGGTCGGTCATCTCCGACGGGAAGAAGCCCGGCGCCAGCGCGTTGACGCGGATGCCCTTGCGGCCCGTCCACTGCTGGGCCAGATCCCGCGTCAACCCGATGATCGCCGCCTTGGAGGCCGCGTAGGCGGCCTGCGGCAGCCCGGCGGTCGTCGAGCCGAGCACCGAGCCGATGTTGACGATGCTCGAGCCCGGCTGCATCACCCGAGCGCAGTTCTGGGCCATCCAGTAGGAGCCGTTGAGGTTGATGTCGATGACCTTGCGGAACTCGTCGGGGGTCTCGCGGGTGGCGGGGACGGCGGTGCCGATCCCGGCGTTGTTGACGAGCACGTCGACGCGCTCGAACTCGCCCATGGCGCTCTCCACGACCCGCGTCGCGTCGAGCGGGTCCGAGACGTCGCCGGGCACGGCCAGGCAGCGGCGCCCGATCGCCTCGACGCGGCCCTTGGTCTCCTCCAGCTTCTCCATCCGGCGGGCGGTCACCACCACGTCGGCGCCCGCTTCCGCGAGCCCCTCGGCGAAGGCGACGCCGAGCCCGGAGGACCCTCCGGTCACGATCGCGACCTTCCCGTCGAGGCGGAACTTGTCGAGCAGGCTCATTGGCGCTTCTCCCGTCGTTTCTCGTGGCACACTGCGGCCCGACCCTCGATACCCGGCCGGAGGCATCCTTTCCCATGGCGTTCTCACTCACGGACACCCAGCGCGGGGTCCTCCGCCTGCTCACCGACACGGTCGTGCCGCGGATCGAGCGGCCCGCCGACCCCACCGGCTTCTGGGCGCGCACGGGCACCGACCTCGGCGTCGAGCAGGGCGTGGAGCAGCTGATCGCCGGAATCCCCGACGAGATGGTGCAGGGCGGGCTCGCCCAGCTGCTCGACGTGCTGGAGGCGCAGGGCTTCACCCGCGCGCCGTCGCAGCTGAGCCGCGAGCAGATCATGACCAACATCTGCCTGGCCTCGCCGGAGGCCGCCGCCGGGCTGGGCGCGCTGACCGGCATGGTCACGTTCCTGGCCTACGGCGCGCCGGACCCGCAGACGGGCGCCAACCCCAACTGGGAGACCTTCGGCTTCGGCGGGCCCTCCCCGCCCCCGCCCGCCCCCGTCGCGCCGGACTTCGCGCCGCTGCCGCCGGAGGCCGGCGCCACGCTGGAGGCCGACGTCGTGGTCGTCGGCTCGGGCGCGGGCGGCGGCGTGATCGCCGGCACCCTGGCCCAGCAGGGCCGCAAGGTGATCGTGCTGGAGGCCGGCGGGATGTTCAGCGCCGCGGACTTCTTCGGGCTCGAGCTCAAGGCCTACCAGGACATGTGGTGGCACGGCGGCCCCGTCCCGACCGCCGACGGCAACGTCAGCCTCCAGGCCGGCGCGACGTTCGGGGGCGGCACCACCATCAACTGGACCAACTGCCTGCGCACGACCCCCTGGGTGCGCGAGGAGTGGGCGCGCGAGCACGGCCTGGAGGGTGTCGACTCGGCCGACTACGACCGCCACCTCGACCATGTCCTGCGCCGCATCGGCGCGACCGACAAGCTGTCGGACCTCAACAAGCCGCAGCAGAACATGAAGAAGGGCTGCGAAGCGCTCGGCTGGAGCTTCAAGACGATCATCCGCAACGCCGACCCGGCGACCTACTCGCCGGCCTCCGCCGGGTTCCTCGGCTTCGGCGACGTCACAGATTCCAAGCTCTCGACGGCGAAGACGTTCCTGCGCGACGCCGCCGAGCACGGCGCCGAGATGATCGTGCGCTGCCGGGCCGACCGCGTGCTGGTGGAGAACGGGCGGGCGGCCGGCGTCGAGGCCACGTTCACCGGCGAGGACGGCGCGCCGCGCCGGATCGAGGTCCGCGCGCCCACCGTCGTCGTCGCCGGCGGCTCGCTGGAGTCCCCGGCGCTGCTGCTGCGCTCGGGCATCGGCGGCCCGGCGGCCGGCGACTACCTGCGCCTGCACCCCTGCCTGCTGGTCATGGGCCTCTACTCCGAGGACCAGGAGGCGTGGTGGGGCGCGCCGCACGCGGGCCTCGCCGACGAGTTCGCCGACACCGGCTCCGGGCACGGCTTCCTCGTCGAGGGCACGCAGTACTCCCCCGGCCTCGTCGGCTCGGCGGTGCCCTGGGTCTCGGGCGCCGCGCACAAGGAGATGATGAGCCAGGTCCGCTACGGCGCGAACTTCATCGCGCTGACCCGCGACCACGGCCACGGGCGCGTCGTGCTCGACCCGCGCGGCGAGTCCGCCCCGTTCTACGACGTCACCGACGCGATCGACCTGGCCAACCTGCGCCTGGCGATCGAGAAGATCTCGCGCCTGCACGAGGCGGCCGGCGCGCACACGATCATCTCGCTGGCCGCCGGGCTGCCGCAGTGGCGCCGCGGCGACGACCTCGACCGCTTCATCGCCGGCGCCCAGCAGATGCCGATGAAGGCCGGCTACCAGAAGCTGTTCAGCGCCCACCAGATGGGCTCGTGCCGGATGGGCCCCGACCCGCAGACCTCGGTGGCCAACCCGTGGGGCGAGCTGCACGACGTGCCGGGCGTGTGGATCGGCGACGGCAGCGCGTTCCCGAGCGCGTCGGGCACCAACCCGATGGTCTCGATCATGGCCCTCGCCCATCGCACCGCCGAGGCGATCACCGGCACCACCGACGACAGCTCCGCGCAGCCGCTGCAGGCCGCGACGGCGCGCTAGGAGCTTGACGATGGCGACAGAGACGCAGACCCAGACCCCGGTCGAGCTAACCCACGACGCCCCGCCGGTCGTGCGCGACGCGCTCTACATCGGCGGCGAGTGGGTCGCGCCCGCCGGCGCGGAGACGATCGACGTGATCGACTCGACCACCGAGCAGGTCATGGGGACGGTGCCGATGGGCACGGCGGCCGACGTCGACCGCGCGGTGGCCGCGGCGCGCGCGGCGTTCGACGGCTGGGCGAGCACGCCGGTGGCCGACCGCGTCGCGCTGTGCCAGCGCGCCGGCGAGATGCTGGCGATGCGCGGCGAGGAGATCGCCGCGCTGGAGTCGCGCGAGGTCGGGATGCCGATCGCGCTCTCCCGCTTCATCCAGGCCGGCCTGCCGACCATGGACTTCGCGTCGATCCCCCAGGCCGCGCAGGAGACGGCGTGGGAGGAGGAGGTCGGCAACTCGCTGGTCGTGCGCGAGCCGGTCGGCGTCGTCGCCGCGATCACGCCGTGGAACTACCCGCTGCACCAGCTCTCGGCCAAGGTGGCGCCGGCGCTGGCGGCGGGCTGCACCGTGGTGGCGAAGCCCAGCGAGGTCACGCCGCTCAGCGCGTTCGTCCTCGCCGAGATCCTCGAGGCGGTCGGGCTGCCGCCCGGCGTGTTCAACCTGGTCACGGGCGACGCGGCGAACGTCGGCGAGCCGCTCGTCGCCCACCCCGGCGTCGACATGATCTCGTTCACGGGCTCGACCGCCGCCGGCCGGCGGATCAGCGCCGTGGCGGCGCGGACGATCAAGCGCGTCCACCTCGAGCTGGGCGGCAAGTCGCCCAACGTCATCCTCGGCGACGCCCCGTTCCAGGAGGCGGTGGTCGACGGGATCGGCAAGTGCTTCCTGAACTCGGGCCAGACGTGCAGCGCGCTGACGCGGATGCTCGTGCCGCGCGAGCGGCTGGCCGAGGCCGAGGCCATCGCCGCCGCGGCGGTCGCCCAGACGCCCGTC
>DASVQH010000200.1:0-19232 GCA_036389195.1 Solirubrobacteraceae bacterium
GGCGTCGCGCAGGTGCCGGTTCCGGCCGGCGCGGCGTAGTAGGTGGCGGCACTCGCCGCGGTCGGCGCGACGGCGAGTGCGCCGGCGACGAGCGGGAGCAGGAGCTTCGGGATACGACGGTGGGTGGGCATGGGTCCACCCTGCGCGAGCGGACCTCCGAATTCAGTGTCGTCGCAGTCTCAGAGACCTGCGGGCCGGTCGCGCGCGAGCGTCAGCGCGGTCCGATCGACCGCGGCGCGCAGCCGGCGGAAGTAGTTGGCCCGGCTCAGGAACAGCGAGTCGGCCACCGCCTCGTGGCTGCGACCGCCGCCCTCCAGGTACCCCGCTTCCAGCGTGGCGCGCAGCGCGCGGTCCTCCTCCGAATCGCCGAACCCGGCGTCGATGGCCGCCCGCAGCGCCACGCGCACCGACTCCGCGCGCTCGGCGGTCCCGGACCCGGTGGCCAGCGGGCTCGCCGCCAGCCGGTCCGGCCGGGTCCACGACCGCAGCGCTTCGCGCACCTCGGGCGTCAGCGACGCGGTCACCGTCGTCACCGCGAGTGGCGGCGGCGGATCGAGCCCGAGCTGCTGGTAGAGGCTGCTCCGCTGGAAGTCGAGGAACCCCTCCGGACCGTAGTCGAGCCTCCAGGCCTGCCAGGTGACGCCGCCGATCGCCGCGTCGAGCTCGGCCAGCCGCACGGCGCTGAGCGCCTGCAGGAAGGCCTGCTGCTGATGGTCGTCGGCCAGCGCGGTGGCGTAGCAGTAGCGGGGGTTCGGCAGGCCGGCGCGCACGAAGGCGGTGACGTTCAGCAGCGCCTGGAGGCGCCCGGGGCCGCCCGGGGAGAGATCCACGACGTCGCGGATGAAGATCGATCCCTCCTCGACTCCCTCGGTCGCGGCGTGCGCGAGCCAGGGCCCCACGATCGGGTCCTCGCCGGCGGCGGACGGGGCGTTGCCCGCAGTCATCGACACGCACAGCCCGTGCACCTCGCCACTCGCGTCGTGGACGACCGCCGCCCTGGACGGGTCCGCGCCGACGACGTCCCGCAGGGCGGCGGCGTAGTCGGCGCCATGACGGGCCGCGACGAGCCCGACCGCCGCGTCGACCTCGGCCGGGCCCGCGTCGCCCACATAGGCGGTCAGCGCCCGCTCGGGGACCCATCCCGCGCGGACGTCGTCGTCCTCCGTCAGATCGCCGAGGTCGAGGCTGAGCCCCAGGTCGCCGCGCAAGGCGCGCGCGTAGACGTGGTCGATCACGCGGCGGCGCAGCTCGCGCTCGCCCGCGGGGTCGCGGCGGCGCAGATCCGCGCGCAGGGCCTTGCGGGTGAGGTCGTGGAGCGCGATGCCCTCGCCGACCGGCTCGGCGATCGCCCGCTCGGCCAGCCAGGCGTAGCACTCCGCCGCGTCACCCTCGTCGAGCGTCACGGCGAGCAACCCGGGTGTCGTGACGCGCGCGACGGCGGCGGTCTCCAGCGTCCGCCGGCGCACCGGATCGCGCTCCTGGTCGACGAGCCGGTCGACCAGGCGGCGGAGCAGCTCGGGTTGCGCGAGCCCCGCGGCGGCGGCCCAGCCGCTGGTCTCGGCGGCGAGCGTCAACGCCAGCGGCGACCCGCCGGCCCACCGCTGGATCCGCGCGGCCGTCTCGCGGTCCAGGCCGCGTGCCGCGAGCAGCGAGAGGGCCTGCCCGGCCGGGAGCTCGTCGAGCTCCAGCGTCCTGGCGACGTGCTCCCAGCCGTCCTGCGACCACCCCGGGTCCGGCCGCTGCCGGCTGGCGAGCACCACGACGCTGCGAGCGGGCAGTGCGGGCAAGAGCTCGCGCCGCAGGACGCGGTCTAACGGGGTCAGGCGCTCGTAGGTGTCGAGCAGGACGAGCGGGCGCTCGAGCGCCCCGGCAGGCGCGAGCGCCTCCACCAACGCGCCCTGCTCGACGGCGACGTCCCGGCCCTCGATGGCCACGGTGGTCCAGCCGCGCTCCCGCCCCTGACGCGCGACGTGACGCAGCAACGCGCTCTTGCCCACCCCTCCCGGTCCGTGGACGTAGGCGACCGAGACGGCGGAGTCCTCGGCGAACAGGCCGTCGAGCGCCGCGACCTCCCGCTCGCGGCCGACGAACGCGAGGTCGTCGCGCGCGGCGATCCTGTCCGCGAGCGTCAGCACGACCCGAGCCCGCGGGCCTGCGGTGCGACGTTCATCCGCGGAGAAAGGCGAGGACGGCGAGGACCCGCCGGTGGTCCTCCGGGGCGGGCGGAAGGTCGAGCTTGGAGAAGATCGAGGTCACGTGCTTCTCCACCGCGCGTTCGGTGACGACGAGCGCCGCGGCGATCGCCTGGTTGGAACGGCCCTCGGCCATGAGCCCCAGCGTCTCCCGCTCGCGCGGGGTGAGGACGGCGAACGGGTCGCTGTCGCGGCGCCGCCCCAGCAGGGCGGCCACCACCTCGGGATCGAGCGCCGAGCCACCACCGGCCACTTGCCGGACCGCGTCGGTGAACCGGTCGACGTCGGCGACACGGTCCTTGAGGAGGTAGCCGACGCCCGTGCCGCCGGCGGCCAGCAGCTCCAGTGCGCTCCCCGTCTCGATCACCTGGCTGAGCACCAGGACGCCGCAGTCCGGGTGCAGCTCACGGATCGCCACCGCCGCGCGGAGCCCCTCGTCGGTGTGGTCGGGCGGCATCCGGACGTCGACCAGCGCGACGTCCGGCTGGTGCGCGGCGACCTTGCGGAGCAGGTCCTCGGCGTCCCCGGCCTGGCCGACGATCTCCATGCCGGCCTGCTCGAGGAGCAGCACGATTCCCTCGCGGAGGAGAACGGAGTCGTCGGCTACGACGACGCGCATGGGATCTCCGCCCGGACGACCGTCCCCGTGCCCAGCGGGGACTCCACGGTCAACCGCCCGTCCAGGGCTTGCAAGCGGTCGATGAGCCCGGTCAGGCCGCTGCCGTCGCCGAGGTCGGCGCCTCCGCACCCGTCGTCGCTGACCTCGACGACCGCGCCGCCGGCGTTCCGAGCCAGCGAGACCGACGCTCGACCGGCTCCGGAGTACTTGGCGACGTTCGTCAGCGCCTCGGCGACGACGAAGTAGGCCGCCGCCTCCACCGCCGCCGGCAGCCGCTCGGCGTGTTGCCCGAATCCCCGCACGTGCACGGGCACCGGCGAGCGGTCGGCGAGCGCCTCGACCGCGGCGTGCAGGCCCCGGTCGGTCAGCACCGCGGGATGGATGCCGCGGGCGAGCTCGCGGAGCTCCTCGAGCGCGAGGCGGAGCTCCTCCCCCGCCTTGTGGACCAGGGCGCCGGCGAACTGCGGATCCGACGTCATCTTCGCGCCGGCGAGGCCGAGCTGGAGCGAGAGTGCCACCAGCCGCTGCTGCGCGCCGTCGTGGAGATCGCGTTCGAGTCGCCGCCGCTCGGTCAGCGCGCCCGTGACCACCTTCGCGCGGGAGTCCTCGAGCTCCATGATCCGGGCGCGGAGCTCGGCGGCCAGGCGGTCGTTGTCGACCGCGAGGGACGCTGCGGCGGCGGCCGTGCCGAGCAGCTGCGGCTCGTCGCGCAGCTCCGCGTCGTGCACCAGGGCACCGATCGGCTCGCCGTCGCGCTCGACCAGGGTCACCGCCCGCGACGGATCGTGCGCGTCCGGCATCGCGTACCGGCGACCGCCCGCGTCGACCCACTCGTCGCGCTGCGCGAGGTGGAAGACGAGGTCGAGCGTGGGATCGCCGATCGCGTCCGCGAGGCTGTCGCGCAGGTTCTGGCGGTCGCTCGCCCGCGCCAGCCCGGTGATGAGGTCGTCCACGGCACCGGCGCGGGAGTACCGCGCGCGCAACAGCCCGGCCAGGAAGGCGTACGGAAGCGCCAGCAGCGCGACCACCGACACGAGGAGCATCACGGCGGAGATCGGCTCGGGGAGCCGGACGCTCTGCGCCGCGACAGCGGCCGCGAGCCCGGCGAGCGCGACCGCGCCGGTCCACAGCACGAGTGCGAGCCCGCGGCGCTGGGCGGCGGAGGCATGTCGCCAGCGCAGGATGACCTCGCGGATGACGAGGGCGATGACGACGAGGCTGATGACCGCCCAGACGACGTCGACGACCTCGGCGAGCGCCGGCTGGTCGGAGAGGAGCAGCGGGTTGTGCGGATCGCGGGCACCGTCCAACGGCCGGGGCTTGAGCAGCAGCTGCGTGATCCGGTGCCCGAACGCCGCCACGTAGACCCCCGCCGTGAGCACCCGCTCACGACGGGAGCGCAGGCGGCCCACGGGGAAGGCGAGCAGCAGGTGCGTCAGACCGGCGTAGAAGAGCAGGCTGAGCGCCACGCCGACCGCGAAGACGGCCGGACTGTTGGACGCGACCAGGATGCCGGCGAACCAGAGGAGGCCGACCAGGATCATCAGCCCCCCGGTGCGGTTGCCCGGCCGGCGCCACCGCGCGAAGAGCCCGGTGGCGACGAACCCGAGGCCGAGCGTCGGGGTGAGGATCGCGAGCGCGATGTCGGCGTCCACGTGGTCGCTGGCGAGGATGAGGGCGATCGAGATCCCGGCCGCGAGGAGGGCGACGATCGCGAGCGCGAAGCTGCTCCAGACCCGAGTCCTCACGCGAGCAGCTCGCGGAGCTTCGCGCCGGAGAGGTCGGCCTTGGCCACGAAGGCGCGTGCGCCGCTGCGCTCGATCAGCGGGCCGAACTCGCGGGCGTCGCGGCTCGAGGTGAGAACGATCGCGGGACCGGCCGGGAGCTGCGCCGCCACCGCGAAGCCGTCCGTGTCCGGGAGGTTGACGTCGAGCAGCACCGCGTCGGGCATCAGCCGGCGGGCTGCCGAGATGGCGGTCGCTCCGTCGACGGCCTCCCCCACGACCTCGAAGCCCTCCGCCTCGAGCATCATCCGCGCCGCCGCCCGGAAGCTCGGGTGGTCGTCGACGATGAGGAAGCTGGTCGGCATGGGCTGGGCGGATGATCGGTCATCGTCGGACCACCGACCATACGGGTAGCCGCACTTCGGGACACCTGCCTCCTCCCTGGGCGGCGCCGGCAGCGACCGGGAGGGTTCTCGGCATGTCGCCCACCGAGCCGAAGAGGCCACTCATGCCCAAGCACAACCTCGCCGCCCGCGCCGGTCGCTGGAGTGCGCAGCATCGCCGGAAGGCGATCCTCGGATGGCTGTTCTTCGTCATCGCCTGCACCGTCTTGGGCGGGGCGATCGGAAAGCCGGCGACCGGCGGCCAGGGGTCGACGGTCGGCGACTCGGGACGCGCCGACGCGCTCGTCGAGAAGCGCTTCCCCGCCCGCGCGCAGGAGTCCGTCCTCATCCAGAGCCGGGTTCCCGGCGGCGCGCGCTCCGCGGAGGTTCGCACCGCCGTCACCGACGTCATCACTGCGATCACAGGTCTGAAGGCCGTTGCGGACGTCCGCTCGCCGTACGACCCGGGCTCGGGGCAGGTGTCGAAGGACGGCCGCTCCGTGGTGGTGCAGTTCGAGCTCCACGCCCCGGCTGATCGCCAGGCGGCGCTGATCACGCCGGTCGAGAAGGCCGTCGCGGCGGTGAGCGCATCTCATCCGGCCGTGCGCATCGGCCAGTTCGGGTCCGCGAGCGCTGACAAGGCCCTCGAGAAGTCCTTCGCGGACGACTTCGCCAAGGCGGAGAAGCTGTCGGTGCCGATCACGCTGGTCATCCTCGTCCTGGCGTTCGGGGCGCTTGCCGCCGCCGGCATCCCGCTGCTGCTCGCGCTGACCGCCGTGGTCGCGACCCTCGGGCTCGTCGCGATCCCCGGCCTGGTGATCGACCTCGACCCCACCGTCCAGTCGATCGTGCTGCTCGTCGGCATGGCCGTCGGTGTGGACTACACGCTGTTCTACCTCCGCAGGGAGCGGGAGGAGCGCCGCAAGGGCGCGTCGCCCGCCGACGCCCTCGCGATCGCCGCAGCCACCTCGGGGCGCTCCGTCATCGTCTCCGGGCTGACGGTCATGGCCGCGATGGCCGGGCTGCTCTTCGCCGGTGACAGCACCTTCATCTCGCTCGGCATCGGCTCGGTGCTGGTCGTCGGCGTCGCGATGCTCGGCTCGGTGACCGTCCTGCCCGCGATCCTCAGCGCGCTGGGTGATCGGGTCGACAAGGGGCGCATCCCGTTCGCGGCGCGCCTGCGCCGCGACGACGGCGAGAGCCGGCTGTGGGGAGCGATCGTGTCGCGCGTCCTGGCCCGGCCCCTGCTGTCGGCCGGGCTCTCGCTGGGCGTCCTGGTGGCGTTGGCGATCCCGGCCCTCGGGATGCACACCGCAGACAGCGGCACCGACAGCCTTCCGCGCGCCTTGCCGGTCATGCAGGTCTTCGACCGGCTGCAGGCGGCGTTTCCGGGCAAGCAGATCCCCATCACGGTGGTCGTGAAGGCCGACGACGTCTCCCGGCCCGCAGTCGTCGCGCAGATCGACGCCTTGCGCAAGCGGGCGGTCGCCACGCCGCAGATGAGCGAGCCGGTGACCATCTCGGTCAGCCCGGACCGGACCGTGGCCGCCCTCGACATCCCGACACTCGGGGAGGGCGATGACGCCGTGTCCCGCGAAGCGCTGCGGGTGCTGCGCGAGGACATCGTGCCGGCGACCGTCGGCACGTCGGGGGCCGCCCAGGCGTACGTCTCGGGGTACGCGGCGGGCAGCAAGGACTTCAACGACCTGATGAAGCAGCGGGCGCCGATCGTCATCGCCTTCGTCCTGTCGCTCGCGTTCGTGCTCCTTCTGGTGACGTTCCGGTCGATCGTCGTGCCGATGAAGGCGATCGTGCTCAACCTGCTGTCCGTGGCCGCGAGCTACGGGGTCCTGGTCCTGGTCTTCCAGGACGGGCACGGGGAAGGGCTCCTCGGGTTCTCCTCGACGGGGTCGATCACCTCGTGGCTCCCGATGTTCCTGTTCGTGATCCTGTTCGGGCTCTCGATGGACTACCACGTGCTGATCCTCAGCCGGATCCGCGAGGCCTTCGACGGCGGCATGACCTCCGAGGAGGCCGTGGCGTACGGGATCAAGCGGACCGCCGGCGTCGTGACGAGCGCGGCCGCGGTGATGATCGCCGTGTTCGCGATCTTCGCCACGCTCTCGAACATCGACTTCAAGATGATGGGCGTCGGCCTGGCCACGGCCATCCTGATCGACGCGACGCTCGTGCGGGGGGTGCTGCTGCCCGCGACGATGCAGCTGCTCGGGGACCGCAACTGGTACCTGCCGGCGCGGCTGTCGTGGCTGCCGCGGTGGGGCGAGGCCCCGAAGCCCGCGGCCGTCTAGCCACCCACCCGCCTCGATCCGAACGGAGCAACCATGACCACCCATCCCCTCGCGGCGCCCGCACCCTCGCGGCACGCCGCCGCCGTCCGCCTCACGGCACGGCTGCCCGGGTCCTTCCTCGGGATCGTCGCCGCCCTCGTCCTCATCGCCGGAGGCGCGCTCCTCTACGCCGTCACACGTCAGGACGACGACGGCTATCTGTCGACCGCTGCCCACCACGTGGCCGCCGGCACCTACGCCATCGCCAGCGACGACCTCGACGTCGACCTGGGCGGCGCGACCTGGGGCATCGAGGACGACGCCGTGCGCATCACCGCGAAGAGCACGAGCGGTGTCCCCGTCTTCGTCGGCATCGCGCCCACCGCGGACGTCCAGCACTACCTCGGCGATGTCGCCCACGCGCAGGTCCGGGACTTCTCGACGGACCCGTTCCGCGTCGACTACGAGCACACCACGGGCGCGACCCGCCCGGCCCTTCCCGGAGGGCGGCCCTTCTGGTCGGTGTCGGCCGGCGGCGCCGGCGCGCAGTCGGTGACCTGGCCGGTGAAGGACGGGTCCTGGTCGGTCGTCGTGATGAACGAGGACGGCTCACCAGGCGTGGCCGCCGACGTCCGCGTCGGCGCCAAGGTGCCCCAGCTGGCGGTGATCGCCTGGATCACCACGGGCCTGGGCGTGCTCGGGCTCGCCCTGGCGGCGGCCCTGCTGGCGCTCGGCGTCAAGCTCGCCCCGTCGCGCGCGGGACGCGCGGCCCGGTGGCTGCGAGCGCCCGGAAGGCGCCCCTAGACGCCCAGCAGACCGAGCTGCGCGGCGCGGCCGGCGGCCTCCGTGCGCGTACGGCAGCGCAGCTTGGTGAGGATGGAGCGCACGTGCATGTCGACCGTGCGCGTGCTGAGGACGAGCTGCTCGGCGATCTGGCGGTTGGTCAGGCCGCCGGCGACGAGCCGCATCACCTCGAGCTCGCGCCGGGTGAGCCCCGACTGGGTGTGGCGGGCCGCCGCCCGCGCGCCCAGGTGCTCCTCCAGCGACGCCCCGGCGGCGGCGAGCGCCGCGGCCGCCTGCTCCGCCAGGGGCGCGGCGGCGAGCCGTGTGGCGATCCGGTGCGCCTCGACCAGCCGCTCGATCCCCGCCTCGCGCTCGCCCGCGGCGACCAGCGCGGTCCCCGCCCGCAGCGCGATCTGCGCCCGCTCGAACGGGATCTGGAGGTCCTCGTGCAGCGTCAGGGCGCGCGCGAACTGCCCGATCGCCGCCTCCTGCTCGCCCTCGGCCAGCGCGATCTCCGCGAGCGCGCAGGCCAGGGCGGCCGTCGCGTCGACGTGCCCCGCCGACGCGGTGATCGTCATCAGCGCCTCCGCGCAGTCCCGCGCCATCCGCAGCTCGCCGGTGCGCGCCGCGTACCCGGCCGCCCAGCGCAGCCCCCACACGGCGTAGTGGTGGTCCTCGCTGCGCTCCCAGCGCTCGAGCAGCGAGCGGCAGAGCTCCAGCGCGCGGCCGTGGTCGCCCGCCTCGGCGGCGAGCCACGCGAGCGCCGCCGCGCTGTCGCACCGCATGGAGACGACGTCGAGGCGGGTCGCGGTCGCGTGGCAGCGCTCGAGCAGCGGCTGCGCCTCGCCGGGCTCGCCGCGCCACAGCAGGACCGCCCCGAGGACGCCGTCGGCGACGAGCGTCTCATCCGGGCTCGTCCCGGCGGCGAGCAGGCCGCGGGAGAGCTCGGTGACCTCCTCCCAGTCGCCGAGCTCGCGCAGGACGTAGGCCATGCAGCTGACGCAGGTCTGCTCCAGCGCGCCCGATTCGCCGCGTTGGCAGAGCCCGATCGCGGTGTCGAGCGCCTCGCGCGCGCGGCCGTAGTCGCCGGCGATCTCGTGCGCGGTCCCGAGGCGCTGGTAGATCTCCGCGGTCTCGGCCGTCAGCTCGTGCTCCAGCGCGAGCGCCAGCCCGGCGCGCAGGATCGCCACGCCGGC
The DNA here is from genome assembly GCA_036389195.1 of Solirubrobacteraceae bacterium. Classification (GTDB taxonomy): domain Bacteria; phylum Actinomycetota; class Thermoleophilia; order Solirubrobacterales; family Solirubrobacteraceae; genus JACCYI01. The sequence continues at coordinate 9,186 of DASVQH010000200.1, forward strand.
GTCGTAGGCGCCGCCCTTGACGCGCGCGACGCCCTCCAGCCCGAGGGCGCGGGCGCGCAGGTCGGTCCGTTCCGCGCGCGCGGCCTCCTCCCCGGCCTGGCGCGCGGTCGCCTGCGTCTCGGCGAACAGGCCCTGGCTCTGCAGGTAGCCCGCGGCGACCAGCCGCTCGGCGGCCGCCTCGCCGGGCAGGCCGTTGGCCGCGTAGGCGTCCGCGGCGACGCGCCGGGCCGCGAGCGCGCGCTCGCGGTCGCCCTGCAGCGCGTAGATGCCGGCGATCCGCCGCTGGGCGTCGGCGAGCGCGCGCCCGGCGCCCTCGCCGCGGCGCGCCTCGACGACCTCGCGCTGGGCGCGCGCGGCCTCGCTGAGGTCGCCGGCGAGCTCGGCGTGCAGCGCGTAGCGCTCCAGGACCTCCAGGCGCTCGGCGCCGCGTTCGCCTTCGGGCCAGAGGTCGAGCGCCTGGCGGCCGAGCCGGGCGGCGTCGCGGTAGGCGTGGACGGCCGCACCGGCGTCGACCGCCTCCAGCAGGGCTTCGAGCGCGCGCGGGCTGTCGCGGGCGGCCAGCCAGTGCGTGGCGATCTCCGCCGGGTCGGCTCCGCGCTCGCGCAGCGCGGCGGCGAGCCGCCGGTGCAGCGAGCGCCGGCGCAGCCACGGGACGTCGTCGTAGATCGCCTCGCGGATCAACGGGTGGCGGAAGGCCGCGCGGCCCGGCTCGCCCTCGCGCACGAGGCCCGACGCGAGCAGCTCGACGAGCCCGTCCTCCCCGTCGGCCACGAGGTCGACGTCGAAGGACGAGCCGGCCGCCGCCGCGGTCTCGGCCACCTTGCGCGCCTGCTCGCCGAGGCCGGAGGCCTGGACGAGCACCGCGTCGCGGATGGTCTGCGGCAGCGGGATGTCGCCGTCGAGGTCGAGCTCGGGCCCGTCCTGCCCCGCGGCGAGGCGCGTGCCCATCCGCAGCGCCGCCGTCAGCTCCTCGACGAAGAACGGCACGCCGCCGGTGCGGGAGTGCAGCGTCGCCGCCAGCTGCGGCGACGGCGGCTCGCCCAGGCCGTGCGCGGCGAGCTGCGCGGTCTCGGCGGCGTCGAGCGGGCCGAGCGCGAGCTCGTGCAGGACGCGCCCGCGCCGCAGGTCGTCGCGCAGCCGGCGCAGGGGGTGCGCGCGCGGCAGCTCGTCGGAGCGGTAGGCGGCGACGATCAGCAGCCGCAGCGCCGCGAGCTCCGGGGCCAGCGCGGCCAGCAGCTCGAGGGTCGCCTCGTCGGACCACTGGATGTCGTCGAGGAGGATGGCCGCCGGACGGGCGGCGGTCACCGACGTCAGGCCGCAGCGGACCGCCTCGAAGAGCGTGGCGCGGTCGGCGGTCGGCCGCGCCTCCCCCAGCTCGGGCAGCAGCAGGGCGAGGTGGGGCCGCAGCGGCCCGCAGCTCGTCAGGCCCGCGGGATCCTGGCGCAGGTAGGCGCGCAGCGCGGCGACCACCGGGCCGAACGGCGAGGTGCCGGGCGAGGGCGTCCCGCGCAGGAAGGTCACGTCGGGCGCGCCGCCCAGCGCCTCGCGCGCCAGCCGGGTCTTCCCGACGCCCGCCTCGCCGCACAGGAGGACGAGGGAGCCGTACCCGATGCGGGCCCGGCCGAGGGCCGCCTCGAGCTCCGCGCGCTCGACGTCACGTCCGATGAACGGCGTGGGCGAGATCACGACGCGATCCTAGGTCGTGCGCGCGGGCTCGAGGGATTTTCTCGGGGCTCAGGCCGGCATGCCTCGCGGGCCGGTCGCGCCGAACACGGCCGAGACCTCGGCCACCAGGTTCGCCGGGAACCCGCCGCGGTTGGCGTGCTCCATGACGTCCTCGGCGCTGTCGGCCTCGTGGACGCAGTAGATCTTGTCGCCGGCGACGTAGGAGTGCCGCCAGGTGTAGTCGCAGGCGAGACCCTCGACGACCTCGTTGGACTTCTGCGTGATCCCCCGCAGCTCGTCGTCGGTCAGCTCGGACGCGCCCGGGATCTGGCGCTCGATCAGGTAGGTGGGCATGGTGCTCCTCTTGGGGTGGTGATCGGACGATCGCCATGCTCCACGGCGGCCTGCGGCCCGCCAACCGCAGGACTGCCGTAGTTCGGCCGGCTCGGTTGCCGTATCGCCCGAAACCCGGCAGTCCTGCGGATGTGGCGGGGCCCCGCGGGCCGGAGAGTGGCGCCATGACCACGCACTCCTCCACATCCCGCGCGCTGCTCCCCCTGTCCCTCCTCCTCGCCGCCGCGGCCCCCGCGCACGCCGCCCCGGGGAGGTTCGGCCCTGGAACGGACCTCCCCGTCGCGACGCCCGAGGGGCTCGCGGTCGGCGACTTCGACGACGACGGGCGCGCCGACCTCGCGGTCGCCACCGGCGTCGCCGGCAAGATCGTGATCTTCCGGCAGACGACCGACGGCGAGCTCGTCGAGTTCGCGACGTTCAGCACGGGCGGCCACCCGACCGCGGTCCGGGTCGCCGACCTCGACCGCGACGGCCATCAGGACCTGGCGATCCTGGAGCCCGGCGACCACCGGGTCGTGATCCGCCTCAACAACGGGGACGGGACGTTCCGCGAGAAGCCCGACGTCGGCACCGGCAGCCAGGTCGCCGCCTCGCTGGCCATCGGCGACATGAACGGGGACGGCACCGACGACCTCGTCCTCGGCACGACGGCCGGCGCGAACCCGAGCCTGGTGGCCACGATGGTCAACAAGGGCGCCGGCACGTTCTCCGTCGCCGAGCCGGTCCAGGCCAACGCGCGCGGCCTGGTCGTCACCGACGTCGACGGCAACGCCATCGCCGACGCCGTCTACGGGGACGAGGACGCCGACCGCGCCGGCATCCTGCTCGGTCGCGGCGACGCGCGGTTGCGCCCCCACGCGCCCTTCTCCGTCCCGGGCCGCGCCGCCCGCGCGCGCAGCTGGGCGACCGCGGACCTCGACGCCAACGGGTACCCCGACCTCGTCGGCGTGACGGAGACGGGCCGCCTGGCGGTCCGGCTCGGCGACCCGGGCGCCGCCTACACCGGCACCTCCCGCGACGTGCCCCTGGGCGGCGGCACGCCCACGTCGGTCGCCGTCGGCGACCTCGACGGGGATGGCGACGAGGACGTCGCGGCCGCCGACGCCGCCGGCGGGGGTCTCGTGCGCGTCCTGCTCGGCGACGGCCGTGGTGGCCTGACGCCGGCGCCCGTCGTCCTCGTGGGCGACTCCCCGGTCGACCTCGTCCTCGCCGACTTCGACGGCGACGGGATCGCGGACATCGCCACGGCCGGCGTCGACGCCGGCACCGTCTCGATCCGCCCCGGCCTGCGCGACGCCGCGACCTCGCCGAACCTGCTCGTCAACGGCGGCTTCGAGGGGCCCGTCCCGGGCGAGATCCGCGGGCTCATGTCGATCGACGGCTGGACGCTGACGCCCGGCACCGGCTACCTGCGCTACGGCTCGCCGTCGCTCTCGTACTCGCCCTCGTGGCTGGAGGCGGCGCGCTTCGGGTCGGGCGGCGGCCGGATGCTGTGGGGCGGCGACAGCCGCGGCTCCAACGGGCTCACGTCCGCCACCCAGACCGTCGACGTGTCGGCCTCGGCGGAGGCGATCGACGCGGGCCGCGTGAAGGCCACGCTGTTCGCCCGCCTCGGCGGGGCGCTGGCGTTCGACGACGTCATGTCGTCGTTCGCCGATTTCGTCGACGCGTCGGGGACGGGGGTCGGCTCGATCGTGCTGCCGGGCGTCACGCCCGCCGACCGCCGCAACCGGACGACGATGCTGCCGCGACAAGGGACGCGGGCGGTGCCGGCCGGCACCCGGAAGATCCGGGTGACGCTCGTGTCGAGCGACGCCGACGCGACCTACTCCTCGGCGATCGCCGACGACGCGCGGCTCACGCTCGAGACGGCGCCCGAGCCGGCGCCCTCGCCCTCGCCCGAGCCGGCGCCCGCGCCCGCGCCGCAGCCCGGCGGCGGCCCCGAGCCCGCGCCCGGGTCGCCGTCCCGGCCCGGACCGGTCGCCGCGTTCGGCCCGCGGACCGGCGTCACGCTCTCGGTCAGGCGCCGCGGCTCGCGGCGCCGGGTGGTGGTGGCGATCCGCAACGCCAACGCCTTCGCCGTCCGGGGCCGGATCGCCGCCACCGCGATCGCCGGAACCCGGCGCGTCGCGCTCCGCCGCCGCACGCTCACGCTCGCCGCGGGGCGGCGCACCTCGCTCGGGCTCGACCTGCCGGCCCGCGCCCGCTCGGCACGCCGCGTCCTCGTCCGCGCGACCTTCACCGACCCGACGGGCGGGCGGCGCGTCGTGAAGGCGCGCCGCCGGCTGCGCGGCTGAACCGAGGACGGCGGCGCGTCTCAGCGCAGGGCGAAGATCAAGCGGACCTCGGTGCCCTCCCCGCCCATCCCGGGACGGAGGGTCATCTGATCGGACACGGCGCTCATGACCGACAGGCCGAGGCCCGCGCCCGGTGAATCGGGGCGGGGCGACATGCCGAGGCCGCCGTCGGTCACGATCACCTCGATTCGGCCCGCCGCGATCCCGATGCTGGCCGTGACCGTCCCGGGCAGGGGGCGGTCGCGGTACGCATGCAGAACGGCGTTCGTGATGGCCTCCGAAGCTCCGAGCTGGAGATCGGCGATGACCGCCGTGCCGACGCGGTGCGCCGTGGCGAACGCCGCCAGGCGCTCGCGGAGGCGTCCGACGGAGGCGGGGAGCGCCGGCGCGACCCAGGAGGAACCCGGCGCGAGCCCGGGCGCGGGGGCCCACTCACCGTCCGCCCAGGGTTCAAGCGACTCGCCGGCGTCGACCCAGTGAAGCCACTGGCCGAGCGACGCGATGCCGGCCCGGCCGGCGCTGAGGCTCTCCTGCGCCCCCGCATGGTCTCGCTCCGGCGCCAACCGGTCGACCAGGCGGCGCTGTCGGCGCTGCGCCTCGTCGAGCCTGCGGGCGGCGCTGTCGTGCTGCTGCCCGCGGCCTCGGGCCTCATGTCCGACGGTCATGGCACTCCGTCCTCACTGCCCTGTGGGTGGCGCGCGCGTAGGAAGAGGGAGACAACCCCCGTGCGGTACCGCAGGACTCGCCTACCCACCTGGCGGTGCAAAGACGCCGACGAAGGGTGAGCGTGGACGCCGTATCGGCGTTTGACGCGCCCGGTTGGAGATGCGCGGCGGTTTTCTGGTGTGCCTCGCGTTGATTGCCTACATGAGCTCTTGGGGCAGCCGCCTGCGCGAGCCGGCCGGGGCGCCGTGGCGCCGGTGAGCGGTCCTGGCGGTGGGCCGTTTCCGCCGGGCTGGCTCCGGCGCGTGGTGGAGGCGACCGAGGCCGACCTGGCGTCCTTCGCGCCGCCCGAGCCGCGGTATGAGCTGGCGCGGCTTCGCGCGCTGTTCCGGACGGCCTTCTCGCACGCTCCGATCGGCTTGGCGGTCGTCGAGTGCGAGCCGGAGCGGATGAGCGTCGTCAACGAGGCGCTGTGCCTCATCGTGCGACGCACGGCCGAGGATCTCATGGGTCAAGCCGTGACGGCGCTCATCGAGCCGGCGGACCGCGAGCTCGACGCCGAGCTCCGCGAGCGTCTCGTGGCCGGCGAGCTCTCCCGGTACACGACGGAGCTCCGCCTGCGACGCGCCGACGCGAGCCACGTCTGGGTCCGCTTCACCGTGGCGGGCGACGGGCAGGATCCCCTGTCGCTGATCTATCAGGTGGAGGACATCACCGAGGCCAGGGAGGCGCAGAGCCGCCTGGAGCACCTCGTCGACCACGATCCGCTCACCGGCTTGGCCAACCGCCGCCGGTTCGACCGGGAGCTCGCCCGGGAGGTCGAGCGCCACGCCCGCTCGGGCCACGGCGCCGGACTGCTGCTCCTCGACCTCGACGGCTTCAAGGCGATCAACGACGAGCTCGGTCACGCCGCCGGTGACGACGTGCTCCGCAGCCTCGCGACGGCCATGGCCGCACGGACGCGGGCGACCGACATCCTCGCGCGGCTCGGCGGCGACGAGTTCGCCGTGCTCATGCCCGAAGCCACCGAGGAGTCCGCCGCCGTGCTCGCGGAGGAGCTGGTCGAGCTCGTCAGGGCGTACCGCCATGGCGCCCGGCGCCTCACCGCGTCCGTCGGCGTGGCCCTGATCGACGGCGCCGCCGGCTCCGAGCTTCTGGTGCGCGCCGATGCCGCGATGTACGACGCCAAAGCGGCAGGCGGCGACCGGTTCGCGATCAGGAGCTCTCCCACTCGCTCCAAGCCGAGGTTTCTCCGGGACGCCGCACCGGCGCCTTCGCTGGGGCACGACGGCCCGCCGACCCCCGGCCGCTGACACCCCGCCGGGTCCCCATCGGCCCCGAAGGATCTTTCGCCCGCCGGCGTTGCGGGTACGCTGCGGTCATCAACTGGACAGGCACGGGGGATCGCTCGAGACCCACTGCCTGCCACCTGGAGGCCGATCCATGGCCGACCTACCGTCAGGCGATCCACCTCTCAGCGGGGCGATCGAGGGACAGCAGGGCTGCAGCGCCGCAGCGGACGAGCACTCGCTCGCCGAGCGCGAGCAGACGCTCGCCGACACCGATCAGACGGCGTCTGACGCCGATCAAGCGGCAGCGGACGGCGATCAGACGGCGGCGGACGACGACCAGGCGGCCAGCGATCGCGACCTGGCGCATGGCGGCGACCCGGTGGTGCACGAGAAGTCGCGCAGAGGGCGCGATCGCACTGCGGGGCAGCGCGGTCAGACGGCCGGACGGCGCTATGAGGCGGCAGCCGCTCGTGACGCGGTGGCCGACCGGCGCGACTGGATGGCGAGCCGGCGCGACCGGCTCGCCGAGGAGCATGACCGCGAGCTCGCTGCGCGGGACGCGGCACTGATGGATGACGAGCTCGCGGCTCTGTCCACGAAGATCTCGGTCCGCGCCGAACGGGCCCGCCATCAGGCGGCCGCCGACCGGGCGCTTGCCGCGCAAGCGCGGCGCAGGGCGGCCGCGGACCGCGCGCAGGCGGCAGCCGACCGGAAGCGCGCGGCTCGCGACCGGGCGCAGGCGCGTGCCGATCGCGAGGCGTTGATGCAGCAGCTGCTGATCGCGGAGACCGACGCCCTGACCGGCGCGCGAACGCGCGGCGCCGGCCTGACCGACCTCGAACGCGAGCTGGACCGCGCGCACCGGACCAGAGGGCGGCTCGTCGTCGCCTACGTCGACGTCGTCGGGCTCAAGGCGGTCAACGACCGGCATGGTCACGCCGCCGGCGACGCCCTGCTTCAGCGTGCCGTGCGGGCGATCAGGACCCAGCTGCGGTCGTATGACCTGATCGTCCGGGTCGGCGGCGACGAATTCGTGTGCGCGATGTCGGGCGCGACGCTTCGAGACGCGCGCCGGCGCTTCAGCGCGGTGCGGGCCGCGCTTGCGGCCTCCCCCGAACCCTGTGAGGTGAAGGTCGGGTTCGCCGACCTGACCCCGGCGGAGCGGGCGGAGCAGCTGATCGCACGCGCCGACGCCGACCTACCCGCCAGCCCAGGCCGCTGAGCCCGCGTTCTCACGGTCTCGTCTTTTCCGAGCCCGGAAGCAGATCGAGCTACTGTGGGCGCCACGGGCAGGGGGGCGTGTACGCCCCGTTTGCTCGCCGACCACCATCAAGAGGACGCGGACGCCGGCGACGGCGATTGCGCGGACTCAAGGCTGGACCGTGCCCCGGAGGCGAGAGGCATCGCTTGCGGGGACGGCCTGGCGGTAAGGAGCGACATGCTCAATCCGCTTCACGTAGGGTTCTCGGCCGCCGGCAAGGTCTTCGAGATGCTCGTGCCCCGCCCGAAGCCGCAGACCGGGCCGGCGCCTCCCTCCGAGACGACGGTGCCGGCGAGAACGCTGTACGCCGTTCCGTCGGACGAAGCCTCGATCAGCTCCTAGAACGCGTCGCCCGCTCTGGAAGCAGGACGGCCCGGCGCGTCAGTCGCTGCAGTCAGCGGCGATGCGATCCTGCGGGTCGGGGAAGTACTCGTCGAATCCGGTTCCGCAGGACAGGCGGTCGATCTGGCCGTCTTCGGTTTCGAAGTAGTCGTCGCCGGCACCGCCTTCGGCGGTGTCGTTGCCCGCGTCGGGGAACAGGTCGTCGCTGCCGCCCTGCCCGCGGAGAAGGTCGTTGGCCGCCTTCCCGTGGAGCACGTCGTTGCCGGCGCCGCCGCTGAGGCGGTTCGACCTGTCGTCGCCGGTGAGCGTGTCCTGGGCGCTGCCGCCCTCGAGCCACTCGATGTCGTCGCCGATGGTGTCGAACTCGCCGGCTTGGCCGTCGTTGCCGCCGTCGCCGATCGACAGCGTCAGCGCCGCGTCGCGGTAGTGGTAGTAGGCGAGGTCCGTGCCGGTGCCGCCGTTGAGCGTGTCGGTGCCCGAACCCGGCACCAGGACGTCGAAGTCGGCGCCGCCGTCGACGATGTCGTTGCCCTGGTTGTCGAGGATCCAGTCGTTGCCGCCGCCTCCGAGGAGATGGTCGTCGCCGCCTTCGCCGGTCAGCCGGTTGGGTTTGCCGTCGCCGGTGAGGTAGTCGTCGCCGCCGCCTCCGCGAAGCCGTTCGACGTCTGCAGCGATGGTGTCGCCCTCGTTCGGCGCGCCGTCGTCGGGGCCGTTGCCGATCGAGAGGAACACCGGCGTCTTGCGAAACGCGTAGTCGGCGGTATCCGGCCCGCCCCCGCCGCCCAGGAAGTCCGGGCCGTCGCCGCCCACCAGGATGTCGACGCCGTCCCCCCCGCCGAGCGTGTCCGCTCCCGGCCCGCCGTCGAGGATGTTGTAGCCGCCGTCGCCGGTGAGCGAGTCGTCGCCGTCGCCGGCCTGCAGCCCCTCCATGTCCGACCTGATGTCGTCGCGCTCGTCGACCGCGCCGTCGTCGGGCGTCGAAGTGCCGAGCGAGAGGTCGAGATCCTCCGCGCGGCCCCGGTAGTCCGCGCGATCGAAGCCCGCGCCGCCGCGGAACACGTCAGCGCCCGGGCCGCCGACCAGCGTGTCGTCGCCCCCCGACCCGCACAGCACGTCATCGCCGATCGTCCCCGTCAGCGTCTCACCCGCGGCCGTCCCCGTCTCGGTGCACGCATTCGGAGCGGGCGCCGTGTAGGTGACGACGAGCTCCGGCGACCGGTCATCGTCCAGCCCCACCGAAGTGGCCGTCGCCGTCGCGACGAAACGCGACGACCCGCCGCCGCCGGCGCCCGCCGACCGGTAATCCGGTCCTGCTGCGCCGTCGCTGCCGCCGTCGCTGCCGCCGCCGCCCCCGCCGAACCAGCCACCGCCCCCGCCGCCGGCCCCACCGACGACGTCGATCGGCGCCCCGTCGCCGCCCTGCCCGGCGGTGCCTGTACCGCCGTTCTGCCCGCTGCCACCCGGCGCGGCCGCGCCGCCGGCGCCGCCGGCGGCGTCCGCGCCCGCACCGCCCCCGCCGCCGCCGGACCCGATGGTCCCGAAGGCATCTTCCCCGGACTCACCGCGCGCTCCGGCGTCCCCGCCGTCCGCCCCGCGCAGGGAGAGGATGATGCCCCCCGGGGCGCCGCCGCCACCGCCGGCGGCGCTGACGAGGCGCGGATCGCCCGCGCCGCCGGTCGCCGTGCACCCCGCCCCGGCCGGCGCGCAGGCGCGCAGATCGGTCGCGCCACCCCCTGCTCCGCCGCCGAACCCGCCGGGGGCGTCGGCGGCGTCCCTCCCGCCATCGCCGCCGCCGTTGGCGCCGCCGGCGCTCGGGGGCACCGGTTCGTCGGTCTGATCGCCGATGCCGTCGGCACCGTTGCCGCCGACCACCGCGTACAGGTACGTGCCCGGCGTGACGCTCAGCGTCGCGGTCGCGACCGCGCCACGACCGCCGAGCCCGCCGTTGTCGTAACCACCGTCGTCCGCGGCGTCGCCGCCCGCGCCGCCCACTGCGCGCACCGTGATGCTGCGAACCCCGGGCGGGACGAAGAACGCATGCGCCCCGGCGGTCGTGAACGTGCACGGACTGGCGCACACCGTCGGGCTCTGCGCCGCGGCGGAGGAAGCACCCGCGGCAAGCGCCGCCATCGCCGCCACCCCCGCCCATGAGGCCTGCCGCATCCGGCGAGGC
>DASVQH010000201.1:0-9722 GCA_036389195.1 Solirubrobacteraceae bacterium
TCGAGGGTCACGGCGTCGAAGCGCTCGGCCACCTCGTCGGGCTCGAGCAGCGGCAGGCCGAACAGCGTCGCGCTGCCCAGTCGGTTCATCCGCGCCGAGGAGGACTCCATGCCCAGGATGACCCGGGCCTTGACGTTCTCCTTGGCCCGCGCGAGCTCCTCCTCGGAGGCCGGGTCCTCGCGCAGGCGATCGAGCTCCTCGGCGATGACCTCCATCGCCTCGCCGAGGTTGTCCGGGCGCGTGCCGACGTACAGGCCGACCTGGCCGGTGTCGGCGTACTGGCCCGTGAACGAGTAGACGGCGTAGGCGAGCCCGCGCTCCTCCCGGACGGACTGGAACAGCCGCGAGGAGGACAGCCCGCCGAAGATCGCGTCGAGGACGCGCGCGGCGTAGCGGCGGTCGTCGTGGCGGGCCAGGCCGGTGGCGCCCAGGCAGACGTGGACCTGCTCGGTGTCCTTGACCTGGAAGCGCACCGTCGGGCGCGGCGCCGCCGGGGCGAGCTCGGGCTCGGGCGCCGCCTCGCCGGCCCGCAGGCCGCCGAGGGTCCGCTCGGCCAGCTCGACCACGGCGTCGTGGTCGACCGAGCCGGCCGCGGCCACGACGACCGAGCCCGGCACGTAGCGGCGCGCGTGGAAGGCGGCGATCTCGCTCACCGGCGTGTCGCGGATGACGCCCGCCTTTCCGATGATCGCTCGGCCCAGCGGATGGGTCCCGAAGACCGCCTCGCCGAGCGCGTCGAAGACGGACTCCTGCGGCTCGTCCTCGTACATGGCGATCTCCTCGAGCACGACGGCGCGCTCGGGGTCGACGTCGCGGAAGACCGGACGCCAGACCATGTCGGCCATCACGTCGAACGCGCGCGGCAGGTGCTGGTCGAGCATCCGCGCGTAGACCGTCGTGAGCTCCTTGTCCGTGCCGGCGTTGAGCTCGGCGCCCATGCCGTCGAACAGCTCGTCGATCTCCGCCGACCCGAACCGCTCGGTCCCGCGGAACAGCATGTGCTCGAGGAAGTGCGACAAGCCGGCCTCGGCCTCGGCCTCCCCGCGGGAGCCTGCCCCCACGAAGAAGCCGAGGGCGGCGGACCGCACGGAGGGCATGTGCTCCGTGACGATCCGCAGCCCCGAGTCCAGCTCGGTCAGGCGATGCTCAGGCAGTGGAGCTACCCGCGGTCCGGATCGCGATCGGCCCGCGGCCGGCGCTCGCCGCCGCCACGGCCTCCGCGGTCGCCGCCGCGGCCGCCACGGTCGCCGTCGCGCCCGTTGCGGCGCGGGCCGCCCCGGTCGCCGCCGCGCCCGCCGCGGTCCCCGCCGCCGCCGCCGCCGGAGCCGACCGAGGCCAGCTCCTCCTTGGACTTGCCGGCGATCTCCGGGTCCTCGGCCAGGCGCAGGCCGATCCGGCCGCGCTCGCGGTCGACCTCGACCACGCGGACCGCGACCTCGTCGCCCTTGTTGAAGATCTCCTCGACCGTGTCCGGGCGCTGGCCCGGGGCGATGTTGGAGATGTGCAGCAGGCCGTCGGTGCCCTTGGCGAGCTCCACGAAGGCGCCGAACGTCGTGGTCTTGACGATCTTGCCCTGGAACTCGTCGCCGACCTCGACCTCCTTGGTCATCGACCGGATGCGGTCGACCAGGGCGTCGCCCTGGATGCCCGAGGTGGCGTACACGAGGATCGTGCCGTCGTCCTGGACGTCGATCTGGGACTCGAACTCCTCCTGCAGCGAGCGGATGGTCTCGCCGCCCTTGCCGATCACGAGGCCGATCTTGTCCGTGTCGATCTGGATCGAGGAGATCCGCGGCGCGAACTGCGAGAGCTCCTCCGACGGCGCGTCGATGACCTCGGCCATCTTGCCGAGGATGAACGTCCGGCCCTCCTTGGCCTGCGTGAGCGCGTCGCGCAGGATCTCGAAGGTGACGCCGGTGATCTTGATGTCCATCTGCAGCGCGGTGATGCCGCGCTCGGTGCCGGCGACCTTGAAGTCCATGTCGCCCAGGTGGTCCTCCACCCCGGCGATGTCGGACAGCACGATGTAGTCGTCGCCCTCCTTGATGAGGCCCATGGCGATGCCGGCGACCGGCCGCTTGAGCGGCACGCCCGCCTGCATGAGCGACAGCGAGGAGCCGCAGACCGACGCCATCGAGCTCGAGCCGTTGGACTCCAGGATGTCCGACACGACGCGGATCGTGTACGGGAACTCCTCCACGCCCGGGATCATCGGGACCAGCGCGCGCTCGGCGAGCGCGCCGTGGCCGATGTCGCGGCGCTTGGGGCCGCGCATGAAGCCGGCCTCGCCCACCGAGAACGGCGGGAAGTTGTAGTGGTGGAAGTAGCGCTTGGTGGTCTCCAGACCCAGCGTGTCCAGGCGCATCTCCTCGCGGGAGGTGCCCAGCGCGGCCACCGAGAGCGCCTGCGTCTGCCCGCGGGTGAACAGCGCGGAGCCGTGGGCGCGCGGCAGCAGCCCGACCTCGATCGTGATCGGCCGGATCTCCTCGGCCGAGCGGCCGTCCGGGCGGATCTTCTTGACCGCGATGCGCTCGCGGATGATCGACTTCTCGAGCTTGTCGAACGCGAGCTGCGCGTTCTGGCGCGCTGTCGCGTACGTCTCGTCCTCCGGGCTGCCGGAGTAGCGCTCGAGCACCTCGGCCTCGACGGCCTTGGTGGCGTCCTGGCGGGCGAGCTTGTCCTCGACCGACGTCGCCTCGTCGAGCGCCTGGCCGTGGGACTCGCGCACCTGCTGGAGGAGGTCCTCTGGCACCTGCGGGACCTCGACCTCGGTCTTCGGCTTGCCGGCCTTCTCGGCCAGCTCGCGCTGCAGGGCGCAGAGCTTCTTGATCTCGCCGTGCGCGATGTCGAGCGCGTCGAGGATCTCGGCCTCGGGGATCTCGTTGGCCCCGGCCTCGACCATCAGGATGGCCTCCTCGGTGCCCGAGACGACCAGGTCGAGATCGGCGGTGAGGAGGTCCTCCTCGTTCGGGTTGACGACGAAGTTGCCGTCCACCTTGCCGATGCGCACGGCGCCGACCGGCATCGGGAACGGCACGTCGGAGACCATCAGCGCGGCGGACGCGCCGTTCATGGCCAGGATGTCGTACGGGTTGACGTGATCGACCGAGAGCGGGATGGAGACCAGCTGGGTCTCGCGCCGCCAGCCCTTGGGGAACAGCGGGCGCAGCGGGCGGTCGATCATGCGCGCGGTCAGGGTGCCCTTCTCGCCGGAACGACCCTCGCGCTTGAAGAAGGAGCCGGGGATCTTGCCCGCGGCGTACATCCGCTCCTCGACGTCCACGGTGAGCGGGAGGAAGTCCACGTCGCGCAGGTTGCCCGCGGTCGCCGTGGCCAGGACCATCGTGTCGCCCGCCTGGACGACGACGGCACCGGAGGCCTGCTTGGCCATCCGGCCGGTCTCGAACGAGATCTCCTTGCCGCCGACCTCGACGGAGACCCGAGTCACTTCTGCCATATGTTCCTTTCCTGCCCGCCGCTTCGGAATTGGGGCGGGCGCCTCGCGCTTGTGACGCTTCGGTAGTTGTCGCGTCACATGGTAGACGCTCGGGCAGGCCGAGCCCGGTGCGTCATGCTGTGCGACGGTGACGGCCGATGCGGCGACGACACGGGCCGGCGCCCGCATGGCGGCGATCGGCGCACTGCCGTTCTGCGTCGGGGCGACGGCGTTCTCGGCCGGCGACGGGGACGTCTCCGGGCCCTCGCTGTGGCCGTGCCCGTTCCGGACGGTCACCGGGTTGCCGTGCCCGCTCTGCGGCGGCACCCGATCGGTCGTGCTCGCCGTGCACGGGCAGGCCGAGTTCTGGGCGCTCAACCCGGTCGTGCCGCTCGCGCTCGCCGCGCTGGTCGTCGCCGGCGTGGCGATCCTGGTCGCGGGCGCGCTGCGTCTGCGGGGCGGGCGGGGCCTGCATGCGGTGCTGCAGCGGCGCCGGGGGCTGCTGGCGGCGTTCGTGCTGGGCGCCGGCTGGATCGTCGCGCTCGCGCACCGAGCCGCGATCACCGGCTGACGGCTACGTCGTCGAGCCCGCGGCTCCGACGATCAGCGCGAACACGAAGATCAGGACGGCGAGCGCGACGAGCACCGTCTCGACGATCCCGATGATGTAGGCGACCTTCAGCGTCCCGTCGAGCGGACGGCCGGTACGGTTCGCCTCCCCGGACGCCTGGCGCCCCTGCACGAAGGCCACAATGCCGAGCGGCGGGAAGCAGAAGATGCCGAGGATCGCGCAGACGAGCGCGGTCGTCGCCTTGTCCTTGCCCACCGGCTCGTGCATCGCCGACATGTACCCCGGCCCGACCGGGCGACCGAACGCATCGGTCGCCGGCGGCGCACCGAAGGGGTCACCCGGCTGCGGCGGCCGCGGCGGCTCGGAAGGAGGGGTCGAGGCCAAGGTCAGCTCCTGCCGAGCTGCTGGATCTGCACCTGGCCGTACTCGTCGACCACCAGAAGCTCGCGCTTCTCACCACCGGTGCCGGCGAGGATCGCCCAGACGATCCCCCACAGAAAGCACGTGAGGAAGGTCAGGATCGCGTGGAGCACGTGGTTCACCGGCTGCCCCTCGACGAGGACGGCCTGGAACTCCGTCTGCGACTCGATCCGCCGCCCGCGCACGGTGGCGAACTGGAGCTGCTGCGCGAGGATCGCGCGACGCTCCTCCGGCGACCGCTGCACGAACGGTCCCGACAGCTGGCCGCCGTCCGGCAACCCAGGTTCGCCCTCCGAGGCCTGTGACACCCGCGTCCTCCCACCGATTCTCCACCGCGGCGCCGCTGCGACGCCGACGCTTTCACCCGTCGCGCTTGACCCTATCCGATGTCCCGCCGCCGCGTCGGGGATCTCCTCGCTCAGCCGTGTGAAGCGCGACCGCGGCCATCCGTCCACGCGGCACGCCCGTACGCAGGGCGATGCCGCTTCACACGCTCACCCGCGAACAGCGCCTGCCCGGCACGCCCGAGGCGGTCTTCCCGTTCTTCGCCGACGCCGGCAACCTCGAAGCGATCACCCCGCCCTCGCTGCGGTTCTCGATCGTCACCCCGCGCCCGATCGCCATGCGCGCCGGGGCGCTGATCGAGTACCGGCTGCGGCTGCGCGGCCTGCCGATCTCCTGGCTGACCCGGATCGAGGAATGGGAGCCCGGCGTGCGCTTCGTCGACATGCAGCTGCGCGGCCCCTACGCGCTCTGGCACCACACGCACGAGTTCGAGCCCGACGGCGCGGACGGCACGCTGATGCGCGACACCGTCCGCTACGCGCTGCCCGGCGGGCCGCTCGGCGCCCTCCCGCACGCGCTGTTCGTCCGCCGCGAGCTCGACGCGATCTTCGACTTCCGCGCGCGCCGGGTGCCGGAGCTGCTGGCGGCGGACCGCTAAGGGATCAGCGTCTCGCAGCCGCTCTTCGTGTCCGCGGCGTCGGCGTTGAACTTGTCCGCGCCGATGCCGCAGAGGAGCTGGTCGACCAGGCTGGTGCCGTCCTTGCCCTGGATCGTGTCGTCCCCGGCGTTGCCGCCGCTGAGGACGTTCTGCTTCGGGTTGCCGATGATCCGGTCGTTGCCGAAGCCGCCCGTGGCGTTCTCGATGGAGATGTCGAGGTCGCCCTCCTCCGACGCGTTCGAGCCGCCGCTGCTGTCGGCGTCGAGGCCGTCGTTGCGGACGCCGTCGAGCCGGATGAACAGCGGCGTGTCAGCCGTCCGCGTGATGTACGTCATCGTGTCGATGCCGTCGCCGCCGTTGAACGTGTCGCTCCCCGGCCGGCCGTCGAGGATGTCGTTGCCGAGGCCGCCGCTGAGGGTGTTGGTTCCCCCGTTCCCGGTCAGCCGGTCGTCGCCGGTGCCGCCGATGACGTTCTCGATGTGGTTGTCGCGATCGTTCTCCTCGGCGTCGGTCGAGACGCCGTTCTTGTCCGGGTCGGCGCCGTCGCCGGCCACGGTGTCGAGCTTGACCGCGACCGGCGTGGACCGGCTCGCGTACGTGAGCGTGTCGAAGCCGACCTGGCCGTCCATGGTGTCCTTGCCGAGGCCGCCGTCGATCAGGTCCGCCCCGGAGCCCGACAGGATCGCGTTCGGACCGTCGGAGCCCACGATCTTGTCGGCCGCCGCGCCGGTGGTGACGTTCTCCAGGGACACGTCCCGGTCGTTCTCCTCACCCGCCGACGAGCTGCCGTCGGCGTCGGTGTCCGCGCCGTCGTTGCGGATCCCGTCGAGGCGGACCGCCACCGGCTGGCTGGCCGTGCGCGTCGCGTAGTACATGGTGTCGGTGTCGGCGCCGCCGTCCAGCGTGTCGGCGCCCGGCCCGCCGTCGAGCCGGTCGTTGCCGGCGCCGCCCTGGAGCGCGTTGGCATCGGACGAGCCCGTCAGCTTGTCGGTCCCGTCACCGCCGATCGCGTTCTCCACCGCGACGTCCTGGTCGCCCTCCTCGCCCGAGCCCGATGCGCCGTTGCGGTTGGTGTCGAGCCCGTCGTTGCGCGCGCCGTCGAGCCGCACGACGACCGCCTGGACGGTGGTCCGTCCGGCGTAGGTGATCGTGTCGGTGCCGTCGCCGCCGTCGAGCGTGTCGCCGCCGGTGCCGCCGTCGAGCGTGTCGTCGTCGCCCTGGCCGCTCAGCGTGTCCGTGCCCGCCTCGCCGAGCAGCGTGTCGCCGCCCCCGTTGCCGGTGAGCTGATCGTTCCCGGGGCCACCCGCGATCTGGTTGGGCCCGGGGTTGCCTCCGAGCTCGTCGTTCCCGCTGCCGCCGGTGAGGTTCTCCACGTCCGTGTCGATCGTGTCGTGCTCGCCGGCTTCACCGTCGTCGTCCGTGCCCCCCGAGAGGTTGGCGATCACGGGCGCCGTCCGGTTCGCGTACTCGACCCGGTCGGTGCCCCCGGCGCCGAGCAGGGTGTCGCCGCCCAGCCCGCCGTCGAGGACGTCGTCGCCGCCGTTGCCCTCGAGCCGGTTGGCGCTGCTGTCGCCGGTCAGCTTGTCGTTGCCCGACCCGGCGCGGACGTTCTCCACGTCGGTCTCGATGTTGTCGTTCTCGCCGTCGGCGCCATCGTCGGCGTCGCCGTCGAAGTCGACGGTCAGGTCCGCCGTGCGGGTCAGGTAGTCGACGGTGTCCGAGCCGCCGCCGCCGACGATCTGGTCGGCCCCGAGCGCGCCGTCGAGCGCGTCGTCGCCGTTCATGCCCTCGAGGCGGTTGGAGGCCCCGTCGCCGCGGAGGACGTCCGCCGCCGTGCCGCCCCGCAGCCGCTCGACGTCCGCGCCGATCGCGTCCTTCTCGTTGGCCTCGCCGTCGTCGGCGTCGCCCTCGAGGTCGGCCGTGACCGTGGTGGCGCGGGCGGCGTAGCTCACCATGTCGGTGAGCCCGTCGCCGCCGTTGAGGAGGTCGGCGCCGGTGCCGCCGTCGAGGAGGTCCCCGCCGCCGCCGCCGTCGAGGCGGTTGACGCCGGCGTTGCCGGTGAGCGTGTCGTCGCCCGTGCCGCCGCGGAGGTTCTCGACGTCGGAGGCGATGGTGTCGTTCTCGCCGTCGGCGCCGTCGCCCGCGGTGCCGGCCAGGTCGGCGACGATCGCCGCCGTACGGCCCGAGTAGTCGGCGGTGTCGCCGGTGCCGGCGCCGCCGGTCAGCGTGTCGGCGCCCGTCGCGCCGTCGAGCGTGTCGTTGCCCGGGTTGCCCTCGAGCTTGTTGGTGCCGGAATCGCCCGTCAGGACGTCGTTGCCCGAGCCGCCGCGGAGGTTCTCCACGTCGGCGCCGATGGTGTCGTTCTCGCCGGCCTCGCCGTCGTCGTTGTTGCCGTCGAGGTCGGCGGTCACCGTGCTGGTGCGGCCGGTGTAGTCGGCGAAGTCCGAGCCGCCACCGCCGTTGAGCACGTCGGCCGCCGTTCCGCCGTTGAGGCTGTCATCGCCACCGTTGCCTTCGAGGCGGTTGACCAGCGCGTTGCCGGTGAGGCCGTCGTTGCCCGAGCCGCCGAGGAGGTTCTCGACGTCGGCGCCGATGGTGTCGTTCTCGGCCGACTGGCCGTCGCCCGCGTTGCCCGCGAGGTCGGCGACCACGCGGACCGAGCGGCTCGTGTAGTCGACGGTGTCCGTGCCGGTGCTGCCGTTCATCGTGTCCGCGCCGAGTCCGCCGTCCATCAGGTCGTCGCCCGCCTGGCCGGACAGGGTGTCCGTGCTGCCGTTGCCGACGAGCTTGTTGTCGGACCCGTTGCCGGTCAGCGTGTCGCCGCCCGCGCCGCCGATCAGGTTCTCGACGTCGGCGCCGACCGTGTCGTTCTCGCCGCCCTCGCCGTCGCCGGCGCTGCCGTCGGTGTTGACGACCACACCGGCGCTGCGGCCCGAGTAGTCGGCGGTGTCGGACGTGCCGGAGCCGCCGTTGAGCTTGTCGGCGCCGGTGCCGCCGTCGAGCGTGTCGTTGCCGCCGTTGCCGTCGAGCTGGTTGACCAGCGCGTTGCCGGTGAGCTTGTCGTCGCCGGAGCCGCCGCGGAGGTTCTCCACGTCCGCGCCCAGCGTGTCGTTCTCACCGGAGACCCCGTCGCCGGCCGTACCGGCCAGGTCGGCGGTGACCGCGGCGGTCCGCGCCAGGTAGGTCACGGTGTCGACGCCGGCGCCGCCGGCCAGCGCGTCCGCGCCGGTGTCGCCGTCGAGCAGGTCGTCGCCGCCGTTGCCGGTCAGCGCGTTGGCGCCCGAGGAGCCCGTGAGTGTGTCGCCGGCCGAGCCGCCGAGGAGGTTCTCGACGTCGGCGCCGACGGTGTCGTTCTCGCCCGCGACACCGTCGCCGGCGTTGCCGGCCACATCCGCGGTGACGGCCGTCGCGCGCGCCGAGTAGTCGACGGTGTCCGTGTCGGCGCCGCCGGACAGGACGTCCGCGCCGGTGCCGCCGTCGAGCGTGTCGTCACCCGCCTTGCCGTCCAGCGCGTTGACCGCGGTCGAGCCGGTGAGCTTGTCCGCGCCGCTGCCGCCGGTGAGGTTCTCGACGTCCGCGGCGATCGTGTCGTTCTCGCCCGTGGCGCCGTCGCCGGCGTTGCCGGCCAGGTCGGCGGTGATCGCCGCCGAGCGGGGCGCGTACGTCACGGTGTCCGTGCCGGCGTTGCCGTTGAGCTTGTCCGCCGCGAGCGCGCCGTCGAGCGTGTCGTTGCCGCCGTTGCCGGTGAGCACGTTGACCGAGTCGTTGCCCGTGAGATTGTCGTTGCCCGAGCCGCCGATCAGGTTCTCGACGTCCGCTCCGAGCGTGTCGTTCTCTCCGGCCGCGCCGTCGTTCGGCGTGCCGAGGAGGTCGGCGGTGATGGCCGCCGAGCGCGAGGCGTAGGTCACGACGTCGGCCGTGCCGGCCCCGCCGTTGAGCGTGTCGCCGCCGAGGCCGCCCTCGAGCGTGTCGTCGCCGCCGTTGCCGTCGAGGCGGTTGGCGTTGCCGTTGCCGGTCAGCACGTCGTCGGCGCTGCCGCCCTTGATGTTCTCGACGTCCGTGGCGATCGTGTCGCCCTCGAAGCCGTTCGCGCCTGCGCCGTCGTCGGCGTTGCCGTCGGGGTCGGCGGTGATCGTCGCGGTGCGCTCGGAGTAGTCGGCGGTGTCGGTTCCCGTGCCGCCGTTGAGTTTGTCCGGGTAGCCCTGGCCCTGCAGGTTGTCGTTGTCCGCGCCGCCGGTGAGGGTGTCGGCGTCCTCCTCGCCGACGAGCGAGTCGTTGCCGTCGCCGCCGTCGATGACGTTCGGCAGGTCGGTGTAGTGGGTGTTCTCGTCCACGATGACGCCGCCGACGAG
>DASVQH010000202.1:0-10929 GCA_036389195.1 Solirubrobacteraceae bacterium
CTCGGCGAGCCGCTGCGGCTGCTGGCCTACCCGGGCGATCACACCGAGTTCGAGGCGCCGCCGCTGGCGTCGGGGCGGCGCCTGCGCGGCGACGCCGAGGCCGAGGTCGGCGTCGGCCTCGCCGATGCGCTCGGGCTGCGGCCGGGCTCCACGCTGGCCGTGCAGACGAGCGGCGGCGGCGAGGCGCGGTTCCGCGTGGCCGGCGTCGTGCGTGCGCTCGAGAACGAGGGCCGGATGGCCTACGTCCGGCCCGCCCGGCTGCTGGCGGCCGACCCGGGCCTGGAGCCGAGCATCGCGGTGCGGCTGGACCCCGGCGCCGATCGCGCCCGGGTGACGCGTGCGCTGATCGCGATCGGCGCCCCGCCCGCCCGGGTCGCCGGCGCCACCTCGGACAACCGGGCGTTCCTCGGCGTGCTCGCCGCGGTGCTGCGCGGAGTCGGGCTCGCCGTCGGCCTCGTCTGCCTCTACGCCCTCGCGCAGGCGCTGGCCGTCACCGCGCGCGAGCGCCGCGGCGCCGTCGCGCTCCTGCGCGCGACGGGCGCGGAACGCGCCGACGTCGCCGCGGTGTTCGCCGGCGCGGCGGCCGCCGTCGCCGTGCCGGCCGCGCTGCTGGGGATCGCGCTGGAGATCGGCGTGTTCGCGCCGCTGGTGGCGCGGCTGGCGGCCGGGTACGCCGCGCTGCCGCTCCTGCCCGGCGCCGGCCAGATCGCGATCGTGGTGCTCGGCCTGGCCGCGCTGGCCGCCGTCGCGGTCTGGCTCGTGGCGCGGCGGACGCTGCGCGAGCCGGTCGTCGAGGGGCTGCGCGAGGAGTGATGCGCCTGGCGACGGTCCTCGCGGCGGCGCTGCTGGTCACCGGGTGCGGCGGGGACGGCGAGCGCGCGGCCGGCGGGGGCGCCGGTGGGTCGACGCTCCGCTCGACGCTCGTGGACCCCGACGGCGACGGCGTCCTCGCCCGCGGGCCCGGCGAGCCGCTGCGCGACCGCACCGAGCTCGCGCCCGCGTCCCGGCCCGGCCGCGCCATCGCCACCTTCGGCCAGCTCACCGACACCCACGTCCGCGACGAGGAGTCGCCGGGCCGCGTGCCGTTCCTCGATCGCTACGGCGGGGCGCTGAACCCGACGTTCCGCCCGCAGGAGGCGCTCAGCCCCCAGGTGCTGGCCGCTGCCGTGCGCGCGCTGCGCGCCGAGCGCCCGGCGGCGGTCGTGGTCACCGGCGACATCGTCGACAACGCGCAGCGCGACGAGCTCGCGCAGGCGCGCGCCGTGCTCGACGGCGGCCTCGTGCGGCCCGACACGGGCGCGCCGGGCTACCGGGGTGTGCAGCAGGCGTCCAACCCCGACCCGCTCTACTACCGGCCCGACCTCGACGCGCCGCGCCACCCTGGCCTGCTGGCCGCCGCGCAGCGCCCGTTCCGCTCCCCCGGGCTCGGGGTCCCCTGGCTGCCGGTGGTCGGCAACCACGACGCGGCGCGCCAAGGCTACGTCGCCGCCTCGGCGCGCACGGACGCGATCGCCACGGGGACGCGGCTCACCACGACGCTCGACCCCGAGTTCCGTCCGCCCGCGCCCGAGGACGTCCAGGCCGGGCTCGACGAGCTGCTCGACGCGGGCGTGCCGGGCCGCGCGATGACCGTGCCGGCCGACCCTGGGCGCGCCGCGCTGCGGCCCGAGGAGCTCGTCGCGGCGCTGGGCCGCGGGCGCCGGCTGCGGGCGCCCGACCGGCTCGACTACGTCTTCGACCTCGGCCCGCGGGTGCGCGGGATCGTGCTCGACACCGTCGCGCGCGGCGCCAGCGGCTCGGGCGGGGAGATCCTCCCGAAGCAGGTCGCCTGGCTGCGCGAGCAGCTCGCGGCGGCCGGCGAGCGCGACGTCGTCGTCTTCTCCCACAACCGCCTCGACAGCGTCGAGCGCGGCGGCGCGGCGGCGGTGGCCGCGCTGGACGCGTCGGGCGCCGTGGTCGCCAACGTGGCCGGCGACGTCCACCGCAACCGCATCCGCCCGCGGCGGACGCCGGCCGGGGGCTACTGGGTGATCGAGACCTCGTCGCTGGCCGACTTCCCGATGCAGGCCCGCATGCTGCGCCTGCGCGAGACCGCCGGCGGCGGGCGCGTGCTGGAGACCTGGATGGTCGACCAGGACGGCCGCGGCCTCGCCGGCCCCGCGCGCGAGCTGGCCTACCTCGACAGCCAGGGCGGGCGCCCGCGCGGGTTCGCGGGCGGCCGCGGCGACCGCAACGTGCGCCTGTTCCTGGCGCCGCGGCGGTAGGCGCTCGGGGTCGCCCGGACCACATCCCGGGTACTCCGGGCCTCATGCCATCCCGCGGACGGGCCATCCTCGGCGCCGTCGCCATCGCCGCCGGCGCCCTGCACTTCATCCGCCCGCGGATGTACGAGGCGATCATGCCCGACTACCTGCCGCTGCAGCGCGAGCTGGTCTACGCCTCCGGCGTGGCCGAGGCGGGCGGCGGCGCGGCGGTGCTGTTCGACCGGACCGCGGCCGGCGGCGGCTGGTGGCTGATCGCCACCCTCGTCGCCGTCTTCCCGGCGAACCTGCACATGGCGCTCAACCCGGAGCGCTACGCGAACATCCCCGAGCCGCTGCTGTGGGCGCGGCTGCCGCTGCAGGCGGCGATGATCGCCGCGGTCTACCGCGTGGCCGTGCGCGGCAACCGCTGAAAGCGCGGCGCGGCGGGCGCGGCGCGCCCGATCCCGGGTTCGAGCCGCCGAAGTCGCGGCGCGCGTTGCACGGCCCCGGCGGCTCGGCGATCATCGCGCCATGGGCTCCCTGTTCGTCGGCTTCGGCCTCGGCTTCCTCGTCGCCATGCAGCTCGGGCCGATGTCGCTGCTGCTGATCCGCTCCACGCTGCGCTCGGGCTGGGGCGCGGGCGCGGGGGTCGGCGCGGGCATCGCGCTCGTCGACGCGCTCTACGCCGCCTGCGGCGTGGCGGGCGCCGCGCCGCTGCTCTCGTTCGAGCCGGTCCGGCTGGCGCTCGGGCTGGTCGGCACCGTCGTCCTGCTCGTGCTCGGGGCGCGGACGCTGTGGTCGGCGTTCCGCGTCCGGCTGGGCGGCGAGGTGCCGTCCGAGGTCGCCACGCCGCGGCGCGCCTTCGCCACCGCGGTGGCCGGGACGGCGTCGAACCCGCTGACCATCGTCTCCTGGGCCGCCGTGTTCGCCGCCGCGACGACCGCCGGGGCGGCGGCGACCAGCGCCGGCGCGATCCTCCTCGTGACGGGCGTCGGCGTCGGCAGCCTGACCTGGGTCACGCTGCTCGCCACCGCCACCTGGGCCGTGCGCCGCGCGGTCGGGCCGCGCGGCATGCAGGTCGCCGACACGATCGCCGGCCTCGGCCTGCTCGCCTTTGGCGGTGCGCTGGGGCTCAGCACGCTGCGCCACGACTGAGCCCCGCACCGGGCGCGACTACACGGCGACCGGGACCGCGTCCGCGTCGCCCGACTCGACGGCCTCGACGTGCTGCCGCGAGTCGCGCCCCGAGATCATCAGCGCGGCGAGCACCGCGCCGGTGAGCGCGAAGCCGGCGCCGATCACGAACGCGTCCTGGAAGCCCTCGGTCAGCGCGGCCGGGAGCTGGCGGCGGTCGCCGCCGGCGGCGGCCAGCACGTCGGCGGTCTTGGACGTCGCGACCGCGGAGAGGATCGCCAGGCCGAGCGCGCCGCCGATCTGCTGCGACGTGTTGATGAGCCCGGACGCGAGGCCGGCGTCGCTGCCGCTCACGCCGGTCACCGCGGCGATCGTCACGGGCACGAACGAGAACCCCAGCCCGGCGGCCGCCAGCAGCGACGGGAACAGGACGTCGCCGACGTAGCTGCCGCCCGGCGACACCCGCGAGAACCACACGAGCCCGGCGGCGACGAGCAGCAGGCCGGTGATCAGCACCGGCTTGAAGCCCAGACGCGTCACCAGCTGCGAGGCCACGCCCGCCGAGATGATGATCGTCACCGCCAGCGGCAGGTAGGCGAAGCCGGCCTTCAGCGGCTTGTAGCCGAGCACCTGCTGCATGTAGAGCGAGACGAAGAAGAACATCGCGAACAGCGACATGCCGACCAGCAGGCCGATGACGTTGGCGCCGCGCAGTGTCTGCAGCCGGAAGATCCGGAACGGGACCAGCGGCGCCGCCGACCGCGTCTCGATCACGCCGAAGACCAGCAGGAGCGCGCCGCTCAGCGCGAGCAGCCCGATGGTCTGCGTCGAGCCCCAGCCGGCGCTGCGCGCGTCGACCAGCGCGTAGACCAGCAGCGACAGGCCGGCGGTCACCGAGACCGCGCCGGCGACGTCGAACGTCCGGGTCTCGGAGCCCGAGCGGCTCTCGGGGATCAGCCGCGGGGTCATCAGCGCGACCGCGATGCCGATCGGCGTGTTGACGAAGAGGACCCACTCCCAC
This sequence comes from Solirubrobacteraceae bacterium, assembly GCA_036389195.1. Classification (GTDB taxonomy): domain Bacteria; phylum Actinomycetota; class Thermoleophilia; order Solirubrobacterales; family Solirubrobacteraceae; genus JACCYI01. Next base: position 4,399 of record DASVQH010000202.1, read on the forward strand.
CCGAGGGTGTCGGTGAGGATGCCGCCGAGCAGGACGCCGACGGCGCCGCCCGCGCCGGCGACCGCGCCCCACACGCCGAGCGCCTTGTTTCGCTCGGAGCCCTCGGTGAAGATCGTCGTGACGATCGACAGGGCGGCGGGCGAGACGAGCGCCGCGCCGAGGCCCTGCAGGGCGCGCCAGGCGATCAGCTGACCCTCGGTCTGCGACAGGCCGCCGCCGAGCGAGGCGAGCGCGAAGAGCACGATGCCGGCCATGAACAGGCGCCGGCGGCCGAGCAGGTCGGCCATGCGGCCGCCGAGCAGCAGGAAGCCGCCGAAGGTCAGCGTGTACGCGCTGACCACCCAGGCGAGGTTGTCCTGCGAGAACTTCAGCTCGCGGCCGATCGACGGCAGCGCGACGTTGACGATCGAGGCGTCGAGGACGACGACGAACTGCGCCGCGGCGAGGAGGATCAGCGCGTTCCAGCGCTTGTCCCTGGTGGAATTCTGAGCGCTCACGGCGCGGGCCTCCTGGGGAAGTTGGAGAGAGTGAAGAGGGGGAACCGGAAGCTGAGTTCCGGTTGTCCGGGGAACATACGGAGTTGACGTTCCGTTTGTCAAGCCCTACTTTTCTCGCACCATGGCGTCGCCCACCACCGAGGCGCGGCCGCTGCGGGCCGACGCCCGCCGCAACCGCGAGCGCGTCCTGGCGGCCGCCCGCGCGGTCTTCGCCGAGGACGGCTCCGAAGCCCAGATGGACGAGATCGCCCGCCGCGCCGAGGTCGGCGTCGGAACGGTCTACCGGCACTTCCCGACCAAGGACGCCCTCGTCGCCGCGCTCGTCACGGACTCGTTCGAGCGCCTCGCCGACGCGGCGCGCGACGCGGTCGACGAGCCGGATCCCTGGAAGGCGTTCGAGCAGGTCCTGTGGCGGGGCGCCGAGCTGCTGGCCGCCAACCGCGGCGTCTCGGAGTCGCTGGCCACGCTGCCGACGGTCGAGGAGAGCCGGCCGACCGACGCCCATCTCCGGCTCCACGACGGCATGACGGCGGTCATGGACCGCGCCAAGGCCGCCGGCGTCCTGCGCGCCGACGCCTGCATCGACGACATCCCCATGCTGATGTGCGGCGTCGGCATGGCCACGCGCAAGCCGCACCGCTGCGCCGCCTCGTGGAAGCGCCACCTGAGCATCGTGCTCGACGGCCTGCGCGCGCCGGCGGCGACGGGCCGGCTGCCAGACTGAGGCGGCAATGAGCGCACCCGAATTCACCGATCCCGCGGTCGAGTCCGTCGCCTGGGACCTCGCCCCCCTGCTCGACGGCGCCGGCGAGGCGGCCGTCGACTCCATGCTCGCCGAGGCCCAGCGCCGCGCCGACGCGTTCGCCGAGGCCCATGCGGGCCGCGTCGCCGAGCTCGACGGCCCCGGCCTCGTCGCGGCCATGCAGGAGCTCGCCGCGCTGCAGGAGCTCGCGGGCCGCGTCGCCAACTTCGCGATGCTCGAGTTCTCGACGAACACCGCCGACCCCGTCCGCGGCGCCCGGCTGGCCAAGGTGCAGGAGAAGGGCACGGCGATCGAGACCGCGCTGCTGTTCTTCGACCTCGAGTGGGCCGCGCTCGACGACGCCCGCGCCGAGGAGCTGCTGGCCGCCGACGGCCTGGAGTTCGCCGGTCACCACCTGCGCTCCGCCCGCCGCTACCGCCCGCACCTGCTCTCAGAGCCTGAGGAGAAGATCCTCGCCGAGAAGTCGCTGAGCGGCTCGAGCGCCTGGGGCCGCCTGTTCGCCGAGCAGACGTCGGCCATCACCGTGGCGCTCGACGAGGGCGCCGACCCGGTCTCGCTGGAGGAGGCGCTGTCGCAGCTCTTCTCCCCCGACCGCGCGGTTCGCAGCCACGCCGCCGAGAAGGTCACCGACGCGCTGGAGCCGGGCCTGCGGACGCGCGCCTTCATCTTCAACACGCTGCTCGCCGACAAGATGGTCGACGACCGGCTGCGCCACCACCCCCACTGGCTGCACAGCCGCAACCTCGCCAACGAGGCCTCCGACGAGTCCGTGCAGGCGCTGGTCGACGCCGTGCGCAACCGCTACGAGATCGCCCGCCGCTGGTACCGCCTGAAGGCGCAGCTGCTCGGGATCGACCGCCTCGCCGACTACGACCGGATGGCCTCGGTCACGGACACGGACGAGTCGATCCGCTGGGACGACGCGCGCGACCTCGTGCTCGACTCCTACGGCGCCTTCTCCGGCGAGCTCGGCGACCTCGCGCGGCGCTTCTTCGACGAGCAGTGGATCGACGCGCCGGTCCGCCCCGGCAAGCGCGGCGGCGCCTTCTGCGCCTACACCGTCCCGTCGGTCCACCCGTACGTGATGCTCAACTGGACCTCGCGCCGGCGCGACGTGCTGACGCTCGCCCACGAGCTCGGCCACGGCGTCCATGCCGCGCTCGGCGCGCGCCAGGGCGTCTTCCACCAGTCCACCCCGCTGACGCTTGCTGAGACCGCCTCGGTGTTCGGCGAGACGATCGTCTTCGGGCGGCTGCTCGAGCAGGCGCCCAACGCGGACTCGAAGCTCGGGCTGCTCGCGGAGTCGATCGAGGGGTCGATCGCCACGGTGTTCCGCCAGATCGCCATGAACCGGTTCGAGCACCTCGTGCACACCTCGCGGCGCGAGGAGGGCGAGCTGTCGGTCGAGCGCTTCGGCGCGCTGTGGCGTGAGAGCCAGGAGGAGATGCTCGGCGACGCCGTCGAGGTCACCGAGGGCTACGAGAAGTGGTGGAGCTACGTCCCGCACTTCGTCAACGTGCCGGGCTACGTGTACGCGTACGCCTACGGCCAGCTGCTCGCGCTGTCGGTCTACGGGCGCTACGAGGCCGAAGGCGAGGCGTTCGTGCCCGCCTACCTCGAGCTGCTCTCGGCCGGCGGGTCGCGCTCCCCGGAGGAGCTGGGCAAGATCGTCGGGATCGACCTCGCCGACCCAGGCTTCTGGGACGCGGGGCTCGACCTCGTCGAGCGCCAGCTCGAGGCTGCCGAGGCGGCGGCGCGGGAGACCGGCCGGGTCTAGAGCACACGATCACCGCAACGGTGAAGCGGGTCGCCCGTTGAGGACCGGCAGTGAGACTTCTCCTCCTGTGCTTCGCGCTGACCGTCGCCCTCGCGCAGCCCGCAGCAGCCGCCACCGTGACCGCGACGATCGCCATCGGCGACCACCGGACGGTCGGCGACCGGACCGCCGTCCGCTACGTCGCCGCGTCCGGCGAGGCCAACCGGATGACGGTCCAGTCCGACGGCGAGACGGCGCGGTTCACCGACGAGGCGCCGCTGACCGCCGGGGACGGATGTGACCAGGCCGGCGAGCACGAGGTCGTCTGCCGCCGGATCGGCGGGTACGAGATGGTCGTCCTGGCGCAGTTGGGGGACGGCGACGACCGGGGCATCGCCGTCGCAGGCAGCGTGACGCTCGACGGCGGCCCCGGCGCGGACGAGCTGGTGGGGGGACCCGGCGGCGACCGGCTCGACGGTGGGCCGGGCGCCGACGTCGTCGCGGGGGGAGATGGCGGGGACGCCGTCACACCCGGAGAGGGCGACCGGATCGACGGCGGGCCGGGTCGCGACGGCCTGGACTTCACCGGGGCCGGCGCCGTGACCGCCGACATGGCCACCGGCCGAGCGGCGATCCAGGGGCAGCCACTGACCTTCACGGGCGTCGAGGGGATGACGGGCTCCTACGGGGCCGACCGCCTGCGCGGCGGCCCCGGCGACGACAGCATCTTCGGCTCCCCGGGCGATGACGTCATCGACGGGCGCGGGGGCGACGACGCGCTGCACGGCGGAGATGGTCACGACACGATCCGGGGCGGCCGCGGCGACGACGTGCTCGAGCCGGTCGACGAGGACGATCCGTACGACGGCGACCGCAGCACCCCGCGCAACCGGCTCGACTGCGGACCGGGCGACGACCGGATCGACCTCGTCAACGACCTCGACACCATCTGGGCGAGCTGTGAGCGCTTCGGCGGCTTCGCCCTCCTCGCCGACCCGCGGCGGCGCGCCGCGGCCCATCTCGCGCTGCCTCGGCCCGACTGCTCGGTCGGCCGGCGCTGCCCGCAGTTCCTCCGGTTGGACACGGTGCGCGGGCGGCGGGCGCGCCCCCGTACCCGGCTCGTGACGAAGCGCTACGCGGAGCGGCTCGGGCGGCGTGGCCGCCGCGCCCGGTTCGACCGCGCGGCGCGCGCCGTCCTCCGTCGCGAGCGCGCTCGCCGCATCCTCGTCCGCCTCTCCGTCTCGAACGACGAGGTCTCGGACCGCTTCGTGCTCCGGCTCGCGGCGGCGCGTAAGACCGGCCGGAACTGAGCGCCGGCCTCAGGCGCCGGAGGGAGGGCGCAGGGGCCGGCGCCGCGCGGCGGCGAGGTCGCGCAGCGGCTGGGGCTCCGGGTCCTCCAGGCGCTCGAGGATCTCCGCGCGCCCGACGATCCGGTCGTTCTCCAGCAGCGTGACGATCGCGCCGTCCTCGAGCGCCCGCGGCAGGTACTCCGGGGAGACGACGTACGCGCGGGCGGTCGCGGTGGCACCGGGCGGGAGGTCGCGGGCGTCCTCGAGCACGAGCACGGCGTCGTGGACGATCGGCTCGACGTCGCGCCGGCGGCGGCCGAAGGAGAGCGACGCGCGGTAGCCGTCGGTGATCGGCTTGCGTCGCCCGCCCCGCTCGGTGGGCGCCAGCTCGACGCGCAGGCGCAGGACGAGGCTCGCGGGCATTCGCCGGAGCGTACGACTTGACAACCCGACCGTCGTGGCCTCATACTGAACCACATGGTTCAGCATCAGGCCCTCGACCGGACGTTCGCCGCGCTGGCGGATCCGACGCGCCGGGACGTCCTGGAGCGGCTTGGGCGCGGCAGCGCGACGATCTCCGAGCTGGCCGCGCCCTACGGGATCTCGCTCACCGGGATGAAGAAGCACGTGGGCGTGCTCGAGGCGGCGGGGCTCGTGGCGACCGAGAAGGTCGGCCGCGAGCGGCGCTGCTCGGCCGGCCCGGCCCGGCTCGACGACGTCCGCGAGTGGACCGACGCCTACCGCCGGATGCTGGAAGACCGACTCGACCGCTTCGGGGACCTCCTCGAACGCACGAAAGGAGGGCCGTCATGACGGCCGATCAGCAGGAGCGCACCGCCACCATCACCACCCCGACGGAGCGCGAGATCCGCGTGGAGCGGGTGTTCGACGCGCCGCGCGACCGGGTGTTCGCGCTCTACACCGACCCCGAGCTCATCCCCGAGTGGTGGGGCCCGCACGGCACCACGGCGATCGTCGAGGCGATGGACGTCCGCCGCGGCGGACGCTGGCGCTTCGTCTTCCGCGACGGGCAGGGCGCCGGACTGGCCTTCCACGGCTCCTACCGGGAGGTCACGCCGCCCGAGCGGATCGTGCAGACCTTCGAGTGGGAGGGCATGCCGGGGCACGTCTCCGTCGAGACCGCGACGTTCGAGGATCTCGGCGACCGCACCCGCGTCGTCACGACGTCGATCTTCCACACCCCCGAGGAGCGCGACGGGATGCTCGCCTCGGGCATGGAGGGCGGCCTCAACGAGACCTACCAGCGGCTCGACGCGCTGCTCGAGCGGCTCGCACTCCGCTGAGCAACGTCGCAACGGTGAGGGGGCTCGCACGTTGTGACGGGTCGAGAGTCCTCCTCGCCGTCGCCGTGTCGCTCTCGCCGCCCAGCCGGCCGGCGCCGCGACGGTCACGGCCCACTTCGCCCCGGGCGACTTCAAGTCCCACGGTGACGAGACGGACATGCAGTTCCAGGCCGAGCCCAGCTGCGAGCGCTTCGGCGGCTGGGGGATCCTCGCGGACCCGCGGCGGCGCGCGCCCGCGCACCTCGCCCTCCCGCCCGTCCTGTGCGCCGGCGAGGCGTGCACGCGGATCCTCCGCCTCGACGCCGTACGCAGCGGGCATCGCGCGCGGCTGGTCACGGCGCGCTTCCGCGGGGAGGCGAAGCGCCGGGTGCGGCTCGACCGGCGGGCCCGCGCCATCCTGCGCCGCGGGCGCGCCTCACGGATCCTTCGTGCGGCTCCGCGACGTGAGCGACCCGGATTCCTCCTACCGGTTCTTCGTCGGACTGCCGTGAACGCCCTGCGACCCGCGATCGCCGCGATGCCCGTTCTCGCCCTGCTCGCGCTGGCGTCGCCGGCGGCGGGGTCGACGGCCACGTCGAGGCTCCTCGAGGCGGGCCACCTGGACACCGACGCGTGGCTCGTCGAGCTCGACGGCGCGGACGGCGAGGCCAATCGCGTGGTGGTGTCCGAGACGCCCGGCGCGATCCGGTTCACCGACACCGGCGCGCCGCTGCACGCGGGAGAGGGCTGCGACCAGGTGTCCGAGCACGAGGCGCTCTGCCGCCCGCAGCTCTCGGACCTGACGATCGCGGTCCTTCTGGGCGACGGCGACGACGAGGCGGCGTCGGCGGGGCCGGCGGTCGTCCTGCTCGGCGGGCCCGGCGCGGCCGTCCTCACCGGCGGGCCCGGCGGCGACGTCCTCGATGGAGGGCGGGGGGCCGAC
>DASVQH010000203.1:0-6507 GCA_036389195.1 Solirubrobacteraceae bacterium
AGGTTCAGGCTGGTGGCCCGCACCTGGAGGCCGCCTGTGTTGCCCGCCGGGACCATCGGGCTGCGGTAGACCTTCGGCTTCTTCAACAGCCCGGTGTGCGCGACGGTCTCGACGTCGTCGAGCAGCGCGATGCGTCCCGGAGCCTCGGCGGGCAGCTTCGCGTCCTGCCCGGTGACGCTCCGTCCGGCCTCCACCGTGAGCAGGTTCGTCCCGAGCCGGTCGATCTCCGCGAGGAGCCCCGCCTGCGAGGAGGACGACAGCCCGAGGACCGCCACGATCGCCGCCGTGCCGATCGCGATCCCGAGCGCCGACAGCGCGGCGCGCAGCGGCCGGGCGCGCAACCCGACGCTCGCCACCCGCAGCCCGTCCCGCAGGCTCAACCGCTCGCTCACGGCGCGCACTCGCGGCGCGTGTCGGCGACCACCTGGCCGTCGAGCATCCGCAGCCGGCGCGGAAGCCCGTCGGCGAGACCGGCGTCGTGCGTGATCAGGACGATGGTGGCCCCGGCCGCGTTGAGCTCGCGGATCAGCGCCATGATCGACGCGCCGGTCACGCTGTCGAGGTTGCCGGTCGGCTCGTCGGCGAGGACGATCGCCGGGCGCCCGACGAGCGCCCGGGCGATCGCCACGCGCTGGCGCTCGCCGCCCGAGAGCTTGGCGGGCCGGAACGTCGCGCGATGGGAGAGGCCGACCTGGTCGAGCGCCTCACCGGCGCGCGCGGAACGCTCGGCGGCCGGGACGCCCGCGTAGAGCAGCCCGTCGGCGACGTTCTCGCGGACCGTGGCGTGCTCGGCCAGGAAGAACTGCTGGAAGACGAAGCCGATCTGCCGCGCCCGCAGCTGCGACAGCTCGCGGTCGCCCAGCCGCGCGGTGTCGACGCCGCCGACGCGGACCGCGCCGCCGCTCGGTCGCTCCAGCGTCCCCATCACGTGCAGCAACGTGGACTTGCCCGACCCGGACGGGCCGACGATCGCCGCCAGCTCGCCGCGCCGGACGGCGAAGGACACCCCGCGCAGCGCGCGCACGGGCGGCTGCTCGCCGTAGACCTTGGTCACCGCGTCGAGCGCCAGCGCCGCCTCCTCGCTCATGGCGCCGGCACGACCACGCGGTCGTCCTCGCGCACAGCCCCCTCGATCTGGACGCGCCCCGCCGCCGAGTCGAACAGGCCGACGTCCACCGCGACCAGCTCGCGGCGCGCGCCCGCGCGCACCGCCTCGACCGCGAACCCACCGCCCGCCTTGCCGACCAGCGCGGTGACCGGGACGCTCAGCGCGTCGTCGACGCCCGCGGTGGCGATCTCGACGCCGACCGGTGCGCGGTCCAGGCCGCGGGCACGTCTGCGGTCGTCGAGCCGGATGTAGGTGGGGATCGTCGCGTCCGCGGCGCCGGCGTCCTGCTCGGCGGGCGCCTGCGCGATCCGCCCGAAGCCGACGACCCTTCCCGCGGCCGTCGCGTTGCCCGGCAGGGCGATCCGCGCGCGGTCGCCCCGCTTGACCTGGCCCTGCTGCGACGCGTCGAAGTCCACCCGCACGTGCAGCCGGTCGGACGTGGCGCTCAGGACGGGCGCGCCCGGACGCGCCGGCGCGCCGGGCTCGCCGCCCACCTTGGCGATCCGCACGGCCTGCGGAAGGAACACCGCGTCGCCCAGGCCGAGCGCGCCGTCCGCGGGCGCGCCGCGCCGGCGCTGCAGCCGCCGGAGCGCCCCCTCCGTCCGGACGGTGAAGACATCGCCGGCCCCGTGCACGCGCAGCGCGCGGTTGAGCTGGCGGACGTCGCGGCCGGCGTCACCCGCGCGCAGCGCCCGGTACGCCGGGATCGCGCCGCACAGCAGCAGCACCGGGCGCTCGCCGACCCGGTAGAGCACGTCGCCGCAGCCGACCTCGTCCCCGCTCGCGGGCAGCCGCGTGTAGACGCCGCGGGCCTGGTTGATCACGGCATACGGCGAGCCGTCCCGCCGCGCCCGGTAGGTGAGGATCCCGGTGCCGGAGACGACGGCCGCGAGCGGCCCCCGCTCCACCGGCGCGGTGGTCGCCGGCGCCGGCTCACCGTCTGGGCGTGTCCCGGGGTCGCCGCCGGACCGCCCGGCCGCCCCGCCGGCGGCGGCCAGGGCGACCACGGCGGCCGTGCCGGCCACCATCCGCGTCCAGCGCGTCACCGGCCCGCCGCCGCCTCGGCCATGACGCTGCGGCACTTCTGCATCGCGGCGTTGAGGATCGTCATGCCACCCGCGCGGTTCGACGAGGGGATCCGGGTCGGTGTCCACGAGCGGCTCGCCGTTGGCGGGGTCGGGGAAGTCCTTGACGCCGTGGCTTCGCATGCACGCCGCGAACCGGAGGGCCGCCGACTGCTGGCCGGGATCGCGCTCGGCCGACAGCGACCCCGGCGGCTGCAGGTCCTTGCAGGCGTCGACGGCCTTCCGGAACACCGCCGGGCTCACGCTGACCCCGTAGACGAACTCCCCTTTGGCGTTCGGGTCCGGGAAGTCCGCGACGCCGTGGGTGCGCACGCACTCGGCGAACTTCACCGCCTGGTCCGGCTCGGCGGCGGACGCGGCGGGGCGGGGGCGGCCCGCGTCGGAGGGCGCGCTCGCGCCGCAGCCCGCCAGCAGCGCGACGGTGGCGAACGCCGCCGCCGCCCGGCGGAACGGAACCTGCTTGGTCTTCATGGCTGGTGCCTCGGATCGTGGGTGGGGTCGGGGTACGTCGGCGGGCACCCGCGCTCGCGGGCTTGCGGCCGAAGCTCGTAGTGCCAGGGCTCGTTGCCGTAGATCCGGCACAGCCCGTAGGCGGCACCCCGCCGGGCCAGCCAGGCCGCCGCGGCGGCCGGTCCGACGTCGACGGCGCCGCCGGACACATGCGCGGACGTCCCGGGAGACGCCACCCAGCGCGCCGCCTCCTGCCGCGAGCCGTACTTCGCGGTCGCCTCGTCGAGCAGGTGCCGCTGGTAGGCGCGCGAGCGCCAGCCGCTGTCGACCAGGAGCGTGACGCCCTCGCCCGCGGCGTCGGCCGCGGCGCGCCGCAGGGCGGCGAGGAGCGCCGGGTCGAGCCGGGCGACGCCCGGCACCCGATCGTCGAAGACCGTCGTGCCGTCGGGGACGGCGCCGTCGGCCTCGCCGAGCGGATGGGGCGGCGCGCTCGGAGGAAGGCGGTGCTCGCGGGCGGGAGCGGGCGCCGTCGGCGACGACGCCGCGGGCCACTGCCCGCCGAGGACGGCGAGGAGCGCGACCGCCTCGAGGAGGCCGGCGACCCGCCGCCGGCGGATCTGCGTCCGGTGGATCGTCATGGGTGCCGGCCGGCCGGAGGTCACGCCGCCAGTGAAGACCGCGGCGCGTTGCCGCCGCGTATGCGGTTCTCGATACGCCGGCGATACGGCCGCGCTCGTAGCATCCGCTCATGCGGGTGCTGATCGTCGAGGACGAGCCCTTCCTGGCCGAGGCCGTGCGCGACGGGCTGCGGCTGGAGGCGATCGCCGCCGACATCGCCGGCGACGGCGACGCCGCGCTGGAGCTCCTGAGCCTCAACGCCTACGACATGGCCGTCCTCGACCGGGACATCCCGGGCCCGAGCGGCGACCGGATCGCCGAGCGCATCGTCGCCTCCGGCACCGGCATGCCGATCCTCATGCTCACCGCCGCCGACCGTCTCGACGACAAGGCCACCGGCTTCGAGCTCGGCGCCGACGACTACCTCACCAAGCCGTTCGAGCTCCGCGAGCTGGTGCTCCGGCTCCGCGCGCTCGACCGCCGGCGCGCCCACAGCCGGCCGCCCGTCCGCGAGATCGCGGGGCTGCGGCTCGATCCGTTCCGCCGCGAGGTCCATCGAGAGGGCCGCTACGTCCCGCTGACCCGCAAGCAGTTCGCCGTGCTCGAGATCCTCGTCACCGCCGAGGGCGGGGTCATCAGCGCCGAGGAGCTGCTCGAGCGGGCGTGGGACGAGAACGCCGACCCGTTCACCAACGCCGTCCGCATCACCGTCTCGGCCCTGCGCAAGCGGCTCGGCGAGCCCTGGGTCATCGCCACGGTGCCCGGCGTCGGCTACCGGATCGACACCGGACCCGGGAGCGGCGGCGGCGATGCCTAGACCGCCCGGCCTCAGCGTCCGCCTGAAGCTGACGCTCAGCTACGCCGGCTTCCTCATGGTCGCCGGCACGCTGCTGCTCGCCGCCGTCTGGGTGTTCCTGCTGCGCTACGTCCCCGACCGCGCGAAGCTCCTCGACGCCACCGGCAAGACCGACCTCCCGGTCTTCCCCATCCGCTCGAACCTCCTGCACGTGTTCGCACCGCGGGCCGCCGCGGTGCTCGCGTTCCTCCTCGTGCTCGGCCTGGTCGGCGGGTGGATCCTCGCCGGCCGCATGCTCGCTCCGCTGTCGCGCATCGCCGACGCCACCCGCGTCGCGGCGGGCGGGTCGCTCTCGCACCGGATCCGGCTCCCCGGCAAACAGGACGAGTTCCGCGAGCTCGCCGACGCGTTCGACTCGATGCTCGCGGCACTCGAAGCCCACGTCGCCGAGCAACGGCGGTTCGCGGCCAACGCCTCCCACGAGCTGCGCACCCCGCTGGCGATCACCCAGACGCTCCTCGACGTGGCGCGCGCCGATCCGCACGGCGTCACCGGCGAGCTCGCCGACCGCCTCCACGCGGTCAACGCGCGGGCGATCGACCTGACCGAGGCGCTGCTGCTGCTCAGCCGCGCCGACCAGCGGTCGTTCCCGCGCGAGCCCGTCGACGTGTCGCTCGTCGCCGAGGAGGCCACCGAGGCGCTGCTTCCCCTCGCCGAGCAGCGCGGCGTCGCCATCGAGACGACCGGCGAGGTGGCGCCCGCCGTCGGCTCGCACGCGCTGCTGCTCCAGCTGGCGACGAACCTCGTCCACAACGCGATCGTCCACAACCGGCCTGACGAGGGCACCGTGCGGGTCGCCACCGCGGTCGACGGGGAGACGGCGGAGCTCGTGGTCGAGAACACCGGCGCGGAGCTCTCGGCGGACGTGGTCGCCACGCTGGTCGAGCCGTTCCAGCGCGGCAGCGGCCGGATCCGCACCGACCACGCCGGCGTCGGGCTCGGCCTGGCGATCGTCAGGAGCATCGCCGAGGCGCACGACGGGAGCCTCGCCCTCGTCCCTCGTCGGGGCGGCGGGCTGCGCGCCACGGTGCGGCTGCCCGGCGCGCGGACGGCGTCCCCGCCGTCGCCGATCCCGGCCGCGCCGGCCCGCGCGTGATCGTCCGACCGCGCGGCGAACCGGGGCGCGGCGGCGTTGGACGCGGCGGCGCGCGAGAAACCGCGCGCGACGGGGTACCGACCGGCTCATGCCCCTGCTCGCCCGCCTGCTGCTCGCCGCCGCCTTCCTCGCCCTCGGCGCCGCCGAGGCCCACGCCCACGGCACCACCCTCTCCCCGGCCTCGCGCAGCTACGTCTGCCGCTACCTCGACCGCGACTCCGAGCCGTGCGCCTACGCGTGGGACAAGCGCCCGCAGGCGCTCTACGACTGGATGGCCGTCCTCATCTCCCGGGCGGACGGCCGCCATCGCGCGCTGATCCCCGACGGCGAGCTCTGCTCGGCCGGCGACGAGAAGTACGCGGCGCTCGACCGGCCGTCGGCGCGCTGGCTCGCCACGGGCCTGCAGCCCGGGCGCCAGACGTTCAAGTGGGTGCTCAACGCGCCACACGCGACGCGCTACTACCGCTTCTACCTGACGAGGGACGGCTACGACCCGAGCCGCGCGCTGCGCTGGGACGACCTCGAGCTGATCCACGACTCGGGGCCGCGCCCGGCCGCCAGGCTCGAGCGCTTCGAGGTCGACGTGCCCGCACGCACGGGGCGTCACGTCCTCTACGCGGTGTGGCGGCGCAGCGACAGCCCCGAGGCGTTCTACGCGTGCAGCGACGTCGTGTTCGGCGCCGCCGGCGAGCTTCCGGCCGATCCGCCGCTGCCCGACGAGGCCGCCAACCAGCCCGGGAGCGGCGGGCACGCCGGCCACGGCCACGGCGGCGGCGGCGGGATGCCGAGCGGGCCGCGCAAGCTGTCGAGCAAGGGCATCAAGCTGCGCCGCAAGATCGACTCCGACTGGGGCGCCGGGTACTGCGCGACCGTCACCGTGACCAACCGCTCCAAGCGCACGCGCGCATGGAAGGCGACGCTGCGCATGCCCGACCGGATCACCGGCCTGTGGAACGCGAAGTCGCGGCGGCGCGGCAAGCGGCTGCGCGTGCGTGGCGAGAGCTACAACCGGACGCTCGCACCGAAGGCCAAGACGACGTTCGGGTTCTGCGCCACCCGGTAGCCCGGCCCCAACGCCGGGGGGTACGCTGAGGCCCATGGCCGGCCTCAGCCTCAGCGTCGTCACCCCGCCCGACGTGCGCGCCCGCTTCGCGCGCGCCGCCGCCGGCGAGCCGCTGAGCGCGCTCTCCCCGCACGCGCGCGCGGAGCTCGAGGCGGTGCTCGCGCAGGCCCGCGACGTCGACGACCTCCCCGGCAAGTGGCAGGCCGCGCTCGCCCGCGCCGAGGCGGCGGT
>DASVQH010000204.1:0-20241 GCA_036389195.1 Solirubrobacteraceae bacterium
CACGGGCGGCTCAGCGGCCCGCTCCGCCCGGCGCGGCGACCAGGGTGCGAGATCGTCGAGGTCGTCGTCGAACCCGTCGGCGTCCGCGGGAGCGGACGGCGCGACCGGCGCCGGCGCGGACACGGGCGCGGCCGACCACTCCAGCCCGTCGTCCCACAGCTCCTCGTCGTCGCGGGCGGACGGCGCCGCGCCCGCGGGCACGGCCGCCACCGGCACGGGCGCCACGGCCCGCCGCGAGCGCGCCGAGCCACCCGCCCAGGCGACCGGCTGCGCGGTGGCCCGCCCCGCGCGGGCGCGCAGCAGCCGCGGAACGACCAGCAGCGCCACCCCCACCAGCCCCGCGGCGATCAAGACGAGCTCCATCTGCGGATACATAGTGCCAGCGCCTCCCGCCGCTACCAAGTGGTGACCGGTCGCGGACTACCCTGCCGTCGGCCATGGCGACCACGCGGCCGGTCATCCTCGCCTTCGGGCTCAAGCCCGAGCGCCTGCTCGACACCGAGGGCCGCATCGACGCCTTCCTCGAACCGCCCAAGCGCGAGCAGGGCGAGGTGCTCGTCGAGGCGGTCCGGTCGGGCGTCGAGGCGGGCGGGCACGTGATCGCGATCGTCCCGGCGTGGTTCGCCGAGGAGGGCCTCATGCGCCTGCAGATGGTCCAGTCGCTGCTCGACACCGACCGCGTCGCCGTGCACCGCACGCCACTGCCGCCGCTGGCCGGCGCGGTGCTCGCCTCGCTGGCGTCCGCCGCCGCCGCCCACACCCAGGGCCCGGGCGTCCTCGCGTCGCTGCTGCCCGAGCTCGAGGCCGAGCTGCACGTGTTCACGTGGCTGGGCAGCGTGAGCGGCCTGCACACGCCGAGCCCCTCGCTGGCCCAGCACATGGCGTCGCTGACGCCCGGCACCGCCTTCGGCGTCTCCTCGTGGCCCGAGCCGTCCGTCCACAAGCTCAAGTCGGGCACGGCCACGGTCCCGGTCCCGCAGCTCGCGCGCCCGTCCCGGCTGGCCGTGGCGCCGCGCGCCGGCGACGCCGGCTGGCTGACCGGCCCGGTCAACGCCGCCCTCGGCGGCCTGGAGGTCCGGCAGGTGGAGGCGACCCCGAACGGCCCGTCGTGGTGGGGCACCGGCAAGCTCGTCGAGGGCGTGGCCTTTCCGACGGACGTCGATCGCCTGGTCGCCGAGCTGACCGCCGAGCTGGAGCCGTGGGTGTGCCGCTGGTGCCGCGAGCCGGTCGCGCGGGTGCCGTGCCCGCTGTGCGGCCACCGCGGCCGGCCGGCGCGCCGTCGCCCCGCCGCCTAGCACGGCGTGAGGAGGAAGACGGAGGCGGCCTGGCGGTCCTCGCCGTACACGAGCCGCCCGGCCGAGTAGTAGCGCGCGTCGCCGCACACGCGGGGGCCCGACAGCGTGAGCTCCCCCGCGGCCCGCTCGACGCGGCCCTGCGCGCACGACGGGTCGCAGACCAGCGTGCGCACGGATCCGCGTCCGGTCGCCCGCGGCCCGCCCCAGCCCTCCCAGACCACCCCGGAGAGCACCTGCTCCTTGTTGGCGCGGAGCGTCCGCGGCGCGATCAGCGCGCGCCGCTCGAAGTCCACGACGCCGATCTCGCCGGCCGCGAGCCGCCGGGCCACCTCGGCCGGGGTCGACGGGGAGGGGACCGGCGTCGGCGATGGGATCGGCGTGGCGGTCGCCGCCGTGACGCGCTCGCGCTCGTCGCCGCCCCCGCCACATCCGGCCACCACGGCCAGCACCACTCCGGCGATCGCTGCCCGCCGCATCACCTCACCCGCCCTCCCCGCCGCCGCCGCAGAACTTCCCGTCGAGCGCCGCGGCCTGCGCCGCGCGCTGGTCGTAGGCCCACGGCCGCGCCGACCCCTGCACGGCCTGCGCGACGAGCCCGGCGCTCAGCCCGGGGCTGCGGCGGGCGATGGCCATCGCGCCCCCGCGCCCCGTGAAGCCGTTGAGCAGGAACTCGCGGATCACCCACTCGACGTCGAGGCGGCGCGCCACCGAGCCGTGGATGTCGAGCAGCTGGAGCACGCCCACGCTCGACGCATCCCCCCAGGTCAGGTTCTTGACGCCCGACTCGACGATCAGGGCCTCCCACAGCGCCAGCCGCGCCTTCGCCGACGCGTTCAGGGCGTCGAGCACCCGGCAGGCGACGCGCGCGACCGCCGGATCGGGCGGCCCGAACGGCACGCCGCCCGCGCCGCCGACCAGGCCCGCCAGCATCCCGGTGGCCATCGGGGCGTCCCAGTCGACGAGCTTGACCTCCAGCAGCGTGTCCTCCAGCGAGCCGGCCGACCCGTAGCCGGTGAAGCTGCCGCCGCTGAAGCCCGGCGAGCCGCCGCGCGGCTGGACGTGCATGTGGTCGAAGTGGTCCTCTTCCTGCCAGATGACGTAGAAGCCGAGCCGGGCGATCGGGCCGGCGATCGCGTCGAGCGCGGCCTTCTCGCCGCCGGCCGCGCCGTCGGCGTTGATGTCGATCGCCCCCGAGTCGCCGCAGGCGTAGTGCCAGCCGCCCGCGCTGTGCTCCCCCGCGAGCGGCGGATCGCCGCCGAGCTGGCGGTTCTCGTCGGCGACGAGGCCGTGGTCGTTGAGGAACCGGCCGAGCTTGACGACGTCGTTCTCGGCCGCGTCGGTCGAGCACTTGGGCGGCTCGCCGACCTCCTTGCCGAGCTCGCCCCAGTCCTTCGCTCCAATCCGGACGTCCGTCCCGCCGCCGGCCGCCCCGCCGACGCCGCCCCCGCCGCTGCCGAGCCCCGGCACGACCGAGAGCGCCAGCCGGGCGCGCGCCTTGGCCTCCCCGCGCCGGTGCTCCTCGTCGAGCGGCGCGGCGTCCTCGCCGAGCTCCTCGTCGGTCGAGACCCACACCTTCACGTCGGCCCCGACCAGCTCCATCCGCACGAGCACCCCCTCGTTGCGCCCGGCGTAGTCGCGCGCCGCCGCCTCGACCGAGGCGCGGCTGACCAGCGCCAGGTCGGAGTAGCCCCGCGTCGCCAGCTGGGTCATCAGCTGGGCCTTGACGTTGCGCGCGGCGGCGAGCGCCGCGGCGTCGGCGGCGGTCTGGGCGTCGGAGCGCAGCAGCGCCGCCCGGCCGACCTGGAAGACGAGCGTCGAGAGGCCGAGGAGCGCGACGAGGAGCACCATCAGGCCCGGCAGGATCTGGCCCTCCTCGCGTCGGAACATGCGCGGCGGACCTTAGGTCCGGGCCGCCCGCGCTTCGATGGGCCGGGGGGCTCAACTTGGGTCCTGGGACCGGCCCTGGGCCCTGGGAAACGGCCCGCCGGGCGCCTATCGTCCCGCCCCGTGAACCCGCGCCAGCGCCGTGCCATCCTGCTTCTCGGCCTCGCCTTCCTGGGCCTGATCGGCGTGTTCGCGCTCGTGGCCGGCTACGTCTCCGACGTCCGCGCCGAGGTCGACCCCAAGGTCCGGGTGCTCGCGCTCTCGCGGGACCTGCAGCCCTACGCCGCGATCGACGACTCGATGGTCGAGGAGGTCGAGATGCCGGAGCACTGGGTGCCCAGGACGGCGATCCGCGACCGCGGCTCGCTCGTCGGCCTCGTCCCGGTGACCGCGCTGAAGGAGGGCTCGATCCTCCAGCAGGGGATGCTCGCGCCGCCGCCCGAGCTCGCCTCGGGCCAGCGCGAGGTCGCCATCCTGGTCGACGCCGAGACCGGGGTGGCCGGCAAGCTCGGCCGCGGTTCGACGGTCGACATCATCGCCACCTACCCGGCCTCCGAGGACGGGCAGGTCCGCGCCCGCTCGCGGATCGTCGTCCCCGGCGCGCGGGTCATCGAGGTCGGCCGGCCGGAGCTCAAGGGCGGCGGCGGGGTCTCGGAGGAGTCGGCCGATCCCGAGCAGGTCGTCCCCGTGACCTTCGCGCTCTCGGTCAAGGACCAGCTCAAGGTCACCTACGCCGAGTCCAACGCCACCGAGGTCCGGCTCGGCCTGCAGCGGCCCGACGAGGCCGACAAGGTGCCGCCCAAGCGCGACCGCGTCTACGCGCCCGAGGAGCCTTGAGCCCGATGGGTCCCCGCCGCCTGCTGCTGGCCATCGCCGACCCGGACCTCGCCGGACGCGCCGTCGCGCTGGCCGCCGAGGGGGAGGGGCTGGAGGTCGTCGAGACCGCCACGGAGCCCGACGACGTCACCCGCGCGCTGCAGCGCGCCGACGTCGACGTCGTGGTCCTCCACGACCAGCTCGGCTCGCTCGCGCCGCTCGAGCTCGCGCGCGAGATCAGCACGGGCTTCCCCGAGATCGGGCTGGTGCTGGTCGCCGCCGAGGACTCGCCGGAGCTGCTGCGCGCGGCCATGCAGGTGGGGATCCGCGACGTCGTCAAGCTGCCGCTCTCGCTGGAGCAGCTCGAGGGCTCGGTCCGCAACGCCGCGCAGTGGTCGCGCGCGCTGCGCGACCGGGTGGCCGGGGAGGAGTCGGCCGCCGGCGCGGTCGGCGGCCAGATCATCGCGGTGGCCGGGGCCAAGGGCGGCGTCGGGACGACGACGGTGGCGCTCCAGCTCGCCCTCGCGGCCGCGCGCTCGGCGCCCGGCCGGCCGGTCTGCGTCGTCGACTTCGACCTGCAGAAGGGCGACTTCCGCAACTTCCTCGACATGCCGCAGCGCCGCAGCGTCGTCGACCTCGTCGAGGTCGCCCAGGAGATCTCGGTGCGTCACCTGCAGGAGACGCTCTACACGCACCGCGAGGGCTTCCGGGTGCTGCTGGCGCCCGAGGAGGGCGAGCGCTACGAGGAGGTCGACTCCGGGGTCGCGCGCAGCGTGCTCAGCGCGGTCAAGGCGCGCCACGCGCTGACCGTGGTCGACCTCGGGGCCTCCGTCACCGAGGCGACGGCGATCGGGGCCGAGGTCGCCAACAAGGTCCTGATCGTCGCCACGCCCGACGTGGTGGCGCTGCGCGGCGTGCGCCGCCTGACCGAGCTGTGGAAGCGCCTGGCCGTGCGCGAGCGCGAAGAGGACGTCCTCGTCGTCCTCAACCGCACGAGCCGCAAGGTCGAGGTCCAGCCCGAGCTGGCCCGCAAGGTCGTCAAGGCGGGCTTCACGCGGACGACGATCCCCGCCGCCTTCGGGGCGCTGGAGGCCGCGGTCAACACGGGCGCGCCGGGCCGCGTCGAGGACAAGGCGCTGCGCGGCGCGTACGCGTCGCTGGCCGCGGAGATCGACGCGCTGCCCGCCGACGGCGCCCCGCCCGGCGGCCCCGGCGGCCCCGACGGCGGCGAGCCGCGCGGCCTGCTGGCGCGGCTGAGCGGCGAGCGCGGCCAGTCCAGCGCCGAGTTCATGGGGATGCTGCCGATCCTCGCCGTGATCGTTCTCGGCCTGTGGCAGATCGGGCTCGTCGGCTACACGTTCATGCTGGCCGGCCACTCGGCGCGCGAGGGCGCCCGCGAGCTGGGGACGGACCCCGCCGACACGCGGACGGACAAGCCGTACCGCGACGTCGCCGAAGCCGACCTCCCCAAGGCGTGGCGCAAGGGCGCGAAGATCGAGAAGCGCGCGGACGTCAAGGTCCGCGTGTCCCTGCGCGTCCCCGTCGTCATGCCGGGCGTCAGGAGCCCGTGGCGGATCGAGTCCGAGGCCGCGACGTCGGTCGAGGACGAGCCCCTGCCGGAGAGCCAGTCGTGAGGGCGCGCCTGCGCGACGAGTCCGGGCAGGCCTCCTTCGAGGTCCTCGGGATGCTGCCGTTCCTGCTGCTCGTCGCGCTCGCGTCCTGGCAGCTGATGCTCGGCGCGTGGGCCTGCACCCAGGCGTCCAACGCGGCGCGCACGGCCAGCCGCGTCCACGGCCGCGGCGGCGACGAGCGCAAGGCGGCGCGTGGCGCGGTGTCCAAGCCGCTGCGCGAGGGGATGCGGATCCGGCGCGACGGCGACCGCGTGACGGTGCGCGTCCGCATCCCGATCGTCGTCCCCGGCCTGAGCGCGAAGGGCCTGCGCGCGACCCGCAGCGCCGAGCTCCCGAGTTGAGGACAATGGAGCCGGCATGGGGCTGAGGGATCGGATCGTGGTCGATCGTCCCGGCGTGGGGCGGTCCGGCGACGGCGTCGGCTACTACCGGCGGCGGCTGCTGGAGGAGGTCGACCTCTCGGAGTTCGCCGAGCTGACCGAGGCGCAGCGGCGCGCGCGGCTGGAGCGGGTCGTCGGGCGGATGGTCTCCCGCGAAGGGCCGGTGCTCTCGACCGCCGAGCGCACGGCGCTGATCCGCCGGGTGATCGACGAGGCGATCGGGCTCGGCGTCCTGGAGCCGCTGCTGGCCGACCCGTCGGTGACCGAGATCATGGTCAACGGCCCGTCGGAGGTGTGGGTGGAGCGCGCCGGGCGCCTGGAGCGCTCGCCGATCACCTTCACCGACGAGAGCCAGCTCTACCAGACGATCGACCGCATCGTCTCCCAGGTCAACCGCCGCGTGGACGAGTCGAGCCCGATGGTCGACGCGCGCCTGCCGGGCGGCGAGCGCGTGAACGTGATCATCCCGCCGCTGGCGCTCAACGGGCCGACGATGACCATCCGGCGCTTCCCGCAGCTCTTCACGCTCGACGAGCTCGTCGAGCTGGGCTCGCTCGACGCGCCGACGCGCGACCTGCTCGCGCTGTTCGTGCGCGCGCGGCTGAACGTCGTCATCTCCGGCGGCACCGGCGCGGGCAAGACCACGCTGCTCAACGCGCTGTCGGCGGCGGTGCCCGGCGGCGAGCGGATCATCACCGTCGAGGACAACGCCGAGCTGCGCCTCCAGCAGCCGCACGTGGTGGCCCTGGAGGCCCGCCCGGAGAACGTCGAGGGGCGCGGGGAGGTGGCGATCCGCGACCTCGTGCGCAACTCGCTGCGCATGCGGCCCGACCGCATCATCGTCGGCGAGGTCCGCGGCGCGGAGACGCTCGACATGCTGCAGGCGCTCAACACCGGTCACGAGGGCTCGCTGGTCACCGTCCACGCCAACTCGTGCGACGACGCGATCCACCGCCTCGAGACGCTGGCCACGATGAGCGAGCTGCAGATCCCGTTCGAGGCGCTGCGCGACCAGATCAACGCGGCGATCCACGTGATCGTCCAGGTCGACCGCTATCCGGACGGCGGGCGGCGGATCACCCAGGTCGCGGCGGTGGCGTCGCAGCGGCGCGAGCCGTTCCGGCTGGAGCCCGTCATGGCCTTCGCGTCCGAGCCGGTCGGCCTGGACCGCATGGTCCGCGGGCACGTCCGCCACTTCCCGCTGCCGGCGACGGTGGCGCGCCGCCTGGCCTTCGCCGGCGAGCCCGTCCCGGAGGAGTTCGCGGCGTGACCAGGGACACCGCCGCGCTCCTGCTGCTGCTGGCCGTCGCGCTGCTCGCGCTGGCCGGCGTGTGGCTCTACGTCTCCACCTCGGCGCGCACCGCCGAGCTGGTGTCGCGCGGCCACGGCGGTGACGAGGAGGGCGCCGCGCGCCGCGCGCTCGCCGGGCTCGACGAGCGGCTGCGGCGCACGCGCGCCGGCGAGCGGCTCGACGGCTGGCTGCGCAGCGCGGGCGTGAAGCTCTCGCCGTTGGACTACCTGCTGGTGGCCGGCGGCGTCGTGGTGCTCGTGTGGCTGCTCGGCCGCATGTTCCTGTCGGGGTCGGTCGCGCTCGTCGCGGGGCTGCTGGTGGGGATCCTCGGCACCCGCGCGTGGGTCGAGCGCCGCCGCGCCCAGCGGCGCGACGCGTTCATCGGCCAGCTCCCCGAGCTGGCGCGGATCCTCTCCAACGGCACGCAGGCGGGGCTGTCGATGGGCGGCGCCGTGGAGCTGGCCGCGCGCGAGCTCGACGACCCGGCGGGCGCGGAGATGCGGACGGTCCTGGAGGAGGTGCGCGTCGGGCGCGCGCTCGACGAGGCGCTGGAGGCGCTGCGCGCCCGGCTGCCCTCGCGCGAGGTGGCGGTGCTGATGACGACGATCGTCATCCAGCAGCGCGCCGGCGGCGACACGGTGCGGGCGCTGCAGGAGCTCGGCGCGACGCTCGACGCCCGCAAGGACCTCCTGCGCGAGATCCGCACGCTGCTGTCGGGCTCGGTGTTCACGTCCTACGTCGTCGCCGCGATCGGCATCGGCACGATCCTGCTCGTGAACCTCATCAACCCGGGCGTGCTGCGCGAGATGACCAGCCAGCCGCTGGGGATCGTCGCGCTGGTCGTCGCCGGCGTGCTGTGGACGGTGGCGTTCTTCATGATCCGCCAGGTGACGCGGGTGCAGGTATGACCATCACCCCGGGCCTCGCCGGGCTGCTGGCCAGCGCCTGCGTCGCGCTCGGCCTGCTGGCCGTCCCGATGCTGCGCGACGCGGGGCCGGTCGACCGCTTCGACCCCCACGACGACCCGGCCGCCGGGGGCGCGGCGCGGAGCGGCCCGCTCGCCCGGCTGGTGGAGCGGCTGGCCTCGCTGCTGGGGCCGCGCGCCATGCGCGGGCTGTCGGGCCGCCGGCGCGAGCGGATCGGCCGCCGGATCGACCTCGCCGGCCGGCCGGGCGGCCTGACGGTTCAGCGGTTCGTCGGGCTGCGCGCCGCGGTCTTCGTCCTCGCCGCGGGGACGACCGGCCTGCTCACGCTGGCCGGCGGCTCGGTGCTCTTCGTCGTCGCCGGCGGGCTGCTGGGCTGGTTCGCCCCCGACATCTGGGTCTCGCGCCTGGGCCGCCAGCGCCAGGAGCGCATCGAGCGCGACCTCCCGGACTTCTTGGACATCCTCGCGGTGACGGTGCGCGCCGGCCTGGGCTACCGGGCGGCCCTCGTACGCGTCGCCGAGTCGCTCGGCGGGCCGGTGGGCGAGGAGATGGTCACCGCGCTGCGCCAGATGGAGCTGGGTGTGACCCGACGCGACGCGTTCCTCGCGTTGCGCGACCGCAACGACTCGGCGTCGCTGAGCTCGTTCGTCGCCGCGCAGCTGCAGGCCGAGGAGCTCGGCGTGCCGCTGTCCGAGGCGCTCAACGACATCGCGCTCGACATGCGCCGCTCCGCCCACCAGGCGGCGCGGCGGCGGGCCGCCCAGGCGGCGCCGCGCGTGTCGCTGATCGTGACGTCGCTGATCGTCCCCGGCTCGATGCTGATCATCCTCGTGGCCATCTTCCTGGGCTCCGACCTCGCGGGGAGCGGCGTCCTTGGCTGAGCGCATCCGCCCCCGCGGACCCGAGGGCGCCTCGGGGTGGCTCGAGTCCGCGTGCAAGCTCATCATCACGTTCCGCGCCGGCGTCCTGCTGGTGACGCTGCTCTCGCTCTCCCAGGTCGAGCAGCGGACCCTGGTCATCGCGGCGATCTGCGTGGCGGGGATCGCCTCGTTCGTGCCGCTGCGCTTCTGGGACCGCGTCGGCCCCGCGCTGGTGCGCAGCCCGGCGTACCTCGCCGCGGAGCTGGTCCTCGCCGCGCTGATCCTGGTCCTGACCGGCGTGCAGTCGCCGTTCTTCTACTTCACGCTCGGCACGGCGCTGCTCGGCGGCCTGGTCTACGGCTGGGCGGGCGCGGCGGTGTTCTCGGCGATGCTGGTCGGCGTCTACGCGTGGGTGCTCACGCTCGACGCCCCGGGGCGCGACCCGGTGCCCGACAGCTTCCAGACCTACGTCGGCCTGCCGGCGCTCTACGTGCTCGTGGCGGCGGCCGGCGCGGCGGCGCGCGGGCTCCTGGACCGTCAGGCCGAGGCCGAGGCCGGGCTGGCCGAGCAGGAGGCGCGGGCCGCGGCCGAGCACGAGCGCGCGCGGCTGGCGCGCGACATGCACGACTCGCTGGCCAAGACCGTGCACGGGATCGGCTTCGCCGCGCTCGCGTTGGCGCACCGGATCGAGCGCGACCCGGCCGCGGCGGCGCGCGAGGCGCGCCAGCTCGCCGCCGACGCCAAGCAGGCCGCCGAGGAGGCCCGCGACCTGATCGCGGGGCTGCGCGGCGGCGACGAGGAGGGGCGCGGCGATGTCGCGCCGCTGCACGTCGCCGCACGGGCGGAGTGCGAGCGCTGGGCGGCGACGGGCGGCGCCGAGCTGCACGCCGCCATCGAGCCGGTCGACCTCGTGGCGCCGGAAGCCGCCCGCGAGCTGGTCTGGCTGCTGCGCGAGGCGCTGCGCAACGTGTCGAGCCATGCGCCCGACGCGACGCGGGTCGACGTGCGGCTGCGCGCGCTGGGCGGGCGCGCCGTGCTGACGATCGCCGACGACGGCCCCGGGTTCGAGGTCCCCGACGACCTGGTCGAGCTGGAGGCGGCACGCCACTACGGGCTCGTCGGGATGCGCGAGCGCGCGCGGGTGGCCGGCGGCGACCTCGACGTGGAGTCCGAGCCGGGCGAGGGGACGGTCCTCTCGGCGTGGGTGCCGGCCGGCGCGCCGGCGGAGGCGCCGGCGCCCGCGTCCACCTCGGCTCCCGCGCCCGAGCCCGAACGCAGCGTCGCGGGGTACACATGGCAGTGATCCGGGTCCTGCTCGTCGACGACAACGGCATCGTCCGCCGCGGCATCGCGTCGCTGCTGGGGGAGATGGAGGGGATCGAGGTCGTCGGCGAGGCCGCCGACGGCCGCGCGGCCATCGAGGTCGCCCGCGAGGCGAAGCCCGACGTCGTCTGCCTCGACGTGCGCATGCCGGTGATGACCGGCGTCGAGGCCGCCGGCCCGCTGTCGGAGCGCGCGAAGGTCCTCATGCTGTCCTACTCCGAGGACGAGGAGCTCGTCACCGGCGCGATCCGCAACGGCGCCTCCGGCTACCTCGTCCACGGCCGCTTCGAGCCGGAGGAGCTCGCGGAGCGCATCCGGGCCATCCACCGCGGCGAGATGGTCCTCTCCCCGGCGGTGACGCCGGCCGTCTTCGAGGCGCTGCGCCGTGCCCCCGGGCCGGAGAACGACGTCCGCGAGACCGGCCTCGGCTCGCTCACCGCCCGCGAGCGCGAGGTGCTCAACCTCCTCGCGCGCGGGCGCTCCAACCGGGAGATCGCCGAGGAGCTGTTCATCACCAACAAGACGGTCAAGAACCACCTCTCGCGCATCTACGAGAAGATCGAGGTCCACTCGCGCGCCGAGGCGATCGCGCTGTGGCTCGGCGTCGGCGAGCGGTAGGGCGCCGGTGGACGCGCGGACCGCTTCCCCGTAGGGTCGGCTCTTCCGACCCGGAGGAGCCGCATGTACGCACGAGTGGCCAAGTGGGAAGGCGCGACCCCGGAGGGCCTGCGCCGCAACGCGGAGACGATCCGGGGGTCGAGCGAGCCGCCGCCCGGAGTCCCGTCGAACGGGATCATGGTCCTCAACGACGAGACGAGCGGACGCAGCATGGCGATCGTCCTCTTCGCCACCGAGGAGGACATGCGGGCCGGCGACGAGGCGCTCGACGCCATGAACCCGACCGACGCCGGCGGAGACGGGCGGCGCACCTCGGTCGAGCTGTACGAGGTCGCCGTCGACATCCGCCTGTAGGTCGCGACCGCGGCGCTCACGGCGCTGCTCACTTCGTCAGCAGCGCCTGCGCCTGGGCGTGGCAGTCGTTCGCGCGGTTGACCGTCGCGATCTCGATCGTCATGACCCCGAGGGCGCCCTGCGCCTGGACGTGCCACGAGTCGCCGGACGAGGCGGCGGCGACGAAGAAGCTGTCGCCCGCCGGCATCGAGCGGTAGGTCGGGTTGCCGTCGCCGCTCTCGACGAAGACGTTCGCGACGCTGCCCGAGTCGTTGTAGAAGTGCAGCGCCCCGTTGCCGCTCGTCGGGCTGGGGCAGAAGTACGACAGGCGCAGGAACCCGAGCAGCGGGGCGCCGAGGAACTGGTTGACACCGGGCTGGACCGCCGTCGCCTGGCCGGCCGCCTTGCCGGAGCCCTGGACGAAGCCGCCGGAGTCGATCCCGTCGAGCTCCTCGGCGTCGCCCACCCTGCCGGTGACGTCCGCACCGCTCACGCAGGCGTCCAAGCACTTGAGCTTCTCCTCGACGGTCACGTCGCCCTGGACGAGGACGTCGCCGACGAACTTCCCGGCCAGGGCGTTCGTCGTCAGGTTCTCGCCGAAGACGCCGACGCCGCCGCCGGTGGCCCGGCCGGCGAGGCCGAAGCCGCCCGTGTCGCTGGTGTTCTCGCCGTAGACGCCGCTCGCCTCGCCCGACGTGGTCACCCCACGCACGCCGTTCGCCGAGCCGGTGTTCCGGGCGTCGACCACGCCGCCCCCGCCGCCGACCGCCGCGCTCGCCTGGACGCCCTTGCGCAGGAACGCCGCCGAGTCGAACCCGTCGAGCAGGTCGACGTTGAGGTTCTTGACCTTGGCGATGGTGTTGACGACAAGCGGCGGGTGGTAGGCGGCGGCGGTGAGCGCCAGCGGCACGGATCCCGCCGTCGTGCTCGTGTTGGTCACCTGCAGCGCCGCCTTGCCGCCGACAGGCGCCGCCAGCGTGCTGGTCGAGGTCGCGGAGTTCGAGCTCCCGAGGATGAAGGTGCCGCCGGTCGCGGCGATGCCGACGCCGCTCAGCGCGACGAACAGCGCGAGCAGGGCGACGCCCATCGAGGGCGTGAGGTGGCGACGGATCCGGTGGCTCATCGGCCAACACAACCACGATCGCGCGGCCAAGGGAAGACGCGGTGTCGTCGTCGCGACGCCGCCTGCACGGGATCCGCACAGGACCCGCGCCCGAACCGCGCTCGCGGCGGCCGACAGTGGGGGCGTGTCCCGCGACCCGGTCCGCCGCCGCACGCTCGACCTCGTCCACGCCGTCGCGGTCGCGGCCGCGGGGCTGGTCGGTGTGTTCTACGTCGCACGCGACGCGCCGGCGGCGTCCCCGTGCGACGGACGCGCGACGGGGGAGGTCGCCGCGATCCACGCGTACAAGGCGGGCTCCGTCCCGCTTCACCTGCTCGGCGCCGCGCTCATCCTCGCGGCCGTGGTGCGGCTGAGTGCCGCAACGCGAGGCGGCGGGCGCCCCGGGCTGGCGACCGCGGTGGCGGCGACCGTCTACGCGGCGCTCCTTGCGGCGACGGCGTTCGCGCCCGACGTGTACGCATTCGTCGGCTTCGTCGGCTTCGTCTTCCTGCTCCTGGCCTTCTTCACGTTCCCGCCCGCGACGGTCGCCGTCGCGGTGGTGGCGGTGGTCCTGCTGCTCGCCATGCCGTCGCGCCGGCCGGCGTCGGGGAAGCTCGTGCTGGCGGCGGGATGGGTGGTGCTCGCGCTCGTCCTCCCGCTGCACTACGCGGCGGTCCGGGCGGTCGGCGACGCGTGGTTCTGCGACTGACCGGGCCGGGCACGGTCCCGAGGGTCCCACGCCGGATCTGGGACCCCCGGGCCCCTGAAGGTTGAGTCCCGCGCCTCTCGCGGGCGGGCCCGGCGCGGCGCAGGATTCACGCCATGGAGACCACCAGCACCATCACCACCGTCGCGACCGACGCCACCCGCTCGCTCGCCGTCCGCACCCAGACCGTCGCGCACGACCTGGTCGAGCGCCTGCAGGCCCGCCTCGCCGACGAGGAGGGGCAGACCGCCGCCGAGTACATGGGCATCCTGATGATCATCGGGATCATCATCGGCGCTCTGGTGCAGTTCAAGGTCGGCGACAAGATCGTGCACGGCGTCGGCGGCGCCCTCTCGGACATCTCCAGCGACGCCAAGTAGCACCCGGGGCGGGCGCGAGCAGATCGGCGAGCCATGCGCGCCCGCCTCAGCCACCTCCGCGGCCACGCCGGCCAGGCCGGCCAGACCGCGGCGGAGACGATGGGCGTCCTGCTCGTCGTCGCCGCGATCATCGGCGCGATCGTCGCGAGCGACGTCGACGCGAAGATCGTCGACGGCGTCCGCGTCGCGCTGTGCCGGATCCTCGGCGGCAGCTGCACGACCGAGGACGCGGCGACCGCCGACGGGCAGCCCAGGCTCTCAGAGTGCGTCCGCAGCTCGTCGCAGCGCGGCATCAGCGGCGCCGTGAAGATCGCCTTCGTCAAGTTCGGCGCGGGCGTCGAGGGGATCAAGGAGGTGCGCGCCGACGGGACCGTCAAGGTCACGATCAAGGGCAACGCCAAGGCGGGGCTGGAGTTCGGCGGCCCGGGCGTCGAGGCCGAGGGCGGCGGCGCGGAGGCCGGCGGCGGCTCGACCGAGGTCTCGATCACCGGCAAGGGCGAGTACGGGCGCGGCTGGGTGTTCCCGTCCGAGGACGCGGCGGACGACTTCATCGGCGACGTGACCAAGAAGGTCACGGCGATCGCTGATCCGCGGCCCAACCTGCCCTTCACCGACGACGACGCGGACATCGAGCTGCCCGAGCACGACGAGACGACGTACGCGGGCGGCGTCGAGGTGCGCGCCAAGGGCAAGCTCGGGGGCGCGGGCCTGGAGGGCAACCTCGGGGTCGGCGGCGGCGCGATCTTCAACGAGGACGAGGACTCGCCCGACTACGGCGACAAGACGTACTTCTTCGAGGTCGACGCCGGCGCGTCGGCCGACACCGGCGGGGCCCTGTTCGCGATCGGCGGCAGCGGCCAGGGCAAGACGCGGATCGCCATCACCTACGACCGCGACGGCAAGGAGAAGTCGATGAAGGTCATCGGGCAGTTCGACGCCACGGCGACCGACAGCCTGCGCGCCGCCATCGACGGCAAGGACCTCGACGGCTTCCTCTCGCGCGCCAGGACCGTCAAGGCGAGCGGCACCGGCGAGGCGGGCGCGCGCGTGATCTTCACCGCCGACCTCGACCTGCGCGACCCCGAGAACCTCGCCGCCGCCCAGGCGTTCATCCAGGGTCGCGACCCGCGGACGGGCGAGCCGGTCTCGCGCATCGACTCGGCCGGCGCGCTCTACGAGCGCTTCCGCGACGAGTCGCGCGTCAACGCCCGCTTCTACTCGCTGTCGAAGGACAAGGTCGGCGGCGAGCTCGACCTCGGCGTGTTCGCCGTCTCCGGCGAGTACACGTCGGAGGACGCCCAGCTGGTCGACGCCTACTACCGGAGCTTCGGGGAGGGAGGGTTCACGCGGTGGGACGAATGCGTGCTGTCATGATCGGCGCCGTGATCGCGCTGGCGGGGTGCGGCGGGGACGGGCGCGCCGCGCGGGAGCCCGCGAAGGCGCCCGCCGGGTTCGCCACCGCGGCCGGCGACCGCTGGTCGTTCGCCTACCCGCGCGACTGGCAGCGGATCGACGTGGAGGCGGAGCGGGGCGAGGAGATCGCCGGCTTCCAGAGCCCGCCCGGCGCGAACGGGCTGGCCAGCCAGGTCGGGATCGGCGTCAAGGACGGCGCGCGCGACGAGCTCGCGGTGGCCGTCCGCCTGGCCAAGGACCAGAGCCGGATCGTCTACCCGGGCTACGAGATCCTCGCCGAGCGCGCGGTCGACGTGGGCGGCGCCGAGGCCCACCGGATCGACGCTCGCTACGACTCCTTCCAGGACGAGCCCGCCGAGGTGCGCACCGCCGACCTGCTGGTGCGCACGCCCGACGGCCTCCAGCTCAACCTGTTCGTCCGCGGGCCGGCCGCCGACTTCGACCGGCTCGGCCTGGCCAGGATCCTCGACACGCTGCGCGTCCGGTGAACGTCGCGCCCGTCCTGCGCGCGGTGCTCCTCGGGCTCGCCGCCTACGCGGTCGTCCTGGTGGTCTGCCTGCTGCCGGGCGGCGCGCTCGACGCCACCGAGCAGCAGACCGCGCTCTACGCGATCACGATCGCCGGGAGCCTGCTCGGCTCGGCCGCGGGCGCCGCCGTGGGCGGCCGCGCCGGTGCGGCGGCGGTCGTCGTGGTCGGGATCCTGCTGACGCTGGCCAACGGTGGGACGAGTGCCGCGGGTGATGCGCTGATCTACGTGGCGCATCCGTTGGGGGCGGCCGTGGGGCTGGTGGTCGTGCTGCGGGCCGCGCGTCTTCAGCGGGACTTCGGGCGTTGATACGGAGGGTTCTTCTCGCGCGTCTCGCTTGGGTCGCGGTGAGGGGGGCGTGTTCGTCGTCGACCTCCACAACGTCACTTCCGTGAGCGCTTCGGCGGCGGTTGTGACGTTGTGGGGGCTATGGACGTCCAACGTCACATCCGGCGGATCTCGTCGCGCGGCTGTGACGTTGTGGGGGCGTGCCAACCGACCCGTCGACGGGTAGCCTCCGACCATGCCGGACCTCCTCGTGTACGCCCTCATCGGC
The DNA here is from genome assembly GCA_036389195.1 of Solirubrobacteraceae bacterium. Classification (GTDB taxonomy): domain Bacteria; phylum Actinomycetota; class Thermoleophilia; order Solirubrobacterales; family Solirubrobacteraceae; genus JACCYI01. The sequence continues at coordinate 16,041 of DASVQH010000204.1, forward strand.
GGCATCGCGTTCCTCGTGCTGATCGTCGTGCTCGCCGTGGTCCTCGGCGGGCTCAGACCCAAGCGGGGGCCGAGCTCGTTCAGCCACGACTCGCACTGGGACTCCAACTCGGGCATCTGACCGGCGGGGCCTCGTAGAATCAACGGGCGAGTGACCCTGGCCGAGCAGATCAAGCGCGACGTCGCGTCCGCCATGAAGGCGGGCGAGCGCGACCGCGTGTCGGCGCTGCGGCTGGTGCTCTCGGAGCTGCAGAAGGCCGAGAAGGACGCCGCCGGCTCCGACGAGGAGGCGATCCTGCGCCGCGAGCGCAAGCGCCGGCGCGAGGCCGAGACCGCCTACCGCGACGCGGGCCGCGACGACCTCGCCGCCCAGGAGGCGTTCGAGGCGACGACCATCGAGGCCTACCTGCCGCAGGAGCTCTCCGACGCAGAGCTCGACGCGCTCGTGCGCGACGCGATCGCCGCCACCGGCGCCGAGAGCCCGCGCGACATGGGCAAGGCGATCAAGCACACGCTCGACGCGGCCGGCGGCCGGGCGGACGGCAAGCGCGTGTCGGCGAAGGTGCGGGAGGCACTGGCCGCCTAGTGGCCCGCCGTCAGATCGAGGTCTCCAACCAGGTCGCCGCCGAGCTGGCCGGCGAGCACGACAAGCTGCTGCGCGAGCTCGAGCGCCGGCTGGACTCCGAGGTGTTCCTGCGCGGCAACGTCATCACGCTCGACGGCGACGCCGAGGCGGTCGCGTCGGCCGGGACGGTCATCCGCGAGCTGTCCCAGCTCGTCGAGCGCGGGCACGCGGTCGACGTCGCGATGCTCGACACCGTGGCGCGCGTCCTCGACGAGGACGAGTCGCCCGCGCGCGTGGTCGACGACGTCGTGTGGCGCCACCGCAACCTGCGCGTCGCGCCCAAGTCGGTCAACCAGAAGCGCTACGTCGACGCCATCCGCACCTCGACGGTGACGTTCGGCGTCGGCCCGGCCGGCACCGGCAAGACCTTCCTGGCCATCGCCATGGCCACCGCCGCCCTGGCGCGGCGCGAGGTCAACCGCATCATCCTCACGCGGCCCGCGGTCGAGGCCGGCGAGCGGCTCGGCTTCCTACCCGGTGACCTGATGGCCAAGGTCGACCCGTACCTGCGCCCGCTGTTCGACGCGATGCACGACATGATGGATCCCGAGCGCGTCTCCTCGCACCTGGAGCGCGGCGTCATCGAGGTCGCGCCGCTGGCCTTCATGCGCGGGCGCACGCTCAACGACTCCTTCATCATCCTCGACGAGGCGCAGAACACGACGCCCGAGCAGATGAAGATGTTCCTCACGCGGCTCGGGTTCGGCTCGAAGATGGTCGTCACCGGCGACGTCACCCAGGTCGACCTCCCGCGCGACCAGAAGTCGGGGCTCGTCGTGGTCGGCGACATCCTGCGCGACGTCGAGGACGTGTCGTTCGTGCGCTTCGGCGGTGACGACGTCGTGCGCCACAAGCTCGTCCAGCGCATCGTCGCGGCGTACGACCGCCACGCCGAGCAGTCGGCGCCCGAGCTGCGGCCGGCGCGGAGCACCCGCCGGCCGTGACCGAACGTGCTTGACGTCGAGGTTCTCGGCCGGGGACTCGACGAGGAGGAGGTCCACCGGCTCTGCGCGCTGGCGCTCGCCTCGGCGGGGATCGAGGAAGGCCACGTCGCGGTCCACTTCGTCGACGCGCGGCGGATCACCGAGCTCAACGCCGAGCACCGCGGCAAGCCGGAGCCGACCGACGTGCTCTCGTTCCCGGTCGACGAGGACGGCGAGGCGTTCGGGGAGCGCGAGCTGGGCGACGTGATGATCTGCCCGGAGCACACCGTCGACCTCGCCGAGGCGGTGGTCCACGGCGCCCTGCACCTGACCGGCATGGACCACGAGACCGACGAGGGCGAGATGCTGGCGCTGCAGAAGGAGATCCTGTCGTGGTGACGCGCTCGGGCTTCGTCGCGCTCGCCGGGCGGCCCAACGCCGGCAAGTCCACGCTGGTCAACGCGATCGTCGGCCGCAAGATCGCCATCGTCTCCGACAAGCCCCAGACCACCCGGCGCGCGATCCGCGGGGTCGCCACCGATCCGGCGCAGCCGCCCGCGTGGCAGCTCGTGCTGACCGACCTCCCGGGCGTCCAGCGCCCCCGCGACCCGCTGACCGCGCGCATGCAGCGGCGCGTCGAGTCCGAGGTCGCCGACGCCGACGCGGCGCTGCTGCTCGTCAACGGCGACCAGGGCGTCGGCGGGCCGGGCGACCGCTTCATCGCCGAGTCGCTGGCCGGCGCCGGCGTGCCGGTGACGATCGCCGTCAACAAGATCGATCGCCTGAACCACACGCGGACCGTCGAGGCGCTGCAGGCCGCCGCCGAGCTCGGGCTCGAGGACGCCGACGTGTTCCCGATCTCCGCTCACACGGGTAAGGGCGTCGGCGCGCTCGTGGAGCACCTCGTCGGGCTGCTGCCCGCGGGGCCGTTCTTCTTCCCGGCCGACGAGCGCTCCGATCAGTCCGAGCAGGTCATGCTCGCCGAGCTGGTCCGCGAGCAGGTGCTGCGCCGGACGCGCCAGGAGGTCCCGCACGCCGTCGAGGTGCAGGTCGACGAGATCGTCGAGGAGGAGGAGACCGGCCTCATCATCGTCCGCGCGCTGCTGTGGGTGGAGACGGAGTCCCAGAAGGGCATCGTCATCGGCAAGGGCGGCGCGATGATCAAGGCCATCGGGACCGCCGCGCGCAAGGAGCTCGAGCGCGAGCTCGGCGCGCGGGTGCATCTCGAGCTGTCGGTGCGCGTGCGCCGGTCGTGGCGCGCCGATGACGCGCTGCTCGACCGGCTCGGCATCACCTGACATCATCCCGCCGATGCGCGCCATGTCACTGATCGTCAGCGTCGTCGTCCTGGCGGTCGGAGTGGCGGCGACCGCCGCCGCCCGGCCGGTCACGGAGCCGACGCAGGCGTGCGTCAAGGACGGCGGGCCGCTCGACGTCCGGCTTCGCCCGTCCCGCGGCCCCGTCGGCACGCGGATCCACGTCAGCGGGCGGTGCTTCGGCCAGGCCCTCGACCGCCGGAACGGCTACCCGGGCCCGTTCCTCTCCCGGTACTTCGCCGCCGACGGGTGCGAGGCGATCGCCGGCGGCCGTTCCACCGTCCGCGCGAACCGCCACGGCATGGCGCATGGCTGGTTCGAGGTGCCCGCGCGCGGCCTCTGCTTCCAGCAGCGCGACGGCCGCCACCGCATCACGCCCGGCCGCTACGAGGTCGGGTCGGGCTGTCACGCGTGCGTCGTGGCGTCGTTCCGCGTGACGCGCCGCTAGAGCGCGGCGAAAAGCTCGCGCGCGACCGGCTCCTCGAGGTGGGCGACGCGGGCGCGGGTGCCGGCGCCCGCCGCCAGTGCCAGGGTGGCCAGCCGGCCGCGGCGCTGGAAGGGCGTCTGGGAGAGGCGGTGCTCCTGCAGCCGGGTCCGGCGGGCCAGCACGGTGCGCTGGGCCAGGCGGCGAGAGCGGATGGTCACGCGGGCGGGCTCGATCCGCCAGCCCGCGGCGCGGAACCGCGCCGGCCCGAGCAGCGCGGCGGGGAGGACGGCCAGCAGGGGCCAGAGGCTGCCGAGCACGAGCGCGGCGGCGAGGGCGGGGACGGCGGCGATCAGCGTCGGCGGGAGCGCGTAGCGGCGCAGTGCGCGGCCCGGCGGGCGCGCGAGCGGCGCCGGGTCGCCGGCGAGCGCGGGCGCCATCTCGGCCAGGAACGCCTCGACCTCGCGGGCGCGGACGAGCGGGAAGAGGGTCTGGGCGGCGGCCGCCTCGCGCGCGTAGCCGGCCACCTCGACGCGCAAGGACGCGAGCCCGAACGGCTGGCGCAGCAGCCCCTCGATCACGATCACCGCCTGGATGCGCGCGAGCGGCACGCTGGCCTCGCGGCGCGCCAGCAGGCCGCGGCGGATCACGAGGCGGTCGCCGGTGCGGGTGACGCTGAACCCGGCGAAGGCCACGATCGCCCCGGCCATCGACACGATCCACGCGACGGCCAGCAGCGCCAGGGCGGCCAGCGCGATCTCGCCCGCCGTGTCCGGCAGGAGGACCAGGCCGCCGGCCACCCGCCGCGGGTCGTCGTTGACGTAGACGTCGTCGACGAGCTGCGTGGCTGCGGCCAGGACCGGCAGGATGACGCCGAGCTGCCCGGCGGTGGCCGCGGCGACCAGCAGCTCGCG
>DASVQH010000205.1:0-5245 GCA_036389195.1 Solirubrobacteraceae bacterium
GGCCGTCGGCGGGGCGCCCGGGCCGGCCAGGACGCTGAGCCTGCCGCGGCCCAGGCCGGCGACCAGCGCCTCGACGGTGGCCGCGTCGCGCACGCCGGGGACGAAGACGCACTCCGCGCCGGCCTCCAGGAACGCGCGGCCGCGCTCGAGCGCCTCCGCGAGCGGGTCGGGCGCGCCGAGCAGGTACGCGTCCGTGCGCGCGTTGAGCACGAGCCCCGTCCCCTCGGCCTCGCGGGCGGCCACGACGGCCTCGACGGCCGCCACCGCCTCGCCGAGCGGCTTGCGCTCGTCCTCCAGGTTCATCCCCGCGACGCCCAGCGCGATCGCGCGCCGGGCCGTCTCGCCCGGGTCGCCGTAGCCCGCCTCGAGGTCGGCGGTGACCGGCAGCTCGACCGCCCGCACGATGCGCTCGATCGCCGCGAGGTGCAGCTCGAGCGGGATCTGCTCGCCGTCCGGGTACCCGTGGGCGGCGGCGATCGCGTGGCTGGCCGTGGCGACGGCGCGGGTGCCCTCGACCCCCGCGACCGCCCGCGCGCTGCCGACGTCCCACACGTTAGCCAGGATCAGCAGCTCGGGCGCCGCGTGCAGGCGCGCGAGCTCGGCGGCGGCGGCGCTCACCCGGCCCAGGGGACCTCGACGGAGTCCTCGGTCGGCGAGTCGCGCGCGACGACGTACTCGGCCGGCTCGGAGTCCGAGAGGTTCTGGAGGATGTGGGTCTCGCGCGGCGGGACGTAGACCATGTCGCGCGGGGCGAGCTCGACGACCTCCTCGAGCTGGTCGCCCCAGCGGACCTCGAGGGCGCCGGAGAGCAGGTAGACGGCCGACTCGCAGTTCTCGTGGTAGTGCGGCCGCGAGCGGGCGCCGGGCGGGACGCGGAAGACGCCCATGTAGATGTTGGTGGCGCCGGTGGTCGCCTGGGAGATCTCCGCCCCGCCGACCACCCCCCGCGCGGTGTCGCGGTCCTCGTCCGATGGCTTGACGATCTTCATGAAACCAGAGCCTACGCCACGGGCAGCTCATAGGAGACCCACCGCGAAGCCACCCCACCGACCCGGTCATAGACCGCCTGCGCCCGGTGGTTGTCGAGCGCGGTGGTCCATTCCAGCACCGTCGCGCCGTGCACCCGGCACTGGTCGGCGCACGCCGCGATGAGGGCGTCGGCCACGCCGGTCCCGCGCGCCTCGGGCGCCACGAACAGGTCGTTCATGACGCCGATACGCGCGGCGCTCAGCGTCGACCAGCTCCAGAAGATCGTCGCGAACCCGACCGCCCGCCCGTCACCGTCCCGCGCGAGCAGCTGGACCCCCTCGTGCCGGGGGTCGTCGATCAGCGTCTCGCAGAGGGTCTGGACGTCGATGTCGTCCGGCGCCACCTCGTAGAAGTCGAGGTAGGCGCGCAGGAGCGGGAGGAGCTCGTCGAGGTCCTCCCGGGTAACGACAGACATGGCGGGCGCGGCGCCTACGAGCTCATCCCCGTGATCTGGCCGCCGGTCACGCTCAGCACCTGCCCGTGGACGAAGTTCGACCACGGCGAGCAGAGGAAGAACACGCCGCCGGCGGCCTCCTCCGGCGTGCCCGCACGGCCGAGCGGGATCAGCATCGTGGCCATGCCGCGGAGCTGGTCCGGGATGCCCAGCTGGACCTTCTCGCCGTCGATCTCCATGACGTTCTCGTCGTCCTTGGAGGCGGTCAGGCGCGTCTCGATGTAGCCGAACGCGACGGCGTTGACGTTGACCTTGAACTGCCCCCACTCCTTGGCCAGCGTCTTGGTCAGGCCGACGACGCCCGCCTTGCCCGACGAGTAGTTGGCCTGGCCGGCGTTGCCCATCGTCCCCGAGGTCGAGGAGACGTTGACGATCTTGCGGAAGACCTCCTCGCCGCGCTCGCGCTCGGCCTTGGCGGGCTCGCGGAGGTGGGGCGCCGCGGCGCGGATGACGCGGAAGGGGACGATCGTGTGGATGTCGAGCATCCGCTGGAACGCCTCGTCGCTCATCTTGTGGATCGGCGCGTCGATCGTGTAGCCGGCGTTGTTGACGATGATGTCGAGGCGGCCGAAGGCGTCGACCGCCGTCTTGACGAGCTCGTCGGGCGCGCCCGGCTTGGTCAGGTCGCCGCCGTAGACGACGGTGTCGCCGGCGATCTCGGACGCCGTCTGCTCGGCGACGTCGGCGTCGAGGTCGTTGATGAGCACCTTCGCGCCCTGCGCGCTGAGCAGCTCGGCCGTGGCGCGGCCGATGCCGCGCGCCGAGCCGGTGACGATGGCCACCTTGTCGTCGAGGACTCCCATGGGTGGTTGTCTCCTAGCTAGGTCGAGGTCGAGAGAGCGGGCGACGTTACACGCAGCAACGTCATGTACAGCGTCAGCCCGGGGCCGAACGCCATGGCGACCACGTGGTCGCCGGACTTCAGACGTCCCGAGGCGAGCATGCGCTCGAGGATGAGCAGGACGGTCGCCGACGAGCAGTTGCCGTAGTCGCGCAGCACGCCGGCCGATTCGGCGACCTGCTCGTCGGACAGCTTCAGGCGCTTCTGCACCGCATCGACGATGCGCGGCCCGCCCGGGTGCACGGCCCAGCCCGCGACGTCGGCGGCCTTCAGGCCGTGCGCGGCGAGCAGGTCCTCCGCGACGGCGCCGACGTGCTTGCGCAGCACCGCGGGGACCCGCGGGGAGAGGCCCATGCGGAAGCCGTGGTCGGTGATGTCCCAGGTCATCAGCTCCGACTTCGCGACGTCGGTCCGCGCGACGACGTCGAGCACCTCGAGCCCGCCGGAGCCGTCGGACGGCTTCAGCGCGACGGCGGCGGCGGCGTCGGCGAACAGCGCGTGGGCGACCATCTGCCCCGCGTCCTCGGTGGCCGGCTGGACGTGCAGGCTGGTCAGCTCGAGGCACAGCAGGAGCGCGGTCTTGCCGCGCGCGGCGACCGTGTCGGCGGCCGCCCCGAGCCCGGGGATCGCCGCGTAGCAGCCCATGTGGCCGATGTGGAGCCGCTGGACGTCGGCGGGGAGGCCGAGGTCGCGGGCCAGCAGGATGTCGAGGCCGGGCGTGGCGTAGCCGGTGCACGAGACGACGGCGAGCAGCCCGATCTCCTCCGGCGTCAGGCCGGCGCGGTCGAGCACCGCGCGCAGCGCCTCCTCGCCGAGCGGCATCGCCTCCGAGACGAAGCGCTCCATCCGGCGGCCGGTCGACCAGCCCGAGATGTCCTCCTCGGCGGGGTCGATGACGCCGTGGCGGGTCTCGACGCCTGCGTTGGCGAAGACCTGCTCGGCGAGCTCGGAGCCGTCGTAGTGGCCGGCGAAGAAGCTCTCCCAGATCTCGCCCTGGGTCTTGTGGCGGCCCGGGACCGCGCTGGCCACGGCGGCGATGGAGGCCGGGGTCACCGGACGGCCTCCGCCGGCTTGACCCCGGACCCGTAGTACAGCGCCGCGAGCGAGCGCGTCTCGACCATGCGCACAGTGCGCGAGCGGTCGAGCAGGAAGCGCGCGTAGTCGAGCGGATGCGGCTGCAGGCCGCGCAGCGCGACCGCGATGCCGTGCCGGGCGAACGCCGCCCGCACGCGCGCGGGGGAGAGGAAGAGCGCGGGATCGTGGATCCGCGGCGGCGGGCCGCCGGGCATCCGCTCGCCGATCGTCACCAGGCTGAGCCGGGCGAAGGCGGTGTCGGCGATGGTGTCGAAGATCACCGTGCCGCCCGGCTTGACGAGCCGCGCGGCCTCGGCGATCACCGCCTCGGGATCCGGGACGTGCTCGAGCAGCTCCCCGGCCACGACGACCTCGGCGAACGCGTCGGGCAGCGGGACCGCGGTGACGTCGGCGCGGTGGGTGCGGATCCCGTGCGCGGCCGCCTGGTGCAGCGCGGCCTCGTTGAGGTCGACGCCGTGGTGCTCGTAGCCGGCCGGCACGTGCGGCGCGAGCACGCCGCCGCCGCAGCCGAGGTCGAGCAGGCGGGCACCGGCGGCCGGGGCGGGCGGGATCAGCCGCGCGCGGGCCGCCGCCAGCCAGTGCAGCGCCGCGAACGCGCCGCCGGGCTTCCACCACTCCCCGGCGAGGTCGTCGTACTGCGCGAGGTCGTTCCGCGGCCGGTGTGGCGCGGCGGGAGGGGCGGACATCCTGGATTCGACTGTAGAAGGAGGGCGGGCGCCCGCGCGCCCGGCCGCTCACATCCTCAGCGTCAGCACTGAGATCCGGAGCTCGTCGACCGCGGGCGCGGTGCCCCCGGTGAAGTTGCAGGCCTTCATCACGACGACGCCGTCGCTCGGCGCGCGGACGCCGGTGAGGAGGACGCCCTCGGGCACGCTGCCCGCCGCCGAGAAGATCACCGCGTCGCCGGCGCGCGCGCCGGCGATCGAGAGGTTGAAGTCGTTGCACCGCCCGCTGGCCGCGAAGCCCGCGTTGAGGGAGATCACGCCCGTGGACCGGCCACCGGCGAGGTCCGCGGCGGTGATCGTCTTGGCGGCGATCTTGGCGCCGGTGACCGCGTTGGCGGCCAGCTCCGAGCCCGTGACCGCGCCGGCGCCGAGGTCGGCGGAGAGCAGCGAGTCGTCGAGGATCTCGTCGCCGTCGAGCGAGTCGTCGGCGATCTCGCCGGCGTCGATCGCGTTGTCGGCCACCTCGGTCTGCCCGACCGCGTCGGTCGCGATCGCACCGGAGCCGACCGCGTTGAAGCCCAGGTCCGCCGTCCCGACCGTCCCGTCGGCGATCTCGGCCGAGCCCACGCCGCCGGTCCCGATGTCGGCGGCGGCGATGGTGCCGTCGATGATCTTGCCGGTGCCGACCGCGTTCGGCGCGAGCTTGGCGTTGGTCACGCCCGAGACGGCGAGGTCGGCGGTCCGCACCTCGCCGTCCACGATGTCGGTCGAGAAGACCGTGTTGGCGGCGTAGGCGCCGCCGGTCCCGAGCGCCATCACCAGCGCGAGGAAGGAGCAGACGTTCGAGAACGTCAGGGCACGGCGGACACGGCCGGTCATGAGGCGCCTTTCCTGGGTGGACCACCGACCCTAACCGCTGGCGCGGGTGCGCCGCACGGCGCTCTTAGAACCGGAGCGTGCGGCGCGCCACCGTGCGCCCGCCGCGGCGCAGCCGCACCGTGGCCCGGCCGCTGCGCGAGCGCAGGCGGAACCGGTAGGTCCGGCACGGCCGCAGCGTCTTGGAGATGACCCGCGCCCGCCCGCCGCCGGCGCGCCGGACGGTCAGCCGCAGCCGCGCGCGGCGCCGCACCCGCAGCGCCAGCCGGCCGCGGCGCACCCGGG
>DASVQH010000206.1:0-2606 GCA_036389195.1 Solirubrobacteraceae bacterium
GCAAGGTCACGCCGAAGGGCGAGACCGAGCTGACCGCCGAGGAGAAGCTGATCCGCGCGATCTTCAAGGAGAAGGCGCGCGAGGTCCGCGACACCTCGCTCAAGGTCCCGCACGGCGAGGGCGGCGTCGTCATCGACGTCAAGACCTTCTCGCGCGCCGGCGGCGACGACCTGCCGCCCGGGGTCAACGACCTCGTGCGCGTGTTCGTGGCCAAGAAGCGCAAGATCGCCGAGGGCGACAAGCTCGCCGGCCGCCACGGCAACAAGGGCGTGATCTCGAAGATCGTGCCCGAGGAGGACATGCCGTTCCTGGAGGACGGCACGCCGGTCGACGTCATCCTCAACCCGCTGGGCGTCCCGTCGCGCATGAACATCGGCCAGATCCTGGAGACCCACCTCGGGTGGGCCGCGGCGCAGGGCTGGTACGCCGACGGCACCGAGGCCACCCGTCGCGCCGACGAGGCCGGGAACGGCAAGCGCGCGAAGGTCTACGTCGCCACCCCGGTGTTCGACGGCGCCACCGTTCAGGACGTCGACCACGCGCTCGTGGAGTGGCAGAAGGAGCACAAGGGCCGCATCCGGATGGACATCGACGAGTCCCGCCGCCCGGGCGAGAAGGCCTCGGGCAAGCTCCAGCTGTTCAACGGCCGCACCGGCGAGCCGTTCGAGCAGACGGTGACGGTGGGCTACATGTACATCCTGAAGCTCCTGCACCTCGTGGACGACAAGATCCACGCCCGCTCGACCGGCCCGTACTCGCTGGTCACCCAGCAGCCGCTGGGCGGCAAGGCGCAGTTCGGCGGCCAGCGCTTCGGCGAGATGGAGGTGTGGGCCCTGGAGGCCTACGGCGCCGCCTACACGCTGCAGGAGATGCTGACCATCAAGTCCGACGACACCGTCGGGCGCGTGAAGGCCTACGAGGCGATCGTCAAGGGCGAGAACATCGCCGAGCCGTCGATCCCCGAGTCCTTCAAGGTGCTCCTGAAGGAGATGCAGTCGCTGGCGCTCGACGTCAACGTGGTCTCCGAGGAGGGCACGCGCGCCGAGATGGGCGACGAGGACGACGACCTGCTGCGGGCGGCCGAGGAGCTCGGCATCGACCTGTCCGGCGTGCGCGCGGGGGCCGAGAACCCCGGCGAGGCCGCGGTCGAGGTCGAGAACGCCCCGGAGGCGGTCGCCGCCGCCACGACGCAGGACGAGGACGCCCCCGCTGACGAGGTCGAGGAGCTCGTCATCGCCGAGGGCGAGGAGGGCATGACGGCCGACGCGGACGCCACCGACGCCGGCTACATCGAGGACGACACCGGGACTGAGGACTAGAACGTGATTGACATCAACAACTTCGACGCGATCGAGATCGGCCTCGCGTCGTCCAAGCAGATCCGGTCCTGGTCCTCGGGCGAGGTCATCAAGCCGGAGACGATCAACTACCGGACGCTCAAGCCGGAGAAGGACGGCCTCTTCTGCGAGCGCATCTTCGGTCCCACCAAGGACTGGGAGTGCTACTGCGGCAAGTACAAGCGCGTCCGCTACAAGGGCATCGTGTGCGAGCGCTGCGGCGTCGAGGTCACGCGGTCCAAGGTGCGCCGTGAGCGCATGGGCCACATCGACCTGGCCGCCCCGGTCTCCCACATCTGGTTCTTCAAGGGCGTGCCGTCGCGCATCGGCTACCTGCTCGACATGGCGCCCAAGGAGCTCGAGAAGGTCCTCTACTTCGCGGCCTCGATGGTCACGTGGGTCGACGAGGAGGCCCGCGCGAAGGACATGGAGGAGCTCCAGACCCAGGTCAACGAGGTCCTCGACGCCTACGCCGCCGAGAAGGAGGAGCGCGTCCTCGAGCTGCGCGAGTCGCTCGAGCGCCGCGAGGCCTACCTGACCTCGGGCTCGCAGACGGGCTTCTCCGACGACGACTACCTGTGGATGGAGTCGCTGGAGCTCGACGTCGCCAAGCTCGACACCGACGAGCGCGAGAAGCACCTCAAGGACCTCCGCAAGATGTTCGACTCGGACATCTCGGACACCGAGGCCTACATCGAGGACGCGGCCGAGCGCATGCGCCAGGTCTGGGACACGTTCCAGTCGATGAAGCCCAAGGACATCGTCAACGACGAGACGCTGTTCCGCGAGCTCAAGGAGCGCTTCGGCTCCCCGTACGGGTTCGGCGAGTACTTCCGCGGCTCCATGGGCGCCGAGGCGGTCCGCGACCTGCTCGAGCAGATCGACCTGGAGGCCGAGCGCGAGGAGCTCGAGGACCTGGTCAAGACCGCCAAGGGGCAGAAGCAGGCCCGTGCGGTCAAGCGGCTGAAGGTCGCGTCGGCGTTCATCAACTCGGGCAACCGCCCCGAGCAGATGATCCTCGAGGCGATCCCGGTCATCCCGCCGGAGCTGCGCCCGATGGTCCAGCTGGACGGCGGCCGCTTCGCGACCTCCGACCTCAACGACCTCTACCGCCGCGTCATCAACCGCAACAACCGGCTCAAGCGCCTGCTCGACCTCGGCGCGCCGGAGATCATCGTCAACAACGAGAAGCGGATGCTGCAGGAGGCCGTCGACGCGCTGTTCGACAACGGCCGCCGCGGCCGGCCCGTCACGGGCCCGGGCAACCGC
>DASVQH010000207.1:0-23345 GCA_036389195.1 Solirubrobacteraceae bacterium
CAGGCGGCGTGGCTCATCACCCACGACGCCCAGGAGGCCGAGGACGTCGCCCAGGAGGCGTTCCTCGCCGCGTTCGGGCGCCTGGGGTCCTTCGACCGCCGGCGGCCCTTCGCGCCGTGGCTGCACCGGATCGTCGTCAACCGGGCGATCGACTTCACGCGCGCCCGCGCCGCGCGGCGCGAGGTGGCCGGCGAGGCGGTCGAGCCCGTCGCCGGCGTTCCGGCGGCCGCGCCGGATCCCGAGCTGCTGACCGCGCTCGCCGCCCTGGCACCCGAGCACCGCGCCGTCGTCGTGCTGCGCCACCTGCTCGGCTACACGCCCTCGGAGATCGCGGGGCTCCTCGACCTGCCGCGCGGGACCGTGAACTCGCGGCTGCGGCGCGCGCTCGACGCGCTGGCCGCCGCGCTCGGAGAGGCCCCGTGACCCTCGGCGACCGGCTGCGCGACGCCGCCCCGCCCGAGCCCGCGGCGGCCGAGGACCGCGCCTGGGCCGTGGTGCGGGCGGCCGCGCCGGCGCCGCGGCCGGCCCGCCGCCCGTGGGCCGCGGTGGCGTTCGCGGTGCTGCTGCTCGCCGCCGTCCTGGCCGCCGCGGGGCGCCCCGGCGAGGCGGTCGGCGACTGGGTCCGGCGGACGATCGCGCCGCCCGCGCAGCCCGCCCCGCCGCCGCGGCCGCCCGCGGTCCTGCGCGGCGGCGGCAGCACCGTGCTGGCGGCGGGGCGCGCCGGGGCGGTCCTCGTCGACCCGCGCAGCGGCCGCGTGCGCCGGCTCGGCGCGTTCACCGGCGCGGCGCTCTCCCCGCACGCGCGCTTCGTCGCCGGCTACCGCGGCCGGACGCTCGCCGCCGTCGACCGCCGCGGCGCCATCCGCTGGCGCCTGCGCGCGCCGGGGGCGATCGGCGCGGCCGCATGGTCGCCCGACGGCTTCCGCGTCGCCTACGCCGCCACGGGCGCGGGAGTCCGCGTGGTCGCCGGCGACGGCACCGGCGACCATGCCTACGGGCCGCGCGCCGCGGCGCCGGCGCTCGCCTGGCGCCCGGGATCGCCGCACACGCTCGCCTCGGTCGACCCGCGGGGCCGGCTCGACGTCCGCGACGTCGACACCGGCGCGCTCGTCTGGCGCAGCGCCGCGCCGGTGGGCCGCGACGCGCGGGCGCTGGCCTGGTCGAGCGACGGCCGGCGCCTGGCGGTCGCGCGGCGGCGCGAGGTCGTGGTCGCCGACCTGCGGCGCAATCAGGTGCGGCGCGCGGCGATGCGGTGGCCGGTCGCCGACGTCGCGTGGTCGCCCCGCCGCCCGGACCTCGCCGTGTTGACGCGGTCGCCCGGCGGCGGGCGCTCGAAGGTCGCGGTCGGGGGCCGCGAGCGCCTCTCGTGGCCCGTCCTCCTCGCGGGCGTCACCTGGTCGCCGGACGGCAGGTGGCTGCTGGCCGACTGGCCGGGGCCGCGCGAGCTCCTGCTCGTCGCCGCGTCCGGCCCCCCGACGATCATGTCGCGCCCGGCGCCGCGCGCCCTCGGGGCGGCGCCGGACGTGACGGGCTGGCGATGATCTGGTTTCGCCCTGCCCGACTTCGCTGGCGCTCGTCGCCTGGGCGACGTCAGTTGAGCCAGTCCATCTTGGAGCGGAGCTCCTTGCCGGTCTCCTCGATCTGCCCGTGCGCCTGCTCTTCGCGCATCCGCAGGAAGTTCTCCTGGCCCGCGCGGTTCTCGGCGATCCACTCGCGGGCGAAGTCGCCGGACTGGATCTCCTGGAGGATCTTGCGCATGTTGGCGCGGGTGTCCTCGGTGATGACGCGCTTGCCGCGGGTGTAGTCGCCGTACTCGGCGGTGTTGGAGATCGAGTAGCGCATCCCCGCGAGCCCCTTCTCGTACATCAGGTCCACGATCAGCTTGAGCTCGTGGAGGCACTCGAAGTAGGCCATCTGGGGGTCGTAGCCGGCCTCGACCAGCGTCTCGAACCCGGCCTGGACGAGCTCGGAGGCGCCGCCGCAGAGGACGGCCTGCTCGCCGAACAGGTCGGTCTCGGTCTCCTCGCGGAAGGTCGTCTCGATCACGCCGCCGCGCGTGCAGCCGATCCCCTTGGCGTAGGCGAGCGCGACCGGCTTGGCCGTCCCCGTGGCGTCCTGGTGGATCGCGAGGAGCCCGGGGACGCCGGAGCCCTCGGTGTACTGGCGGCGCACCAGGTGGCCGGGGCCCTTCGGGGCGACGAGCGAGACGTCGACGCCGGGCGGCGGCGTCACGGTCCCGTAGTGCACCGAGAAGCCGTGACCGAACATCAGGTGGTTGCCGGGCGCGATGCCGTCGGCGATCTCGGTCGCGTAGACCTCGCCGTGCTTCTCGTCGGGCAGCAGGACCATCACGATGTCGCCGCGCGAGGCCGCGTCGGCGATGCCGAAGACCTCCAGGCCCGCCTCCTGCGCCTTCTCGACCGAGCTCGACCCTTCGCGCAGGCCGACGACGACGGATACGCCCGACTCGAGCAGGTTCTGAGCGTGCGCGTGGCCCTGGGACCCGAAGCCCAGGATCGCCACGGTCTTGCCGTCGAGGTGCGAGAGGTCGGCGTCGTCGTCGTAGTACATGGCGGGGCAGCCTACGCGGTGGCCGCCGCCACCCACGTGGCGGCGGGGAACACGAGGGACCCGTCCGGCTGCTCGTACGGCGCCGCGGCGGCCCGCAGGGCGGCCTGCAGGTCGGCGGCCGCCGCGGGGTCCAGGCCGGCCACGGTCTCGCGGAACGCCGAGGACATGTCCTGCTGGACAGCCCACCACTCCTGTCCCGAGGGGTAGGCGATCGGGAACTCGACGCGCTCGACCGTGATGTCCTCGACGAACCCGGCCGCGGCGAGCGTCGCCTCGATGCGCGCCGGGTCCGCCCAGGCGAACTGCCCGGGCGCCGCCGGGTCGGGCGCCTCGGCGAGGCCGCGCCGGACCAGCTCGCGCCCGCTCAGCGACGCCCACGGGTTCTCCTGCGCGCCGGTCCAGGCGGCCAGCGCCACGCGCCCGCCGGGCTTCAGGACGCGGCGCGTCTCGCGCAGCGCCGCCTCGGGGTCGACCATCAGCATGTAGCCCCAGCGGCACAGGACGCCGTCGAGCGTGCCGGTGTCGACGTCGATGGACTCGGCGTCGATCTGCTTGAAACGGACGTTGCGCAGTCCCAGCTCCTCGGCGCGCTCCTGCGCGGCGCTGAGCATCTCGGGCGCGAAGTCCGAGGTGATCAGCGTGCCGCCCGGCTCGATCAGCTCGGCGGCGAGGAAGCCCGTGTCGCCGAGGCCGGCGGCCAGCTCGAGCAGGGCGTGGCCGGGCTGCGGGCCGATGGCGTCGATCATCGCGGCGGAGACCGGCATGGCCGCGCGCGTGAACTGCGCCCGGCGGGCCTTCCAGCCGCTCGCCGACCGGCCCCAGCGCTCGCGGCTGGCCCTGCGGTAGTCGTCGGGGTCGATGGTCACGGTGGCGACGATAGTGCTCGCCGCAGGAGCTTGCCCGACGCCGTCCGCGGCAGCTCGCCGGCCACCTCGATCGCCTTGGGGACCTTGAAGCCCGCCAGCCGCTCGCGGGCGAAGGCGCGCAGCGCGTCGGGGTCGACCGGCTCGCGCAGGACGACACGGGCGGTCACCGCCTCCCCCCACTCCGGATCCGGCCGGCCGTAGACGGCGGCGTCTGCGACGGCCGGGTGCTCGAGCAGGACGGATTCGACCTCCGCCGGGGCGACGTTCTCCCCGCCGGTGATGATGGTGTCGGCCTTGCGGCCCGAGACCACCAGGCGGCCGCGGGCGTCCAGCCGGCCGAGGTCGCCGGTCGCGTGGGTCCCGCCGCCGGCCACCGTCGGCCCCGAGACGAGGATCTCGCCGTCCGGCGCGATCCCGACCTCCGCCCCGGGGATCGGCACGCCCTGAGTGGCGAGGTCGCCGGGCTCTGAGACCGTGACCGACGAGCACGCCTGGGTCAGCCCGTAGGTCTGGGCGACCGGCACGCCGGCGGCGGCGGCGCGCGCCAGCAGCGGGCGCGGGGCGCCGGCGCCGCCGAGCAGGACGGCGCGCAGGCCGGGCGGGCGGGTCAGGCCGGCGTCGAGCGCGCGGGCGAGCTGCGTCGGGACGAGCGAGGCGAGCGTGGCGCCGTGCAGCTCGGCGCCCTCGAGCGGGCGCAGGACGACCGTGGTCGCGTAGATGACCGACCGCAGCAGGACCATCAGCCCGCCCACGTGGGAGAGGGGAAGCGGGCAGAGCCAGCGCTCGCGCGGATCGAGGCCGAGGGCCACCGCCGAGCCGAGCGCCTGGGCGTGGACGTTGCCCGCGGTCAGCGCGACCGGGCGCGGCGCGCCGGTCGTGCCGCTCGTGTGGACCACCATCAAGGCGCCCGGCGGCGTCGCGGCGCGCCGGATCGCCGCCTGCTCGCGCTCGCCCAGCCGCGGGTCGACCGGCACGGCGGGCACGCCGCGAAGCACGCAGGCGTGGAGGGCGACGACGAAGTCCGGGCCCGGCGGCAGGGCGATCGCCGCGGCCGGCTCGGCGGCGGCGGCGCGCTCCAGCAGCTCGGCGTACGTCCAGCGCAGCTCGGCGGTCTCGAGCGCGATCGCGTCCGGCCGGCGGGCCGCGGCGCGGGGAAGCCAGGCGCGGGCGTCCATGGCTAAGAGGCTAATGTCGAGGCCCCATGACGACCTGGACGCCCGAAGGCGAGTTCGAGGACATCCGCTACGAGCTGTCGGGCGGCGAGGACGCGGGCATCGCCAAGATCACCATCAACCGGCCGGAGGTCCGCAACGCGTTCCGGCCGCAGACCATCGTCGAGATCTCCGCCGCGCTGGAGCGCGCGCGCGAGGACACCTCGGTCGGGGTCGTCGTGCTCACCGGCGAGGGTCCGCTGGCCTTCTGCTCGGGCGGCGACCAGCGGGTGCGCGGCGACCAGGGCTACGAGACGCAGCCGGGCTCGGGCATGGGTCGCTTCCACGTCACCGACCTGCACGTCCAGATGCGCCGGCTGCCCAAGCCGGTCGTCGCCATGGTCGCGGGCTACGCCGTCGGCGGCGGCCACGTGCTGCACCTGATCTGCGACCTGACGATCGCCGCCGACAACGCCCGCTTCGGCCAGACCGGCCCCAAGGTCGGCTCGTTCGACGGCGGCTACGGCGCCTCGCTGCTCGCGAAGATGGTCGGCCCCAAGAAGGCCAAGGAGATCTGGTTCCTGTGCCGCCAGTACGACGCCGCGCAGGCGCTCGAGATGGGGCTCGTGAACACCGTCGTGCCGCTCGACCGGCTCGAGGAGGAGACCGTTCAGTGGTGCCGCGAGATGCTGGCGCTGTCGCCGTTCGCGCTGCGGCTGATGAAGGCCAGCTTCCACGCGGACGAGGACGGCATGGCCGGCATCCAGCAGCTCGCCCATGACGCCAACCTCCTGTTCTACGCCTCCGAGGAGGCCCGCGAGGGGCGCGAGGCGTACAAGGCCAAGCGCAAGCCCGACTTCGGCCGGTTCCCGAAGCGCCCGTAGGGAGGCGGCGTCGTGCGCATCTGGCTCATGGCGGCGCGCCCGCGGACGCTGCCCGCGGCGGTCGCGCCGGTGCTCGTCGGCACCGCGCTGGCGGCCACGCAGGGGACCTTCAAGGTCCTCACGTTCGTCGCGGCGATGCTCGGCGCGCTGTTCATCCAGATCGGCACCAACCTGTCCAACGACTACTCGGACGCCCGGCGCGGGGCGGACACCGAGGACCGCCTCGGCCCGGTCCGCGTCACCGCCGGAGGGCTCGTTCCGCCGCGCCAGGTGCTCGTGGCCACCTACGTCTCCTTCGCGCTGGCCGTCCTGGCCGGGACGTACCTGATCGCCACCGCCGGGTGGGAGCTGCTGCTCGTCGGCGCCGCCTCGATCCTGGCCGGCGTCCTCTACACCGGCGGCCCGCGGCCCTACGGCTACGAGGGGCTCGGGGAGATCTTCGTGTTCCTGTTCTTCGGGGTCGTCGCGGTGGCCGGCTCCTACTTCGCCCAGGTCGAGTCGATCGACTGGGAGTCGCTCGTGCTCGCCGTGCCGGTCGGGCTGCTGGCCTCGGCGATCCTCGTGGTCAACAACGTCCGCGACCTCGAGACCGACCGCCGGGCCGGCAAGCGGACGCTGGCGGTCCGACTGGGCCGCGACCGGGCGCGCGGGCTCTACGCGGCGATGCTCGCCGGCGCGTTCGTCACGGCGCCGCTGCCGTGGCTGCTCGGCTCGAGCTCGCTGGAGGCGTGGCTGCTGCTCGTGCTGCTCGCGGTGCCCCTCGCGGTGCCGCTGGTGCGGACGGTGCGCTCGCGGGTCGACGGGCCGTCGCTCAACGGCGCCCTGGCCGGGACCGGGCAGCTGCAGCTCGTGTTCTGCGTGCTGCTGTCGGCCGGCATCCTCGCGAGCTGACCGGCGATGCGGCTCGACGTCCGGCCGCTCGCCCTGCCGCTGCGCGAGCCGCTGGAGACCGCGTGGGGCGCGCTCGCCGTGCGCGAGCTGCTCGAAGTGCGGTTGCAGGACGACGACGGCCTCGCCGGCGTAGGGGAAGCCGCGCCGCTCGAGGCCTACGACGGCGTCCCGCTGGCCGCGGTGCGCGCGGCGCTCGACGTCTACGCGCGCGTCCTGGAGGAGGTGCCGGCCGACGCGGCGCTGGAGGCCTGCCGCGCCGAGCGCGACCTCCCCCAGGCGCTGGCGGCGATCGACCTCGCGCTCTGGGACCTCGCGGGGCGGCGGGCGGGCCGGCCGGTGGCGCAGCTGCTCTCGGTGGAGGCGGCGCGGTCGATCCCCGTGAACGCGACGATCGGGGCGCTCGACCGCGCGGGCGCCGCGCGGGCGGCCGCCGCAGCCGCGGCGGCGGACTTCGACTGCGTGAAGGTGAAGGTGGGCGCCGGCGACGACGCGGGGCGCCTGGCGGCCGTGCGCGCCGCCGCGGGCCGGCGGATGGCCATCCGGATCGACGCCAACGGGGTGTGGTCGGTCGAGGAGGCGGTGGCGCACCTGCGCGCCCTCGCGCCCGTCGGGATCGAGCTGGCCGAGGAGCCCGTCCATGGCGTCGAGGCGCTGCGCGCCGTGCGTGCCGAGGTCGACGTCCCGCTGGCGATGGACGAGACGGCGGCCGAGCCCGGCGCGGCCGGGTCCGGAGCGACCGACGCGGTGTGCCTGAAGATCGCCCGCTGCGGCGGCATCAGCGGCGTGCTGCGCGACGCGGCGCTGGCCCGGGCCGCCGGCTCGGCGGTCTACCTCGCGTCCACGTTCGACGGCCCGACCGGGATCGCCGCGGCCGTCCACGCCGCCGCGGGGCTGACCGCCGGCGGGCTCATGCCGGCGCACGGGCTGGCGACGCTCGACGCCTTCGCCGGCGACGTGCCGGGCCCGCGCGCCGTGCGCGGCGCGATCCGGGTGCCGCGGGAGCCGGGGCTCGGCGCCGGCGCGGTGTCCACCGGCTGACAGACCGCTCAGCGATCTCGCGCTACGCTGCCGCGCCCCATGACTGCCCGCACCCGCCTCGCCGTCGCCGCCGGCGGCCTCGCCCTCGCTCTCCTGCTCGCCGCCGGCATGCTGTTCGACGGCGCGGCCGCCCAGGACCGGCGCTGCACGGCGCGCGGCTACTCCGTCGCCCGCCCGGTCGCGCGCATCACCGCGACGCCGGCCACCGTGACCCAGGGGCGGCGCGTCGGGCTCGACGCGAGCGCGTCGCGCAGCGCGCCGGGCGCGCCGATCGCCGGGTACTTCTTCGACCTCGACGGGGACGGCGCCTACGAGACCCAGCAGGCCGCCGCCCTGACGAGCCACCGCTTCAAGGCGGTCGGGACGAGCTTCGTCCGCCTCGTCGTGCTCGACGTCTGCGGCCTCGCCTCGCTGCCGGTGACCGCTCGGATCACCGTCACGGAGGACCTCAAGGACCCGAAGCTCGGGCTCTCGGCGCGCCGGCGGATGAAGCTCCGCACCGCGCTGCGGCGCGGCATCCCCGTCCGCGCGCGCTGCAACGAGCCGTGCCGGCTGACCGCGACGGCGCTGGCCTCACGGCGCGTGCGGCGCTCGCTGCGGCTGCGCTCGGCGCGGGTCGCGCGCAAGACCGGTCGCCTGTCGGGCGCGGGGACGCGGCGGCTGACGCTCAAGCTCTCGAAGCGGGCCCGCGCCCGGATCCGCCCGCGCCGGTCGGTCCGGCTGACGCTGCGCGTCGAGGCGCGCGACGTCGCCGGCAACCGGACGGCCAAGCGGCGCAAGATCACGCTGCGCCGCTAGCAGCGCGCGGTCAGCAGCCAGGCCTGCGTGCGGGCGACCGGGCGGAACCCGGGCGGCGGCTCCGGCGCCGCGTGCGGCTCGCGCGGGTCGAGGAGGTAGGTCCGCCCCGTGGCCGGCTCCGGGGAGAGGAAGAGGCCGCGCCGCGGCGTCTCGTAGGCCGCCGAGCGGACGGTGCCGGGCGGGAGCTCCAGGCGCTGGGCGATGACCGGGGCGGGCCGCGAGCTTGGCGCGTAGACGGGGCCGCACGCGGCGATCCGGCGGCGGACCGCGGGCCGGGCGACCAGCCCGCGCAGATCCTGCTCCAGCGCGCGGCGCTGGGCGGTCTGGGTGGCCAGGAGGCGGAACGTCTCGCGCTGCCCGGGCGCGGCGGCCGCGAGCGCGGCGGCGATCGCCAGCGCCCCCGCCGCCCACGCGATCCGGTACGGCGCCCGCGATGACGCCCAGCCGGTCAGCGCGTGGGCGGCGAACAGCGCGAGCATCGCCGCCGGCAGCAGCATGTAGCGGATCAGCAGCGGCAGCCCGGCCGCGCCTAGGAGCAGGAAGCCGGCGAGGCTCGCGGCCAGCACGGCCAGCGGCGCGACGGTCCGGTCAGGGACGCGCACGGCGGCGACGGCGAGGCCGGCCAGCGCGGCGACGCTCAGCGCTCCGCCGAGGATGTCGCCGAGGTGGCCGGGGGCGAACTCGGCGGCTTTGACCAGGCCGGTGGGTCGCGCCAGCCGGTCGGTCAGCTCGCGCGTGGCGGTGAGCGAGTGGAGCGGATCCCCGGTGGCAGCGAGGTCGAAGGCACACCAGACGACCGGCGCGGCGAGCGCGGCGGCGGCGAGCTCAGGGCGGCGGCGCGGCGGCGCGTCGCGGGCCAGCCAGAGCGCGGCGACCGCCGCCAGCCCCCACCCCTCCGGGCGCAGGAGGCCGGCGAGGACGAGCGGCGCGAGGACGCCGACGGGGCCGCGCCGCAGCAGCGCCGCGGCGGTCGCCGCCAGCACGAGCGCCACGAACGGGATGTCGATCAGCGCCTGCAGGAGGCCGACGACCAGCACCTCGCGGGTCAGGAGGATGGCCGCCAGCGCGACGCCGGCCGGCGGGCCGGCGAACGCGCGGCCGAGCGAGAAGGCGGCGACCCCGAGCGCGCCGAAGGCCAGGAAGGCGAGCGCGGAGAACCAGCCGGGGGCGGCCGTCCCGAGCGGCGCGAGGAGCGCCGCGACGGCGATGGCCAGCGGATGCGGCGTCGGGGCGGTGACCTGCGCGAGGTCGGGCAGCTCGCCGCGGGCGAGCGCCTGCCCCCACACGAGCGCGTACATGCCGTCGTAGCCGACGACGCCGGGGCCGTAGGCGAGCCGGGCGAGCCCCGCGAGGCCGGCGGCGGCGAGCGCAGCGCCGGCCACGCGCCGACCGCGTGTCACCGCAGCACCGCGGCGACGGCGCCCGGCGCCTCCAGGTGGACGGCGTGGCCGGCGCCGGGAACCACGGTGAGGGTGGCGCGCTCCAGGCGCGCGGCCATCTGGCCGGCCAGCGCGCGGAACTTCTCGTCGCGCTCGCCAGCCAAGAGATCCACGTCGACCGCGGCCAGCTCGCCGAGCCGGTCCCACAGCGGGGCCATGACGCCGGTCCCCAGCCCCCGCAGCGCCGCGGCCAGCCCGGCGGCGGTGTTGCGGCGGCGCTCGGCCGCGGCGATCGCGCGCGCCTCCGGCGGCTGGCCGGCGAACAGCGGCAGCGCCGCCCACTCCTCCGCGAAGGCCCCGACACCGATCCGCTCGATGCGGTCGGCCAGCGCGTCGTCGGCGGCCCGCCGCGCGGCGCGCTCGGCCGGGTCGGCGAGCCCCGGGCTGGCGCCGATCAGGACGAGCCGCGCGACCCGCCCGGGCCGGGCCAGCGCGTAGTGGAGCGCGATCCGCCCGCCCATCGAGTAGCCGGCCAGCAGCGCGCCGGGCGCGACGACGGCGTCGAGGTCGGCGGTGACGGCGGCGAAGGACGCCGGCCGCGCGTCGCTCGCGGCGCCGTGACCGCGGAGATCCGGCGCGGCGACCTCGCGGTAGCGTTGTCCGCCGCCTTCGAGCCGCTCGCGCACGCCGTCCCACGACCGCCCGGTCTGGGTGAAGCCGTGGAGCAGGACGAGGTCGGCGGCCACCTCCTCACCATGGCATCAAGCGCGACGGACACCTACCTCGGCCTGCGGGCCTTCGTCGACGAGTTGGCGCGCTGCGGGCTGCGGGAGGCGTGCACGTCTCCCGGCTCGCGCTCCACGCCGCTCGTGCTCTCGCTGGTGGCCGAGGAGCGGATCCGCTCCACCTCGCACATCGACGAGCGCGCCGGCGCGTTCTTCGCGCTGGGGCTCGCCAAGGCGTCCGGCCTGCCCGTCGCGCTCGCGTGCACCTCGGGGACCGCCGCCGCGAACTACGCGCCCGCGGTGCACGAGGCCGCCGAGGCCCGCGTGCCCCTGCTGGTGCTGACCGCCGACCGACCGCCCGAGCTGCGCCAGATCGGCGCCGGGCAGGTCATCGACCAGGTCAAGCTCTACGGCAGCGCCGCCAAGTGGTACTTCGAGATCGACGACCAGCCGGCGACCCCGGCGCGCGTCCGCTGGCTGCGCCAGCTGGCTTGCCGCGCGTTCTGGACCGCCGGCGACGGCCGGCCCGGTCCGGTCCACCTGAACTTCCAGCTGCGCGAGCCGCTGGTGCTCGACGAGCCGCTGCCGGCCGAGGACCCCGCGCCAGGGCGCGCCGGCGGGCGCCCGTGGGTGACCCGGCCGCGGAGCGGCCCCGCACCGGCGTCCGAGGCGACCCTCGACGGGCTGGCCGAGGAGCTGCGCGCACGGCCGCGGGCGGTCCTCGTGGCGGGCCGCGCCGAGCGCGACCCCGCGCTCGGCGCCGCCCTGGAGGCGTTCGCCGCGCGCGCCCGCATCCCGCTGCTGGCCGAGCCGCTCTCCGGCGCCCGCCGCGGCGAGCCGGCGATCGCCCACTACGACGCGCTGCTGCGCGACCCAGGCTTCGCCGGCGCCCACGGCGCCGACCTCGTGCTGCGGGTCGGCGACCTGCCGACCTCGAAGCCGCTGCGCGAGTGGCTGACGCGCCAGGACGGCGCGCTGCAGGTGGCGTTCGACCCCGAGCACACCTGGCAGGACCCGTCGGGCAGCGTGGCCACGGTCCTCGCCGCGGACCCGCGCGCGACGCTGAGCGCGCTCGCCGAGCGGCTCGGCCGCCGCCGTCGCGACGGCGCCTGGCTGGACGCGTGGCACCGCGCCGACCGCGCCGCCGCCGGCGCGATCGCGGAGGTGCTCGGCGCCGACCCGGGGCTCAGCGAGCCGCGCGTCGCGGCCGAGCTCGGCGCCCGGCTCCCGGCCGGCGCGACGGTCGTCGTGGCCGCCTCGATGCCGGTCCGGGACGTCGAGACCTTCTTCCCCGCGCGCGCCGACCCGCCGCGCGTGCTGGCCAACCGCGGCGCCAACGGCATCGACGGCACCACGTCGACCGCGCTCGGCGTCGCCACGGCGGCCCCCGGGCCGGTGGTGCTGCTGACCGGCGACGTGGCGTTCCTGCACGACCTCGCGGGGCTGCTCGCGGTGCGCCGGCTGGGGACCAGGCTGACCGTCGTCCTGCTCGACAACGACGGCGGCGGCATCTTCCACTTCCTGGCGGTCAGCGGCGCGGGCGCGGCGTTCGAGGAGCACGTCGCGACGCCTCACGGCGTCGACTTCGCCGTCGCCGCCGAGCTGGCCGGCTGCGCGTTCGAGCGGGCCGCGACGCCCGGCGAGCTGCGCGACGGCCTCGACCGGGCGCTCGTCGCCGAGCGCACCACGATCCTGGCCGTCCGGACCGAGCGCGACGCCAACGTCGCGCTGCACCGCGCCATCTGGGCCGCGGTCGCCGGCCGCCTGCGGGCGGCCGGGCTCTAGCCCTCCGCGCCGGCTACTTCAGCGTCACGGCCACCCGCGAGTGCGCCCGGTCGCCGTCCTTCTTGCCGCCCGCGACGACCGCCGCCAGCGCCTCGAGGTAGGGCCGCGCCTGCTGGAACTCCGGGTCGTCGCCGTCGGAGGCGGCGGCGAGCTTGACCACCGCGGGCATCGAGAGGTAGAGCGACGGGTTGCTGCCGTCCTCCAGCGCGTCGACGGCCGTCTTGAACGCGTCCGCGTCGGCGAGCTTGTCGGCGGGCGCGAGCGCGTCGCGCGCGGCGGCGTCGCCCATGGCGATCACGGCGCGGTCCTTGCCGACCGCGACGATGACGCGCTGCGGCGTCCCCGCCCCGGAGATCTGGAACGCGACGTCGGCGCCCGGGAGCTTCACCGGCTGCGGACCGAACGCCTCGTTCTGCTTGGCCGCCGCGCCGACGAGCCGGGTCACCGCGGTGCGGGCCTTGGCCGGATCGGTGGCCTCGATGACGAGCGCGCCCTCCAGGGACGACTCCGTCTCGCCGCGCACGAACAGCGCGGTGTCCCCGATCCAGGAGAACACGTCCTGCTGGAGGTCCAGGCCGGTCGCCTGCTTGATCTGCGAGGCGACCGCCGCGCCGCCGAGCGCGCCCGCGAACTGGTCGTACACCGCCTTGGCGGACTCGCCCAGCTTGGGGATGCCGTAGGCCAGCCACGAGTCCGCGGGCAGCTCGCCCAGCATCTCGCCCGGGCCCTCGGCCTGCAGCAGCGTCAGCCGCGCGAACAGCGAGCTGCCCTCGCTGACGGGCGCGCTGCTGTCGATGGCGATCCGCTCGCCGTCGGCCACGAGCGCCGCGGCGATGGGCTCGAGCTTGTCGAGCCCGAACAGCCGGCGCGCCTGCTCGATGTCGGACGAGGACTCCGGGTCCTGCTTCGCGGCGGCGTCGAAGAGCGGCGCCGGATCGACGAACGCGGTCCCGATCCGGTCGTCCTCGAGGTCCTCGATCGCGGACTTGAAGCGCTTCTCCTCGGCCAGCGACTTGCCCTTGGCGGCGTCGACCGCCTGCTTGAACTGCGCCTCGTCGCCGAAGGCGATGAAGTCCTTGACGACGCCGACCGCCACCTTCTCGGCGTTGACCTTGTAGTCAGTCCCCCGGTAGGACGCGTCGCGCAGCGGCTTGCCGTCGCGCGCCAGCGCGTCGTTCACCGACTCCTGCGCCCGGTCGGTGTCCTTCGCGGCCACCGCCAGCAGGGCGTCGGGCTCGTCGGCCTGCAGATTGGTCACGACGAGGCCGGCGCGCTCCCCCAGCCACGGCTCGACGTCCTTGTCCCAGTCGAGCTTCGCCTGCCCGTCCTTCTCGACGGCCTCGTCGAAGAGCTCGCGCAGCTTCTTCTCCGGGTCGTCGGTGCGCAGGATCTTGCTCGCGGCGTCCAGGACGTCCTCCCGCTGATCGCCCTCCGGGCGCACGACGCCCTCGAGGTAGACGGCCGCGGTGGCGGGCATGATCGTGGCCGGATCGGCGTCGCCGGCCGCGGCGCCGCCCCCGCAGCCGGCGAGCAGCACGGCGGCGGCGGACGCAAGGACGCAAAGGTGAGAAAGACGACGCATCGGGCCAGCCTACGGCTCCGACCGGATGGCGCGCAAGCCCGGCCGGCCCCCGAGAACGGTCAGCCGGACAGCACGGGCAGCAGCGCGCCGAGCTTGACCTCGGTCTCGGCCAGCTCGGCCGCGGGGTCGGAGTCCCGGACCACGCCCACGCCCGCGTAGAGGCGGGCGACGCGGCCCGTGACGAGCGCGCAGCGCAGGGCGACGCAGAACTCGCCGTCCTCGGTCGCGTCGGTCCACCCCACCGGCCCGGCGTACCAGCCGCGGTCGAGCCCCTCGAAGGCCGGGATCCGCGGCGCGGCAGCGGCGTGCGGCTCGCCGCCGACCGCCGGCGTCGGGTGCAGCAGCCCGGCCAGCTCGATCGCGCTCATCGGCTCGCGCAGCTGGGCGCGGATCGGCGTGGCGAGGTGCTGGATGTTGGCGACGCGGATGATGGCGGGCTCCTCGGGCGCCGTCACCCAGACCGCGTGGGGCCGCAGCGCCTGCGCGATCCGCCGGGTGACGATCGCCTGCTCCTCGCGGTCCTTCTCCGAGCGCAGCAGCCGTTCGCCGAGGTGGGCGTCGACCCCGGGATCGGCCGAGCGGCGCGTCGAGCCGGCCAGGGCGACGGTCGAGGCGCGCAGCCCGTCGCGACGGACCAGCAGCTCGGGCGAGGCGGCGACGAACGCGGCGTCCCCGCGACCCACGCAGAAGACGTAGCAGGAGGTGAACGCCGCGCGCAGGACGCCGAAGACCGCCGCCACGTCGTGCGCCACGGGAGCGTGGACGGCCACCTCGCGGGCGAGGACGATCTTCTCGAAGTCGCCGGCCCGGATGCGCTCGGCCGCGCGGGCGACGGCCGCCTCGTAGTGGTCGGGCGGCGCGGTCGCGGCGATCTGCCAGTGGCCCGCCGGCGCGGGGTCGAGCAGCGGGAGCGGCGTCTCGCGCAGCTCGGCCAGGCGGGCCTCGATCCGCGCCAGCAGCGCGCGCGGCTCGTCGCCGGCGCGGACCAGCGCGGCGACGGTCAGGCGCACGTCCTCGCCACGGCGCGCGATCGCGACCTCGGGGACGGTGAGCCCGCCGGCGCCGAACTGCGCCCAGTGCGGCGCCGTTCCGCCGTCGGGCGCGAACGCGAAGCCGCCGACGGCCACGAGGCCCGCGCCGGCCGGGCCGTCGGGCGCGTCCCCGATCGCCGCGCCCGCCAGGTCGCGCCAGACCGCCGCCGCGTGCCCGAAGCGCCCGCTGCCGCCGGCTGCGATCCGCCGCACCTCGCCGAGGGTGGCCAGCGCCGCGCCGTCGCGGTCGGGCTGCTCGAAGCAGGCCCACGGCTCGCCGGGGCGCCGGGAGGCGAAGGCGACCGCGCTGGGGTCGACGCTCGGGGCGACGGCCCGGGTCAGGCCGACGAGGATCTCGCCGCGCCCGGCGGCGCGCGCCGCCCGCGCGAGCCGGCTGAGCAGGACCGCGCGCGACCGCCCGTCGAGCGCGAACGGCGCCTCGGCGGGAGTGCGGGGAGCGGTCGTCCGGACGGCCACGGTGCCCTACACCCTAGGAGACGGGCTACCGTCCGTCTGTGCGCCTCGTCCCCGCCGTCCTGGACCGCTGGCTGATGGCCGGGCTGCTCCTGCTGCCCGTCCTCGGCGTGCTCGGCGCCGCGGCGCTCGACGCGGGCGACGCCGGCGAGATCACCGCCGCCATCGTGGTCCTGGCCGCGGTCGTCTACGCCGTCGTCGCCTGGCTGGCCGGCCTGCGCCGCGGCCTTCCCGCTCAGCTCGCGGAGCTGCCCGCCGCCCCCGAGGAGGCGCGCCTCGAAGGCCTGGGGACGACCGCCGCGCGGGCGCTCGCGAAGGCCGGCGCGCTGCTGATCGCCGTCTCGGTGCTCGCGGTGGTCAAGCTGCTGGTCCTCGGGCTGGCCATCGCCGCGGGCACCGGCCTGGTCGCCGCGGCCGCCGCGCTGCACCTGGCCCGCTGGGAGTCGCGCAACCCGGGCCGCCTGGTGCGGGAGGGCGCCGCGCGGCCCTGGGGCCCGACGCCGCGGCTGCAGCGCTTCTAGGGCGCGCCGAGGGCGGCGAGCAGGAAGATCGACGTCGCGGTGTAGTCCAGCGCCGGCTCGGAGGTCACGTAGTCGTCGAGGTCGTCCTCGTAGACCCGGGTGGAGTTGAACGGCTTGTAGGCGCCGTTCGGGTCGAGGGCCAGGCCCTCGCCGCTCACGATCGCCGCGGTCGACGGGCCGCCGACCACGGCGCCGACCGGGCGCCCGGGGCCGATGAGCGCCCGGGCCCAGTGGTGCGGGTTGCGCGCGCCGCCGCCGGCGCCGTAGCCGACGACGAAGCCGGCGCCCCACTGGTTGCGTCCGAGCATGAAGTCGCGCGCGCCCGCCGCGACGCCCCGGCCGGCGGCGAGACGCCCGGCCCGCGCGGCCAGCGCGGCCAGCGCGCCCGCCGACGCGTTCTCGGCGGTGTGGCCGAACGCGTCGAACGGGGCGGGCGTGCCGAACGCGTTCTGCCCGGCGAACGTGGCGCCCGCGCGCGCGTGGTCGCCGAGCGCGTCGCAGGCGGCGGCGCGGGCCGTCGGGTCGGCGGCGCCCGGGGCGCCCAGCACGCCGCACAGGTCGGCGGCGGCGAACGAGCCGACGCTGTCCCAGCCGACGCCGGCGCCCGCGTCGTCGAGGTAGGCCAGCGCCTCGTCGAGGAAGTGCGCCTCGCCGGTGGTGCGGTACAGCGCGGCGGCGCCGGCCGCCATGTCGTCCGCGATGGTGTCCGAGTAGTAGAAGCCGTCGAGCTCGGCGCCCGGGGACGGGTGGGCGCGGCCGAACGCGTACCACTGGCGCGCCGCCGCGAGGCGCCCGCTGCGGACCGTCCCCGTCGAGCGGTCGGCGGCGAGCGCGAGGGCGGCGGCCGCCTTGCCGGCCTGGTCGGCGCCCGCCTGCGGGTAGGCGGCGCGCACGCCGATGCCCGGCTCGCTCGACGCGTCGTCGTCCGCCGGGTCGCGGAAGCCCGCGTCGGAGTCGCGCTGGTCGCCGACCTGCACGACGAACAGGTCGGAGACGGGATGGGCCTTGCGCAGCCAGCGGATGCCCACGTCGGCCGTCGCGTTCAGCGGCGCGGCCAGCGCCGGGTCCATCCGCGCGGCCGCCTGCAGCAGCGCCGCGGCGTGAGCGGTGGTCTGCACGAACTTGACCTGGTTGCCGGCGTCCATCCACCCGCCCGTGAGGTCGAAGGTGCGGCCCGCGTACTTCCCGGCGGCGATCCGGCCGTCGTTGAGGTGCGACGGGTCATGCAGCGGCGACGGCTCGTTGCCGTCGTTCTGGACGGCGAAGAAGCGCAGCATGGCCCGGATCGGCGCCTCGGTCGCGGTGCCGGAGACCGTCCACGGCCGCGAGCGCAGCGCGCCGACGGCGATCCGGTAGGTCCCGGGCGCGGTCACCGCGCTCCAGTCCGCCCGCAGCGCGTAGGCCCACGGCGCGGCGCTGCCGGGCGCGCGGGTGAGCGTGCCGGTGCGCGCCACCGTGCCGTCGGCCCGCAGCACCTGGAAGGTCGCGCCCAGCCGGTCGGTGGCCGAGCCGACGACGGCGACCTTGCGGTCCGCGGTCCCGCTCGGGCCGCCGGTCCGGATGACGTCGGGCGGGGCGGCAGCGGCCGGCGCCGCCGCCGCCGCGCCGAGGACCAGCAGCACCCCGAGGAGGATCCGCCTCACCGCCCGACCCTACGCCGGGCGGTGAGGAACGTCAATCAGGTCTCGCCGCGCCCGCGCGAGATGGCGATCTCGCCGGTGCGCGCCATCTCGACCAGGCCGAACGGGCGCACCATCCGCTCGAACGCCTCGATCTTGTCGGCCGCGCCGGCGATCTCGACGATCACCGAGCGCCGCGTGACGTCGATGACCTTGCCGCGGAAGATGTCGGCGATCTGGAGGATCTCCGAGCGCGCGGCGCCGTCGGCGGCGATCTTGAACAGCGCCAGCTCGCGCGCGACCGTCTCCGCGGGGTCGAGGTCGCGGATCTTCAGGACGTTGACCAGCTTGTGCAGCTGCTTGGTCACCTGGTCGATGGGGTGCATCGCCCCGTCGAGCGTGAGCGTGATGCGCGAGTAGGCGCCGTCGTCGGTGGGGCCGACCACGAGCGTGTCGATGTTGAAGCCGCGCCGCGCGAACAGGCCGGCGATCCGCGTCAGGACGCCCGGCTTGTTCTCCACGAGGATCGAGACGATGTGCTTGCGGCCCGAGCGCATCGAGACCGAAGCCTCGAGCTCCTCCAGCGACAGCAGCTCCTTGGTTCCCGGCTCGCCCATCTCCCTCACCCCACCATGTCCCGAGCGGCGGCGCCCGGGGCGATCATCGGGTACGTGTTCTCCTCGCGGGTGACGCGGACGTCGACCACGACCGGCCCGGGGGTCTCGATCGCGCGGCGGATGTCCTCCACGAGCGTCGTCTTGTCCTCCAGCCGCATGCCCGTGGCCCCGAAGGCCTCGGCGAGCTTGACGAAGTCCGGCCAGCGGCCGGGGTCGACGTGCGAGTAGCGGCGGTCCCAGAACAGCTCCTGCCACTGGCGGACCATGCCCAGGTAGCCGTTGTTGAGGATGAACACCTTGACCGGCACGCCGTACTCCGCGGCCGTCGCGAGCTCCTGGATGTTCATCTGGACCGAGGCGTCGCCGGTGATCAGGCAGGTGAGCTGGTCGGGCTGGCCGACGGCGGCGCCGATCGCCGCCGGCAGGCCGAAGCCCATCGTCCCGAGGCCGCCCGAGTTGATCCACCGGCGCGGCTTGGGGAAGTGGTAGTACTGCGCCGCCCACATCTGGTGCTGGCCGACGTCGGAGGCGAGGATCGCCTCCCCGCCGGTGACCTCGTAGAGCGCTTCGAGCAGGAACTGCGGCTTGATCTCCGCGTCCGTGGAGTCCTCGTAGCGCAGCGGGTGCTGGGCGCGCCAGCCCTCGATGCGCTCCCACCACTCGCTCAGGCGCGCGGGGTCGGCCTCCTGCGCGCGGTACTCGACCAGCAGGCGCGCGAGGATGTTCTTCGCGTCGCCGACGATCGGGATGTGCGCGGGCACGTTCTTGGAGATCTCGGCCGGATCGACGTCGATGTGGACGAACTTCGCCCGCGGCGCGAACTCCGACAGCTTGCCGGTGATCCGGTCGTCGAACCGGGCGCCGACCGCGACGATCAGGTCGGCCTCGTCGATCGCGTAGTTGGCGCTGCGCGTGCCGTGCATCCCCAGCATCCCCAGCCACTGGGCGTGCGGCGCAGGGAAGGCGCCGAGGCCCATCAGCGTGCAGGTGACCGGGAAGCGGTCCGCGGTGGCGAGCTCGGTGAGCTCCGCGGCGGCGTTGGCGTTGATGACGCCGCCGCCGGCGTAGATCACCGGCCGGCGGGCGTTGGCCAGCGCCTTGGCGGCGAGCCGGATCTGCTTCTGGTTGCCCTCGGTGGTCGGCTGGTAGCCGGGCAGGCGGACGTCGCCGACCGGCTCGTAGTCGATCTCCACGCGGGTGAGGTCCGTCGGCATGTCGATCAGGACCGGGCCGGGGCGTCCCGTGCGGGCGATGTGGAACGCCTCGTGGATGACCCGCGGGATCTCCGTCGGGTGCTGGATCATGAACGAGTGCTTGACGATCGGCATGGTGATGCCGAACGTGTCGGCCTCCTGGAAGCCGTCCGTGCCGAGCAGCTCGGTGCGCACCTGGCCGGTGAAGAAGACGACCGGGACCGAGTCCATCATCGCGTCGGTGAGCGGCGTGACGATGTTGGTCGCGCCGGGTCCGCTGGTCGCGAAGCAGACCCCGACCTTGCCCGTGGCCTTGGCGTAGCCCTCCGCGGCGTGGCCGCCGCCCGCCTCGTGGCGGACGAGGACGTGCTTGATGTCGGCGTCGTAGAACGCGTCGTAGGTCGGGAGGTTGGCGCCGCCGGGGTAGCCGAATACGACGTCGACGCCCTCGGCCTTGAGGCACTCCATGACTGCGTCGACTGCGCGCATTCGCTACTCCTTCCATGTGACGTCGCCCAGACGATGAGCGTCAGCGAATCGGTCCGGGCGAAAACGAATAAACGCCGCTCGGGGCGGCGCGGACCCCGATTCTAGCCCTGTGCGGGCGCGCGCTCCTGAGACTCGGGCACGATCGCGACCTCCGGGAAGTCCAGCTCCGCGCCGCAGCGCGTGCACAGCGCGTCGTGGAGCTTGACCACCTTGCCGCAGCTGGGGCACTGCCGGCGCAGCTCGTCGCGGTCGACGCGGTAGAGCAGCGCGGCGACCAGCCCGAGGACCGGGAGCACGCCGGAGATCACGAACCAGATCCAGAACGACGAGCCCTTGACCTTGGCGACGAACCCGCCGGCCAGGGCGAAGAACGTGCAGATCAGGATGTAGGCCACTAGAGGCGGCGGTAGGCCCAGATCGCGACGACGACCAGCCCGATCACGGCGGCCAGCGTCAGCACCGTGGTGACGAGGCCGATCACGAAGCCGGCGATGATCTTCAGGGCGAGCAGCGCGACGGCGACCAGGACGAGCCCGGCGACGACGCGCCGGCCGAGGGCCGCGAGGGTGCCCGAGGTGGAGGGCTGCGGGAGGTGGCTCATGGCAGGGTTGAGAGTACGCCGTGGCGATGAGGGGGACTTAAGGCGCGTGGCCGTGCGCCGCACCGCCCGACCGCGCCCGGGACGGCGCCTGCCCGCCGCGCTGGCCGGCGCGAAGCTGCAGACGCGCACGCGCCCGGCGCGGGCGGCGCAGGTCGAGACGGCGGCGGCGACCGGCTCGCTGGCCGAGCTGGCGCGCCACAAGCGCCACGTCCTCGTGACCTTCCGGCGCGACGGTCGGGCCGTGCCGACGCCGCTGTGGGCGGCCGTGGCCGGCGGCGCCGCGTACGTGCGCAGCGAGCGGGCGGCGGGGAAGGTCAAGCGGCTGCGGCGCGATCCGCGCGCGCTGATCGCGCCGTGCGACGCACGGGGCGTCGCGATCGGCCCCCCGCTGGCCGTCCGTGGCCGCCTGCTGCCTGCGGGAGCGCCGGAGGAGGCGGTCGCCGAGCGGGCGCTGGCTCGTCGCTACGGGCTCGGCCGCGCGGCCTTCGAGCTCATCATGGACCTCCTGCGGGTCGACATGGGCTACCTCGAGCTGGTGCCCGATCAGTCGTAGGCGCGCCTGAGGTGGGCGAAGCGCTCGGGGTCGCGCCGCCGCCGGGCGGCGGCCGGATCCTCGACGCGGACGCGGGCCAGCCGGTAGCGCCGCAGCGCGGCCTCGGCGGGGCTGGAGGAGGAGGTGCGGCGGCCGGGCACGAGGACCAGGCGGCGGGCGGTGGCGGTGGCGGTGCTCATGACCAGCATGATCGGGGCGCCGGCCGCTCCCGGCCATGGACCGGTTGCCGAATCTTCACGCCGCCGGGCTGGACCGGCGGGCGAGGGCGCCCGCGTGGTCGAGCGCCGGGCGCATCCGGGCGAGCATCCGCCGGCGCACCCGCCAGCGGGCGCCGCTGAAGGCCAGGTTGGCCACGGTGGCGAAGCCCGCCTCGTCCTCGCGCAGCGCGAGCAGGAGGTGCGCGACGCGGTCGCCGCTCGGCAGCGCCGGGTCCTCGACGCGCACGCAGTAGCAGTGGACGCGGCGCCCGCCCGGGCGCACCAGCAGCGCGCCGGCCTCCCCCACGAGCCAGACGCCGAGCCTGCCCCGCTCCGGCACGAGCCCCGTGCGGGCGTGGACGTCGCGGGCCTCGTGGCCGACGAGGTCGCCGAGCAGCCCTGCCGCCGTCGCCTCCGGGCCGGCCGCCGCCCGGCGGCGCGGCAGGACCACGTTGGCCCCGCGCTTGGCGTAGAGCTCGGGGATGGCCCAGGCGTGGACGGCGGCGATG
Source organism: Solirubrobacteraceae bacterium (assembly GCA_036389195.1). Lineage (GTDB taxonomy): Bacteria > Actinomycetota > Thermoleophilia > Solirubrobacterales > Solirubrobacteraceae > JACCYI01. Next base: position 21,475 of record DASVQH010000207.1, read on the forward strand.
ACGCCGACCGGGAACGACAGCGGCTCGAGCGCGAACAGCAGCGCACCGGTCCCCAGGAACGGGACCGTGTGGGCGGCGGTGGTCAGCGTCCACAGCCGCGCCCGCAGGCGGAGGGAGCGCTCGTCGACCCGCGGGCGCCAGTAGACGCTCGAGGTCTCGGGAAGGACGGCGAGCGGAGTATCGCTGAGCGGCGTGGCCTAGCCCCCGGCGATCGGCCGCCGCAGGATCACCAGGTCGGCGTCCGCCGGCAGCTCGGCGACCTGCCGGGCGTGGCCCTCGCCCTCGGTGACGACCGCGTAGTAGCCCGCGTCGAGCTGCTCGCGGAAGGCGCGGACCGCGGCCTCGACCGCCGCCTCGTCGCCCGCCGTCCATTCCGCCAGCGTGGTGTGACCGGTGTGGTCCATGCGGATGAGTCGTGCCATCGACCCATCGTACGCTCCGGCGCGGCCGTTCTCGACACCTGGCATGCTCGCGGCCGTGCGCCTCCTGACCGCCATCTGCGCCCTCCTCGCGGCGACCGCCGTCGCGGCCCCCGCCCGCGCCGCCTACGACCCCGCCTACGAGCAGCGCAACTACTCGAAGATCGACGAGCGCTCGCGGCTGGAGTTCTCCGACCCCGCGTTCCAGCAGGAGCTGCGCACGCGCGGGATCGAGCGCCAGGCCGAGGCCGAGCGCATCCGCACCACGGACCCCGAGCGCGACTTCTCGGGCAACCTGTGCTCGCGCCCGCAGGACGGGTGCGCGGGCGACTTCCGGCTCTACGACTGGGCGGCCAAGGGCCACGGCATCCGCACGAGCGTGCTGTGGACGGCGCGCAACGGCTCGACGATCTCCGGGCACCTGTGGATGACCGCCGCCGGCCCGGCCAGGCGCCCGGCGATCGTGATCACCAACGGCTCGGTCCAGGCGCCCGAGACCGCGTACTGGGGCGAGGCGGCGACGCTGGCCAAGAAGGGCTACGTCGTGCTCACCTGGGATCCGCAGGGCCAGGGGCTCTCCGACACCTACGGCGAGGGCGCCGACCGCAACGACGGCTTCCCGTCGCAGGAGGGCCGCCCGTTCTACGACGGCACCGAGGACGCGCTCGACTTCCTGTTCTCGTCCCCCGAGCGCCCGTACGTCCCGCGGCCGAGCTGCACGACGGGCACGAGCCACGCCGCCAAGCAGGCCCGCCGCGTGCAGGAGGGCTACGACGCCGCCTTCAACCCGCTGTGGCGGCTCGTCGACCTCGACCGGGTGGGGATCGCCGGGCACTCGCTGGGCGCCGCGGCGGTCTCCTACGTCGGCCAGGCCGACCCGCGCGTGAAGGCGATCGTCGCCTACGACAACCTGCGCGAGCCGACCGCGCCGGGGCGCGCGTGCGGCGGCAAGGACCGCCCGGCGGTCCCGATCGCCAAGCCGGCGCTGGGCATCGCCAACGACTACGGGCTGTTCCGCCAGCCGATCGCCTCGGAGCCCGACCCGCTCGAGAAGTCGGCCGCCTCGCGCGCCTACGGCGCCGCGGGCGTGGACTCCGGCGAGCTGGTCATCCGCGGCGGCACGCACTACGAGTCCTCCTACATCCCCAACCACTACTTCTCGGGGACGCTGCGCGGCCTCGACCTGATCGCCTGGTACACGGGCGCGTTCTTCGACCGCTACGTCAAGGGCGACCCCGGCGCCGAGCGGCGGCTGCTGACCGGCCGCTGGCGCGCCGACGACGCCGGCGCGAAGATCGACCCGGCCGGCGACGGCAACCTCTTCTCGGGCTACTTCCGCTCGCGGCTCGACGTCGGGCGCGCCGGCGGCACGCGCGCGGTCTGCGAGGACGTGCGGGCGGGGTGCCCGGCGCTGGTCGCCGACGACGGCGCGCCCGCCGGGTACGGCTACCT
>DASVQH010000208.1:0-24911 GCA_036389195.1 Solirubrobacteraceae bacterium
CGCGACGCCGTGGCGCTCGCGCTCGTCCTCCTCGTGGCCGCGCTCGTCTACTGGCGGATGCTGCGCGACGGCGGGCTCTACTACGACGACTGGTGGCACCGCGCCGCGGCCCTGTACGACAACGCCCGCAGGACCGACCCGGCGAGCGGGCCGTTCGGCTACCTCTCCGGGCTCTACGACATCGTGGGCTTCCGCCCGGCGCTGCCGCCGATCCTCGCGCTGCAGCTCTGGATCGCCGGCGACAACCCGCACGCCTACCAGGCGCTCGCGCTCGCCGACACCCTCTTCGCCACCTTCGCGCTCTACGCGGTCCTGCGCCTGGCGCGCGTGCCGTGGGGCCTGTGCACCGCCGCCGCCGTGCTCTTCGCCTGCCTGCCGATGGCCGGCGCGACGCGGTTCTGGATGTCCGGCGGCATCGGCAACGCGGGCCTCGGCCTGATGCTGACCGGCTTCGCCCTCGGCGCGCTCGGCCTGCGCAGCGAGTCGCGCCGCCGCTCGCTCCTGCTGCAGGCGGCCTCGGTCCTCCTCGTGGTCGCCGGTGCGCTGGCCTACGACGCGACGATCGGCGTCCTCGCGCTGGCGCTGCCCTTCTATCTCGCGGCCACGCGGCTGCAGTGGCGGCCGAGCCTCGTCAAGACGGCGCTCGACGTCGTGCCGGTCATCGTCCTGCTCCCGCTCGTGCGCAGCTCGTCGCCGACCCAGGCCGATCCGCTGTCGGAGTGGCCGGGCCACGCCTGGGCGCTGTTCTCCGACGGCAGCGAGCTCTTCTTCCGCGTCCTGACCATCGATCGCTGGCCGGGCGCGCTGGCGATCCTGGTCGTGGTAGGCGCGGGGCTGCTGCTGGCGGTCAAGGCCGTCCTCGATCCCGCCGGCTGGTGGTCGGCGGCGCGCCCGCAGCTGCGCGGCGCGGGCGGCGTCGCGCTGGCCGTCGCGGGGCTCGGCTTCGTCGCGGGCCTGGCCGGCTACCTCGCCTACGTGCCGGGCAACTGGTACAGCCCGCTGCTGCCGGGCCAGGGCGACCGCACCAACGGCGTCGCCTCGGCCGGGTTCGCCGTGGCCATCGCGGCCGCGCTGCTCGTCCTCGCCGTGCTGCTGGGGACCGCGCTGCGCGGCCGCGCGGCGGTGCTGCTGCGCGGCGGGCTGTTCGCGGCGCTCGTCGGGCTGGCCACCATCTCCTTCGTCCAGCAGTCGCGCGCCAAGGGCGACCAGTACATCAAGGTGTGGCAGATGTCCGACGCGCTCGTGTCGAACCTGCCGGCCACCTTCCCCGACGGCCCGCCGCCGGCCGGCACGATGATCTACTCCTTCGGCGCGAAGGCCTTCTCGTCGCCCTATCTGCAGGCGCTCGCCGAGTGGGGCGACCTCGACGGCGCCGTCAAGCTGACGCTGGGGAGCGGCAAGCTCGACGCGATGCCGATCTTCCAGCCGCAGCGCGTCGTCTGCGGCGCGCGCGGCGCGGAGTTCCCCCCGCCCACCGCCACGGTGGCGTTCGCCCCCGGCGACCTGCGCCCCTACGGCAAGTTCGTCTTCATGAACGCGTTCGAGCACCGCGCGGAGACGATCACGAGCCGCCGGCAGTGCGAGGCGGCGCTCGCGCGGTTCACGCCCGGTCCGCTGTAGCCGGCGGCCGGGTCAGCTCCTCGGCGCGGTCGGCGTCGTCGTCGCCGCGCCCGTCGCGCTGCGGCGCGGCCGGCGGGCGGACCGCGGTCCTCAGGGCCCGCGCGTCGGTGCGCTGGCGCTGCACGGCGGCGAACTGGCGCACGTACCAGTGGCGCAGGTGGATCCGGTACGCCACGGCGATCGTGTCCCACAGCATCCGGAAGACCGTCGTCCAGTCGATGCCGGTGCCGGTGAAGCGGTAGTCGAGCCGGACGGGGACCTCGACGACGCGGTCGAAGCCGAACGCGGCCCCGACTGCGAGCACCTCGACGTCGAACGCGTAGCGCTTGATCAGCAGCAGCGGGCCGATCACGTCGACGACCTCGCGGCGCAGCACCTTCGCCCCGACCTGGGTGTCGCGCACCTTCAGGCGGAACAGGAGCCGCACGAGCGCCTGGAAGCCGCGCGAGTAGACGCGGCGCACGAAGGGATAATCGACTTCAGAATCGGGGTGGCGCTTGGAGCCGATGACGGCGTCGACCGCTTCTGCGTCGAAGCGCCGGGCGGCGTTGACGATCGCCTCGGGATGGATGTCGAGGTCGGCGTCCAGCCAGCCGATCAGGTCGCCGCGGGCCTGCGCCAGCCCGAGCGAGATCGCGAACCCCTTGCCCTGGTTCTGCGGGTAGTGGAAGACCCGCACCGCGGGATGCAGCGCGGCGTTGGCGATCTCGACGGTCGTGTCGCGGCTGCCGTCGCAGACCACGATGAGCTCGAACGGCTGCCCGTAGCCCTCCAGCGCGCCGACGATCGTCTCGATGCTGTCCTGGATGAACGCCGCGCCGTCCTTGACCGGGACGACCAGCGAGAGCCGTGGCGCGGGCGCGTGCACCGCTTCAGATTAGAAGCCGGTGGCGTCGGCGATCTCGGCCAGCCGGGGCGCGGTCCGGTCGCGCTCGGAGTAGTCGAGCTCGACGTCGGCCGGCCACGCGATCCCCACGTCAGGGTCGTCGAACTTGAACCCCCGCTCGGTCGCAGGGTCGTAGTAGGTCGTGCATTTGTAGACGAAGTCGGCGACGTCGGAGAGGACGCAGAACCCGTGGCCGAACCCGGGCGGGATCCACAGCTGGTGGCAGGCCTCGTCGTCGAGCTCGAAGGCCTCCCATTCGCCGAACGTCGGCGAGCGGCGGCGCAGGTCCACGACGACGTCCCACACCCGCCCGCGGGCGCAGCGCACGAGCTTGCCCTGGCCGGGCGGGAGCTGGAAGTGGATGCCGCGCACGACGCCCCGGCGCGAGCGCGAGTGGTTGTCCTGCACGAAGTCGGTGGCGACGCCGTGCTCGGCCCAGGCCTCGGCGCGGAACGTCTCCAGGAAGAAGCCGCGCTCGTCGGGACGGACGGCGGGCGCGAGGAGCACGGTGCCGTCGAGGCGGGTGGGGAGGCGCTTCATCGGCGCAGCAGGGTATCCGCCGCCTGGCGGCCCAGCCGCACGGCGTAGTTCGTGCCGCGGTCCTCGGGGTAGATCTGCGTGGTGTTGGCCAGCACGAGGCCGGGCACGCCGGTGTCGAGCGGCGGGATCCGCTGCGGGTAGCCGACGGTGACGATCGGCTGGGCGGCGGGCTCGGCGAAGCGCCAGCGCTGCTTGACCCAGCTCGCGTCGAAGCCGGGGTTGACCTGTTTGAGGCCGGGGGTGTAGGCGGCGAGCAGCGCGTCGGGGTCGAGGTCGAGCAGCGGGTGCCCCGGGGCGAGGTAGTTGGCGACGTAGAAGAAGCGCCGGCCGCCGTAGCGCTCCGGCTCGACGAAGTTCGTGTGCTCGATCAGGCCGACGAACGGCAGCCCCGGCTCGGCCACGTTGGTCCAGTAGTAGGGCGAGACCTGGCGGTCGAGTTCGAGCAGCAGGCAGAGGGCGGTGTGGTACTCGATGGTGTCGAGCCGGTGGAGGTAGTCCGTGCCGATCCGCTCGGCGAGCGCGGGCGCGAGCATCCCCCTGAAGACGTCGTTGGGGACGGTGGCCACGAAGGCGTCGTAGCGCTCGGGCGGCTCGGGGGCGGCGGGGAAGGCGGCCGGGTCGTGGCCGGTGCGGAAGGCCCCAGGGGCGGCGGCGCGGACCTCGAAGGCGCCGGCGCCGTTCTCGCCGCTCTGGCTCAGCTGGGCGATCGGGCGGTCGATCAGCACGCGGCCGCCGCCCGCCTCGATCTCGCGCTGCAGCGCCTCGAACAGCGGCTCCCACGAGCGGCGCGGGTAGCCGAGCAGCTCCTGGCGGGCCTCGCGCCCCTGCAGCTTGCGCCGCATGGTCAGCTTGCCCCACAGCCACGCCATCGAGATGTCCTCGGCGCGGTCGCCGAACTTCCCGCGCAGCAGCGGCCCCCAGACCTTCTGCCACGCCGCCGGGCCCATCTCGCGCCGCACCCAGGTGGCGGCGGTCTCGCCCTCGTAGGGCGTGACGCCGTTGCGCTCCGCCGCCCGCTGGAGCCGGAGCACGGCGAGCCCCATGCGGACGCGCGCGGCGGGGGGCAGCGGGCGGAACCGCAGGAGGTCGAGCGGCGTGGTGAACGGCCACGAGCGCCCCTGCAGGAAGAAGGCCACCGACGAGGGCCGCCATTCGAGCTCGTCGGGCATCCCCAGCTCCTCGTAGAGGCCGGCGATGTGGCGGTCGCTCGTGAACAGGTGGTGGTAGTAGCGCTCCAGGCGCACGCCGCCGCCGACGTCGAGCGTCGCCGCCTGGCCGCCGAGCCCCGGCCAGCGCTCGTACACGTCGACGCGGTGCCCCGCGCGCGTCAGCTCGCGGGCGCAGACCAGGCCGGCGACGCCCGCGCCGGCCACGCAGACCCTCACTCGGCCCCGACCCTCTCCTGGTCGGGGACCGCGGCCCCCTGGCCGGTCTCCCGCTCGACGATGTACAGCGGCCGGCGCTTGACCTCGTCGTAGATGCGCCCGACGTACTCGCCGATCACCCCGAGCGTCATCAGCTGGATGCCGCCGATCAGCAGCACGACGAACATGATCGACGGCACGCCGCGCTCGTAGATGCCGGCGTAGCGCGCGATCACCGTCAGAGGCAGCAGCGCGAAGGCGATCAGCGCGAACGCGAGGCCCAGCAGCGTGGCGATCTGCAGCGGGACGTGGGAGAACGACGTGACGCCGTCCCACGCGAACCGCATCATCCGGCGCAGGCCGAACTTCGTCGCGCCGGCGTGGCGGGCCTCGCGGTCGTACTCGACCACCGTGGTGGTGAAGCCGACCCAGCTCGTCATCCCGCGCAGGAAGCGGTTGGCCTCGCGCATCTCGGTCAGCGCGGCGACCACGCGGCCGTCGAGCAGGCGGAAGTCGCCCGCGTTGGGCTCGAGCGGGACTTGGGTGAGGCGGCGCATCAGCGCGTAGAAGCCGCGTGCCGTGAGCAGCTTGAAGCGCGTCTCGCCCTCGCGGATGCGTCGCTTCGCCACGACGACGTCGGCGCCCTCGCGCCAGCGCTCCAGCAGCGCCGGGATGACCTCGGGCGGGTCCTGGAGGTCGCCGTCGATCAGCACGACCGCGTCGCCGCGCGCGTGGTCGAGGCCGGCGCTGAGCGCCTGCTGGTGGCCGAACGGGCGCGACAGGTGCAGGACGCGGACGCGCGGGTCGCGCGCCGCGATGGCGTCGAGCACGGCGGGGGTGCGGTCGCGGGAGCCGTCGTCGACCACGACCAGCTCGAACGGGAGCCCGTCCAGGACGGCGGTCACGCGCTCGCAGAACGCCCCGGCCACGTCCTCCTCGTCGAGCATCGGCGCCACGACGCTGAGCAGGTGCAGCTCGCGGGCCATCTGGGGCTAGTCTACTGGCGACCGTGGACCGGCCGACGTCCATCAAGTCCCGCCTCCCCGTGGTGTCGCCCCGCACCTACGCGCGCGTCACCTGGGCGGCCCTGGGCGCGCTCACGCTCATCGTCTTCACCGGCGCCGCGGTGCGGCTGACCGGCTCGGGCCTCGGGTGCCCCGACTGGCCCAAGTGCCACGGCGGCTACACGCCCGAGCTCGACACCCACACGGCGATCGAGTACGGCAACCGCCTCTTCACCTTCGTCGTCTCGACCGCCTGCCTGGCGGCGTTCTTCCTGGCCTTCCGGCGGCGCCCGTACCGCCGCGACCTGATGCTCCTCGCCGGGCTGCTGCCGCTGGGCGTCCTCTGCCAGGCGGTGCTCGGCGGGCTGACGGTGATCTACGGCCTGTCCCCCGGCTGGGTCATGGGCCACCACCTGCTCTCGATGCTGCTGCTGGTGGCGGCCGTGGCGCTGGCCTGGCGGGCGACCCACGAGCCCGGCTCTCGCCCCGCCGGCACCGACCGCCGCGCCGTGTGGGCCGTGCGCGCGCTGCTGCCGATCGGCGCGGTGACGATCTTCGCCGGCACCGTCGCCACCGCCGCGGGACCCCACGCCGGCGGCGAGGGCACCGGCGACGACGTCGTCCGGCTGCGCTGGTTCGGCATCGACACGCTCGACTGGGCGATCCACCAGCACGCCCGCATCGCCGCGGTGCTCGGCGTGGCCTCCGTGGGCGTCTGGTGGTTCCTGCGCCGCCGCGACGGCGACCCCGTGACCCGCCGGGCGCTGACCGTGGTGTGCGTGGCGCTCGCGGCGCAGGGCGTGATCGGGACGGTGCAGTACCTGCTCGAGCTGCCTTCGGAGATCGTCTGGGTCCACGTGTCGCTGGCCGCGCTCACGTGGGTGGCGATCGTCTGGGCGGTCGCCGCGGCGGGCCGGTTGCGGCCGGAGGGCGCGCCGGTGGCAGAGGTCGGTCCCGACGCCGAGGCGGCCGTCGGGGGCGCGCGGGCGCTCAGCGCGCGCTAGCCGCGCGCCACTTCGGGGCGGTTACTGCGTCGGGTGAGGGAGGTGGTCTCCCGATACACCGCCTCCCAGGGTGCACGACGCGACACGGGCGGCGGGAAGCCGCGCTTGTGTCGGATCGGGCACCTCCACGGTGCACCAAGCGACACGGGCGGCGCGAAGAAGCGCGTGTTTCGGATTGCACCCCCCCAGGACGACACACGCGGCGGCGAAGTGGGCGTGTGTCGTATAAGCGGCGTAGAGGCCCCTCAATCCGACACAGGCCGGATCTCGCGGGATGCGCGTCAGCTAGGGGGGCGCCACGCCGGCCAAACCCTTCACCCTCATTGCCCGAAGTCCAGCCACCCCGAGGCGCCCCAACCCGAAGCGCCCCGCCGGCGCCCCCAAAGCCGCAAGCCCCCAGACGCGCCCACCCCGAATGCCCTACCCCCGCTTCCACCCACCCCCGAAGAACCGCCCCAACCTCCCGACGCGCGCGTCCGCCCGGAACTCGGGGGCGCCGGGCTCGTAGTCGCCCAGCTCGGCCGCTGCGGCGGCGTCGATCGTCAGGACCACCTCGCGCTCGTAGATCCGCGCGACCTCGGGCGCGTCGACCCAGACGTGCCGGTCCCCGGCGCGCATGACGATCCCGTCGAAGATCTGCTCCTTGACGTTGTCGATCGCGCGCTCGGCGACACCGACCTCGACGCCGTCGGCCGAGACGATCGGCGTCCCGCGCTCCAGGAGCTTGTAGGAGATCGGGAGGCCGGGGTCGTCGACTGGCGCCACGGGCCTACTGCTCCTCGTCGGGCCAGCGGCCGTGCTGCCGGTAGTAGTCGCGCGCGGCGGCCTCGTCGTCGCGCTCGCGGTCCCCGGCGGCGCCGGCGCGGAAGAGCACGTTGACGAAGAGCACCGAGAGCGCCGCGCCCGTGCACATCGCCCAGCCCTCGAGGCCGGTGGTGTTCGGCTCGATCGCCAGCAGCACGAACCCGGCGAGGAAGAGGACGACCGGAAGGACGTAGCGGACGCTCAGCACGGGTCAGCTCTCGCCGGCCGGCAGGTCCGCGGGGAGCGGCACGTCCTGCGGCGCGCGCCCGTCGGTCTCCTCCCAGGCCTCGAAGGCCACGCCGTCGCGCCCCTCGTGCGGCGACGCCCCGCCGATGGCCAGGAAGCGCGCGGGCGCCCCGCCGCGGTTGACCAGCTGCCGGCGCACCTCCGGGGCGACGCGGATGACCGCGCCGCGGTCGAGGTCGTGACGCTCGCCGCCGTCGAGCACGACGGTCAGCGTCCCCTCGAGCACCACGTAGACCTCTTCCTGGTGCCGGTGGCGGTGGATCCGGCCCTGCTGGCCCGGCGCCAGGTGCATCAGGTTGAGGCCGAAGCTCTCGACGCCGATCTCGGCGCGCAGCCGCTGGAAGCGATCCTCGAGACCGAGATCCAGCCGGCCGATGGCGATGCCCGGTTGCACCCCACCCAGTCTAGGCCGCGACCGCCGCGGGCGGCCCGGGACCGGTGCCGGCCGGCCCGGCCCCCGGTCCGTCGCCGCCATCCGGGTCGGGCAGCGGTGCCTCGGGGTCCTCGTAGCGGCGCAGCCGCAGGAACTCCCGGATGACGATCTGGACCGACGCGGCGAGCGGGATGGCCAGCAGCGCGCCGAGCACCCCGAACAGCTTCGAGCCGCACAGCACCGCGGTCAGCACCACGAACGGGTGGACGTCGACCGCGCGGCGCTGGATCTGCGGCTGGATCAGCGTGTTCTCGATCTGCTGGTAGATGACGCTCCAGATGACCCAGACGATCGTGTCGGTGGGGAAGTCCGAGAACAGCGTCACCACGCCCACGATGACCGCGCCGATCGTCGCGCCGACCAGGGGGATCAGGTCGAACGCCGCCACCAGCACCGCGAGCGCCGCGGCGAACGGCACGCCGAGGATGCTGAGCACGATGAACGACGTGACGCCGGCGACGATCGCCTGCGCCAGCGCGCCCGCCACGTAGGCCCCGATCGCCGCCCCGATGCGTTCGACGGTCCGCCGGAGGCGCATGGACTGGGGCGGCGGGCGCATCGAGATCGCCGCGTCGACCCAGCGCTTCCCGCTGCCGACCAGGAAGACGCTGAGGATGAGGATCGTCACCAGCGCGAAGATCGAGTTGACCAGCCCGAGGCCGACGTTGCCGAGGATCCCCGCGGCGTCGCCGATCCGCCCCGGCAGCTTGCCCGCCTGCTCCTGCAGCTTGCCGGTGAGGTCGAAGTCCTCGTTGAGGCCGCGCAGCGTGCGGTTGTTCGTGACGAAGTCCGACGCCTCGCTCGCGTAGTCCGGCAGGTTGCGCGCGAGCGCGGCGCCCTGGCGGGCCATCGGCGGCACGATCATCGCCACCAGCCCGAGCGGCAGCAGCACGAGCAGCAGGTAGACCACGGCGACCGCGACGCCACGGCGGTGGATCCGGGCTTCGAGCGCGTTGATCGGCCCGGAGATGGCGATGGCGATGAACGCCGCGATGATCACCCAGGTGATCGGCTGGCGCAGCAGGTAGATCAGGTAGACCGCCAGGGCGATCAGCCCGACGATCAGGGTGGTGCGGACGACCGCGCGCGGGGGGGGGCCGGGGGACATGGGCGACGGATCATCCCGCCGCCCCCGGACGCGATCGGCGCGCCGCCGCTCAGGCCTCGCTGAACCAGCGCACGACCTCCACCTTGTTCTCGGTGAAGAAGCGCACGCCGTCCTTGCCCGTCGCGTGCAGGTCGCCGTAGAAGGAGTCCTTGATGCCGTTGAACGGGAAGAACGCCATCGGCGCGGCCACCCCGACGTTGATGCCGAGCATCCCGGCCTCGATCCGCTCGCGGAAGCGCCGCGCCGCCGCGCCGGACTCCGTGAACAGCGTGCACGCGTTCCCGAACGGCGAGGCGTTGGTGAACTCGATGGCCGCGTCGAGGTCGGCGACGCGCACCACGGAGAGCACGGGGCCGAAGATCTCCTCGCGCGCGACCCGCATCTCCGGCTCGACGTGGTCGAGCACCGTCGGCCCGAGGAAGAAGCCCTCCTCGCGCGGCGGCGTGCGGCCGTCGAGCGCCACCGTCGCGCCCTCCTGCTCGCCGAGGTCGATGTAGCCGCGGACGCGGTCGCGGTGCGAGTCGCGGATGACCGGCGTCATCTCGGACTCGGGGTCCGAGCCCGGGCCGACCTTCAGCTCCGCTGCCGCGGCGCAGAGCGCCTCGACCAGGTCGTCGGCCCCGTCGCCGACCGCGACCAGCACGCTGCCGGCCAGGCAGCGCTCGCCCGCGTTGCCGAACGCCGACGAGAGGATGGCGTCGACCGTCTTGCCGCGCACCGCGTCGGGCATGGCGATCATCGAGTTCTTCGCGCCGGCCAGCGCCTGCACCCGCTTGCCGTGGGCGCTCGCGCCGCGGTAGACCAGCTCGGCGACCGGCTGCGAGCCGACGAAGGAGACGGCCTCGATCCCTGGGTGCTCGAGGATGCCCTCGACGGCGTCGCGGCCGCCGTTGACGATCGAGAACACCCCGTCGGGCAGCCCGGCCTCGCTCAGCAGCTCGGCCAGCCGCTGGGCGCACAGCGGCGTGCGCTCCGAGGGCTTGAGCAGGTAGGAGTTGCCGGCCGCGATGGCGATCGGCAGCGTCCACAGCGGCACCATGCACGGGAAGTTGAACGGCGTGATCGCCGCCACCACGCCGAGCGGGAAGCGGTAGGAGATGTTGTCGACGCCCGACGCGACGTCGCGGACGGTCTCGCCCATGGTCAGCGTCGGCATCCCGCAGGCGAAGTCGACGACCTCGATCCCCCGGCGCACCTCGCCGCGGGCGTCGCGCGCGTCCTTGCCGTTCTCCAACGTGACGAGCTGCGCGAGCTCGTCGAAGCTGGCCTCCAGCAGGGCCTTGAAGCGGAAGAGCACCTGCACCCGCTGCGTGACCGGGGTGGCGGCCCAGGCGGGGAAGGCGTCGGCGGCGGCGCGCACCGCGCGGTCGAGGTCCTCGGCGCCCGAGAGCGGCGTCTCGGCGATCACCTCGCCGGTCGCCGGGTCGAAGACCGGCTCGGTGGGACGGCCGTCGGCGGGCTCGAACCGGCCGGCGACGAAGTTGCGGACCTCTCGGGTGGCGCTTGCGGAAGCCATGCGCGTGACCGTACGCGATCCGCCCATGGGCGATCTGGCGCACGCCGGGGCCCGACGTGCGCCAGCGCGCATACTGGGGGGATGAGCACGCGCCTTCCCACCGAAGCGCCCCGCCCGGGCGCCGCCGCCGAGCTGCCGGCGTCCCTGCGCCTAGGGTCGGTCCACATCGTCGTCGCCGACCTCGACCGCTCGGTCGGCTGGTACCAGGACGTGCTCGGCCTGCGGGTCCACGGCGCGCCCGGCGGCGGTCCCGCGGCGCTCGGCACGGGCGACGGGGAGCCCGTCCTCGTCCTCCACGAGCGGCCGGGCGCGCGGCCGGCCGGTCGCCACGCCGGGCTCTACCACTACGCGCTGCTGTACCCCTCGCGCGAGGAGCTGGCGCGCGCGGCGCTGCGCCTGTCGGCGGCCCGCGTGCCGGTCGACGGGCTCTCCGACCACGAGACCCACGAGGCGATCTACCTGTCGGACCCCGACGGCAACGGGATCGAGCTGGCCGCCGACCGCCCGCGCGAGCAGTGGCCGCCGTCGCTCGGGTACGCCGGCGGCCCCAAGCCGCTCGACGTGGCCGCGCTGATGGCGACGATCGAGGGCGAGGAGCCGCGCCGCCAGGCGGGTCCCGGCCTCGCGGTGGGCCACCTGCACCTGCACGTCGGCGACGTCGACGAGGGCCTGGCCTTCTACCGCGACGTCATCGGCTTCGCGCTGATGGCGCGGATCGGCGACAGCGCGGCGTTCGTCGCCGCCGGCGGCTACCACCACCACCTGGGCTTCAACGTCTGGCGCGGACGCGGCGTCCCGCCGGTGCCGCCGGACGCGGTCGGGCTGCACCACTGGACGGTCGTGCTCGACGACGCGGCTTCCGTCGCGGCCGTACGCGAGCGCGCCGAGGCGGCCGGTGCGCCGGTCGAGCGCGACGGCGACGGCCCGGCGTTCACCGTCCACGACCCGTGGGGCATGGCGCTGCGCTTCGAGGTGGCGGCATGATCCAGGGCAACGTCGAGCCGGCCGCCCGCGCGCCGCAGCCGATCGATCCCAACGTGACCATCGGCCACGTCCACCTGCGCACCGCCGACATCGACCGCGTGCGCGAGTTCTACGTCGGCGTCCTGGGCTTCGACGTCGTCCACGAGGCGCGCGACGTCCCCGGCTGGGGGACGACCGGCGACATGCTGTTCGTCTCCGCGGGCGGCTACCACCACCACCTCGGCTTCAACACGTGGAAGTCGGCGGGCGGCGGGCCGCAGCCCGACGGCGTCGCCGGCCTGCACCACGTGGCGATCAACTACCCGAGGCGCGCCGCGCTGGCCGACGCCCTGCGCCGCCTGCGCGAGGCCGACTGGCCGATCCGCCAGGCGTCCGACCACGGCACCCACGAGGCGATCTACATCTCGGACCCCGACGGCAACGACCTCGAGCTCTGCTGCGACCGCCCCCGCGAGCAGTGGCCGCTCGACGGCGAGGGCCACCTGCAGGGGGCGTTCGGGGACCTCGACCTGGAGGCGCTCCTCACGGAGGCGCCCCCGGTCTGAGGCGGCCGCCTACGGCAGCGTCGCGGCGGTCTCGCAGGCGTCGGTGGTGTCGGCCGGGTCCGTGTCGAAGCGATCGGTGCCGACCCCGCACAGCACCTGGTCGGCCGGGCCGCCGCCGTCGCGGGTCTTCAGCGTGTCGGCGCCGATCCCGCCCACGAGCACGTTGACGACGTTCGGGCCGAAGGCCGTGAGCGTGTCGTTCCCGTGGGTGCCGGTGATGCGCTCGACGTCCGTGCGGACGGTGTCGCGCTCGCCGGGGAGGCGTCCGTCGTCGCCGTTGCCGTCGTCGCGCACGCCGTCGTTGTCGGCGGTGACCCCGGTCCAGCGCCCGGCGTAGGTGGCGGTGTCCGCGCCGCCGCGACCCGTGAGCGTGTCGCCGCCCGCGCGGCCCTCGAGCAGGTTGGCCGCCGCCGAGCCGGTCAGGAAGTCCGAGCCGGCGCCGCCGACCAGGTTCTCGACGTCGGCCAGCACGTTGTCGTGCAGGGCGCCGTCCTTCGCGTTGCCGTCGTCGCGGACGCCGTCGAGGTCGACGGTCACCCCGCGGCTGCGCGTGGCGTAGGTCACGGTGTCGAGGCCCTTGCCGCCGGAGACGACGTCGCCGCCGTCGCCCGGATCGATGCGGTCGTCGCCGTCGCCGCCGGTCAGCGTGTCGTCGCCCGACGCACCGAGGATGACGGCGCGGCGGGTGGCCGCGACGGTCACCGCGTCGTCGCCGTCGCCGGCCTCGACCGAGAGCGGGCCGCCGGTCGTCGAGCACGTGGCCTTCGTCGCGCTGACCGCGGTGCAGCCGTTGTGGGCCTCGAACGGCTGCGAGTCGGTGACGGTGAAGCTGCCGGCGCCCGTCTGCGTGACGGCGATGTCGTTGGCGTCGCCCGCTTCGGCCAGGAACCTGAGGCCCCCCGCGTTCGACGCCGATACCGCCGCCGGGTACGGCTGGCTGGGGTCGCAGCCGACGAGGACGTCCGCCGGGTCGGCCACGAGCGGGAACGGATCGTTGGCGCTGCAGTCGATGTCGTCGACCTCGCCGTCGCGCGACTCGATCGAGAACATGAAGTCGCCGCCCGTGATGGCGTCGTGACCCGGTCCGCCCGTGGCGCCTCCGCCCTGCCGCCCACCGCTCGTTCCGAGGATCACGTCGTCGCCCTCGCCGCCGTCGATCAGGTCGCCGCCGCCCCCGTCGCGGAGGTAGTCGTCGCCGGCGCCGCCATCGACGCGGTCGGACCACTCCGTCGTCTCGATGTGATCGTCGCCGCCTCCGGCGTCCACGTCGAAGGTGTAGGGCTCCTCCCATGGCCCGTGGATCTCGCCGTTGTAGGAGCCTTCGCCGGGGACGACGGTGTTGGCCTTGTCGTCGAGCACCAGGAAGGAGCCGCCCTCGCCCGGCTCGAGGTTCTCGACGCTGCGGTCGGCGTCGATGTTGTCGAACTCCGCGGTCGTGTCCAGATCCTTCATGACGCCGTCGTTGTTGCGGCCGTCGAGCGTGAGCTTCATGCTCGTGCTGCGGTCCGGATAGGCGACGGTGTCGCTTCCGGCCCCGCCGCTCACGCGGTCGCCGGTGTAGAGCGCGGCGGCGAGCTCGTCGGTGCGCGGGTCGGGCTCGAAGCGGTCGTCGCCCGCTCCGCCGTCGAGGACGTCGGCGCTGGCGCCGCCGAACAGCTTGTCGGCGCCGTCGTCGCCACTCAGGCTGTCCCTGGCGGTGCCGCCGCGCAGGGTGTCGGCGCCGGGCCCGCCGGCGATCGAGAAGGGCAGGGAACCGGGGACGCTGTCGGCGACGGCCATGGCGTCGGCGCCGTCCTCGCCGGCGAGGCGCACGCGCTTCACGCCGGCCGCCGGGCAGCTCGCGAAGTGGAGGTCGGCCGGGTGGGAGCCGCGGTCGCAGCCGCTGCCCGGCGTCACGACGTCGCCGGCGTCGGTGAAGGTGATGCGCCCCGACTCGGAGGCGACGGTCAGCTTGGCGGCGGCCGCTCCGCTGCCGTAGGTCAGGTCGTCGCCCGCGCGCGACACGGTGGCCGCGTGGGCGGGGGCCGCGGCGAGCGCCGTCAGGGCGAGGGTCAGCAGTGGCGTCCGGAGCGTCATGATCACTCAACGTAGCTCAGCGAACGGAACTGTCACCGGTCCGGTGCCCTAGCGTTCGCTCCCCGACATCCCTACACTGGTCCAACCAGTGCTCACCGCCGGCGCAGCCACCACCGTCTCCGCGCGCATCCACGCCGACCTGCGCGCGGCCATCCTCTCCGGGGCGCTCGCGCCCGGCGACCCCCTGCCGGGGGAGCGGCGGCTGGCCGAGGAGCACGGCGCGAACCGGCACGCCGTCCGCGAGGCGCTCAAGCGGCTGCAGGAGGCCGGGCTGATCCAGATCGCCCACGGCGGCGCGACGCGCGTGCTCGACTGGCGCCGCCACGGCGGCCTCGGGCTGCTGCTCGACCTCGCCCGGGAGGGGGAGGCGCCCCCGGCCCTCGGGATCGCGCGGGCGACGATGGAGATGCGGGCGGCGATCGGCGCCGACGCGGCGCGCCGCGCGGCCGAGCGGGCGACTGAGTCGGAGCGCCGCGCGATCGCCGCGCGCGCCGCCGCCATCGGCGACGTCGCCGCTTACGACGCCTTCTGGGACGCGATCGTCGACGCGTCGGCCAACGTCGCCTACCGCCTCGCGCTCACCACTCTCGTGGCGGGCCAGCAGGTGCTCGACCTCGGGCCGGAGACGGTCGGGGCGGAGCTCGCCGACGCCGGCGCCATCGGCCGCCTCGCCGCCGCGATCGCCGACGGCCGCGCGGACGCCGCCGCCGCGCACGCCCGCGACCTGCTCGAGCGCTCGATCCCGGTGGGGACCTAGCGCCATGGTCGAGGTCCTCTACTACGCGATCCCGTTCTTCCTGCTGCTGCTGATCGTCGAGGCGCTCTCCTACCGCCACCTCACCGACGACCACGGGCTCGTCGGCTACGAGGCGACGGACACCCGCACCAGCCTGACCATGGGCATCGGCAACGTGGTCATCAACGTCGTCTGGAAGCTCGTCGTCGTCGCGACCTACGCGGCGCTCTACGAGCTGACGCCGCTGCGGATCCCGCCCGAGGCGCTGTGGGCGTGGCCGCTGCTGTTCTTCGCCGACGACCTCGCGTACTACTGGTTTCACCGCGTGTCGCACGAGAGCCGGCTGTTCTGGGCCAGCCACGTCGTCCACCACTCCTCCCAGCACTACAACCTCTCGACGGCGCTGCGCCAGACCTGGGTCCCCATGACCTACTTCCCGTTCTGGCTGCCGCTGCCGCTGCTCGGCTTCCCGCCGTGGATGGTCCTGCTGGCCCAGTCCTGGAGCCTGATCTACCAGTTCTGGCTGCACACGGAGCGCATCCAGAAGCTGCCGCGGTGGTTCGAGCGGACCTTCAACACGCCGTCGCACCACCGCGTCCACCATGGCTCCAACCAGCGCTACCTCGACAAGAACTACGGCGGCATCCTGATCGTCTGGGACCGGCTGTTCGGCACCTGGGAGCCCGAGACCGAGCGCGTCCGCTACGGGCTGACCAAGCAGCTGCGCTCGTTCAAGCCGCTGCACGTCGCGTTCCACGAGTACCAGGCGCTGTGGCAGGACCTTCGCGCCGCGCGCGGCTTCACCACCCGTGCCCAGGTGCTGCTGCGCGGCCCCGGGTGGCAGCCGCCTCAGGAGGAGCCGCGCGGGCGCCGCGCGTTCGGACCGGGCGCGCTCGGCGTGGCGTCGGTGGCCGAGCCGGCCGCCGAGCCGCCGCCGCCCTCGCCGTCCTCCTCGTAGCCCGACACGTAGAGGTTCAGCTCCACCCGCGCGGGCCGCGCCGCGACCTCGTCGAAGGCGCGCCGCAGACCCGCCGGGGGCTCGACCCGAGGCCGCCGGAGACCTCCGACGACGGCGCCGAGCTTCGCGCGAGGACCCGACGGAGGACCGGTGAGCAGGCGCGCGTCGACGATCCGGCCGCTGCGCCTGATCTCGTCGGCGAACGCGCTGCGGCGGTGCCCGCGATCGTCCGTCGCCCGGCGCAGGCGCATGATCTGGTTCATGGGCTGGACGCCCGTCGGGCAGGCCTCGATGCAGTTGAAGCAGTGGGTGCAGTCGTACATGCCGTGCGGGTCCTCGGCGAGGTCGGTCAGCCGCTCCGCGTGCCGTGCGTCGCGCGGGTCGGCGACGAAGCGCAGCGCCTTGGCCAGCGCCGCGGGCCCGACGAACAGCGGGTCGACCTCGAGCGACAGGCAGTCCGACACGCAGGCGCCGCACTGGATGCACGCCTGCGTCTGCGTGACGTCGACCATCGCCTCGTGCGGAACGACGGACTCCTCCGCGGGCGCCGGCTCGACGCCCGCCAGCCACGGCTGGACGCGCCCGATCTTCGCCCAGTGGACGGCGTCCATGTCGACGATCAGGTCCTTGAGCACGGGCATGTTGCCCATCGGCTCGACGACGATCGCGCCGTCCTCTCCGGCCCAGCCGGCGGCCAGCGAGAGCGGCGTGTGGCAGGCCAGCCGCGTGCGGCCGCAGATCCGCACCGCGCACGAGCCGCAGACCGCGGCGCGGCAGGAGTAGCGGATGGCCAGCGTCCCGTCGCGCTCCTTGAGCGCGAGGATCGCGTCGAGCACCGACCGGTGGGCGTCGAGCTCGACCGTCGCCTGCTCCCAGCGCGGCTCGGGCAGCGCGGCCTCCGGGTTGAACCGCTGGATGCGCAGCGCGTACTCCGGCATGGCGGCTAGAAGGTCGGCTCCTGCGGCGCCCAGCGCGTGACGGTGACCGGGCGCCGGCCGAGGTGCGGCGGGTCGCCCGCCGTGCCGGGCGCGCACACCGTGATGTGCTCCATCCAGCGGGCGTCGTCGCGCTCGGGATGGTCCGTGCGGAAGTGCGCGCCCCGCGACTCCGTACGCTCGGCCGCCGCGACGACGATGCACTCGGCGACGGTCAGCAGGTGCTCGAGCTCGATCGCCGCGGGGACGTCCTGGTTGAACACCGCGCCCCGGTCGTCGACCCAGGCGCGAGGCGCGCGCTCCATCGTGTCGCGCACCGCGGCGTGCGCCGCGGCCAGCCCCGCCGCGTCGCGGAACACGCCCGCCCCCTGGTGCATGGCGTCGCCGAGCTCGCGCCGCAGCTCCGGGACCTTGGCGCCACGCCGCCGCCGCTCGCCGATCGCGCCGATGCGCTCGAGCTCGTCGTCCACCGCGGCGGGGACGGGGGCGGGATCGCGCACCTCGCGGGCCCGCGCGGCCGCGTGGGCGCCGGCGCGGCGCCCGAAGACCAGCGTGTCGAGCAGCGAGTTGCCGCCGAGGCGGTTGGCGCCGTGGCAGGAGGCGCACGCGGTCTCCCCGGCGGCGTAGAGCCCGGGCACCGAGGTCGCGCCGTCGACGTCGATCCGCACGCCGCCCATGATGTAGTGCATGCCGGGCCGGACGTGGATCGGCTCGCGCGTGACGTCGACGCCGGCGAAGTCGCGGCCGATGTTGACGATCTCGCGCAGCGCCTCCAGCGTGCGCCGGCGCGGCACGCGGGTGATGTCGAGCGCCACGGTCCCGCCGGGGAACCCGCGCCCCTCGTCGATCTCGGTCTGCTCGGCGCGGGCCACCACGTCGCGCGACGCCAGCTCGAGCTCGGCCGGCTCGTAGCGCTCCATGAACCGCTCGCCGCGGGCGTTGCAGAGGTGCGCGCCCTGCGATCGAGCGAGCTCGGAGATCAGGATGCCGGTCTCGCCGAGCGTCGTCGGGTGGTACTGGACCATCTCCATGTCCATCAGCTCGGCGCCGGCGCGGTAGGCGAGCGCGATCCCGTCGCCCGTGCAGATCACCGCGTTGGTGGTCGGCCGGAAGCACTGCCCGGCGCCGCCCGTGGCGAGGATCGTGCAGCGGGCGCGGAACTGCACGAGGTTGCCGGTGCGCAGGTGGCGCGCCACGCAGCCCGTGGCGCGGCCGTCGTCGTCGCGCAGGAGCGTGGTGACGAACCACTCCTCGTAGCGGTCGACCAGCTCGTCGTGGCGCAGCAGCTGCTCGTAGAGGACGTGGAGGATCGCCTGCCCGGTGATGTCGCCGACGTGGACCGCGCGGTCGTGGGAGGCCGCGCCGAACGGGCGGACGGCCAGGTGGCCGCCGGCGTCGCGGTGGAAGGCGACGCCGTGGCGCTCGAGCGCGCGGATCTCCTCCGGCGCCTCGTCGCAGAGGATCTCGACGGCGTCCTGGTCGGCCAGGTGGTCCGAGCCCTTGACGGTGTCGGCGGCGTGCTGCGCCGGCGAATCTCCGGCGCCCACGGCGGCGTTGATCCCGCCCGCGGCCGCGACGGAGTGCGAGCGCACCGGGTGGACCTTGGAGAGCAGCGCCACGGTGGCGCCGGACTGGGCCGCCGCGAGGGCCGCGCGCTGGCCGGCGAGGCCGGCGCCGAGCACGAGGACGTCGTAGGGCGTGAGCGTCATCGGACGCCCGGAGTCTGCCAGGCGCAGCGGCGAGGGCTGCGGTGGCGGGGCGCGCCATCCGGGCGCGCCCCCGCCGGCGGCTTGTCTAGCGCTCGTCGAGCGCGCCGCCGCAGTATGGGCAGCTGGTGCGATGGGTCACGCTGTGCGCTTCCCACAGTCGCAAGCAGCTGCGGCACATGATGCGAATCATGTGAGTCCTCCTTTCCTGCGAGCCCGCGGCCGCCGTCAGCGGGCGGCCCGGGACCTGCACTTGCCAGACCCAGAATACCAGCGCGGCGGCCGCCCGAAACGCGGGCGGCCGCAGCGCCGGGCCGCTCAGCGGGTGACGATCTCGCAGTTGGCGGCGACCGCGTCGAGCGCGTCGGCGGCGACCGTGTCGCGCCCGGCGTAGCAGTCGTCGCCGTCCTTGGCGCCGTCGCGGCTGTCGAGCGTGTCGTCGCCGAGGCCGCCGAACAGCTGGTCCGCGCCGCCCAGGCCGCGCAGCGTGTCCTTGCCCGCGCCGCCCAGCAGCAGGTTGGCGGCCGAGGAGCCGGTCAGCGTGTCCGCGCCGGCGCCGCCGGTCAGCCGCTCGACGTTCGCGGAGATCGCGTCGCGCATGCCTTCCGGCCCGTCGAGCGCGCCGCCGCCCTGGCCGCCGATCGTCGCGACGACGGGCTGCGTGGCGGTGCGCTCGGCGTAGGTGACGGTGTCGATCCCGAGCCCGCCGGAGAGGAGGTCGTCGCGGCCGCCCCCGGAGAGGACGTCGTTGCCGTTGCCGCCCTCCAGGTGGTCGCTCGCCCCGCCGCCGTAGAGCCGGTCCGCCCCGCCGTTGCCGGCCAGGGAGTTCTCGTCGCCGTCGCCGGTGAGGACGTCGTCGCCCGCCCCGCCCGCGAGGTCTCCGATGTCGATCAGCGTGTCGCGCATCCCGGCCGGGCCGTCCTCGGCGCCGCCGCTCGCGCGGGGGCCCGCGTCGACCCCGGCGACGACCGGCTGGGTCGCGGTGCGCTCGACGTAGGATGCCACGCCGCCTCCCGCGCCGCCGTCGATCTCGTCGGCGCCCGGCCCGCCGGTCAGGAAGTCGTAGCCGCCGCTGCCGCGCAGGACGTCGTTGCCGCCGCCGCCGAACAGGACGTCCGAGGCGTTGCCGCCGCGCAGCACGTTGTCGGCGTCGCTGCCGGTCAGGCTGTTGGCCGCGCTCCCGCCCGTGACGTCCTCGACGCTCGGGTCGACGTCGTCGCCCTCGTGCCAGTCGCCGTCGTCGGCCGCGCCGTTCAGCGTCACGGCGATCCGGCTGTCGCGGGCCGAGTAGTCGGCCTCGTCCTCGCCGTCGCCGCCGTCGAAGAAGTCGGGGCCGGAGCCGCCGTCGAGCTTGTCGTCGCCGCCGAGCCCGTACAGGCGATCGGAGCCGCCGCGGCCGTGGATCTCGTCCCCGCCGCCCTGCCCGTCGATCGTGTTGTCCGCGTTGCTGCCGAACACCACGTCCGGACCCTGGCCGGCCACCACGTTCTCGACGCTCGGGTCGACGTCGTCGCGCTCCTCGCCGATGCCGTCGCGGTTCGCGTCGGTGCCGTCGTTGGCGTAGCCGTCGAGCAGGATCGCCAGGCTCGCCGTGCGGTCGGCGTAGGTGACCGTGTCGGTCCCGTCGCCGCCGGTCAGCGCGTCGGCGCCGCCGCCGCCGGCCAGGCGGTCGTCGCCCGGCCCGCCGTCGAGCCGGTTGTCGGCGCCGTTGCCGGTCAATCGGTCGTCGCCGTTGCCGCCGGTGGCGTTCTCCACGTCGGCGCCGACCGAGTCGTGCTCGCCGTCGCGCCCGTCGTCGAACTGGTCGTCGGGCGTGATCGAGACGGCGTCGGCACGGCCCTGGTAGGTGACGCGGTCGCTGCCGTCGCCGCCGGCCACGGCGTCGCCGTTGCCTTCGCCCGGGTCCAGCGTGTCGTCGCCGCCCTGGCCGGAGAGGAAGTCGGCGTCCGCGCCGCCGGCCAGCCGGTCGCCGGCGTCGCCGCCGAAGAGGTCGTCGCGCCCGCCGCCGCCGTCGAGCGAGTCGGGCCCGGCGCCGCCGGTCAGCGTGTCGCCGAAGTCGGTGCCGACGATCGCCTCGACGTCGTCGCGGATGAGGTCGCCCTCGCCCGCCGCGCCGTCGTCGGCCTGCCCGTCGATCGAGGCGGTGACCGGCGCGGGGCGCGCGGCGTAGCTGACGGTGTCCGTGCCGCCGTAGCCGAGGTAGCGGTCGTGGCCGGTGTCGTCGACCGCCAGGAAGCGGTCGTCGCCGTTGCCGCCGAGCTCGGCGTCGTCGCCGTCGCCGCCGTCGATGGCGTCGTCCCCGTCGTTGCCGTCGAGCTCGTCGTTGCCGCCCTCGCCGAACAGCGCGTCCTTGCCGTCGCGGCCGTAGAGGCGGTCGTCGCTCCCGGAGCCGTGGAGCCGGTCGTCGAAGGCCGTGCCCGTGGTGATCTCGACGTCGGCGCCGATGCGGTCGCGCCCGCCCGGCGAGCCGTCCTCGTCGTTGCCCGAGTCCCAGTTGCCGCTGCCGCGGTACGTCTCGACGCCGCTCGCGTGGTCGTCGTAGGCGGCGCGGTCGGGGTCGAGGCCGCCGATCAGGTCGTCGGGGCCGGGGCCGCCCTCCAGGACGTCGGAGGCGTCGCCGCCGTCGAGCACGTCGCTGCCGGGCCCGCCGTGCAGGTCGTCGAACCAGCCGCGGCCCTCGAGGCGGTCGTCGCCGTCGCCGCCCGACAGCGTGCTCGAGTAGGTGTCCAGGCCCCAGAAGCCGCCGTCGTCGTTGACGAGCACGTCGTTGCCGGGTCCGCCGGAGATCGTGGCGTCGTAGTTGGCGTGGACGACGTCGTCGCCGTCGCCCGCGTCGACGACGACCTTGTGGGCGTCGACGTTCTCGCACACGGCGTGGCGCGGGTCCAGCGACCGGCAGCGGCCGCTCGCCGCGATGATCGCGCCCGGATCGTCGACGTAGAGGCGGTTCGCGTTGAACCAGTCGACGTGCATGTTGAGGTCGTTGGCCTCGCCGGGCGCGGCGACGTAGCGGATGTCGGCACCGCCGGTGAGCGTGGCCGCCGGGGCGGGGGCGGCGGTGAAGGCCGCCGCGGCGAGCGCGGCGGCGAGGACGGAGGGGAAGGCGCGAGGGAGCATGGCCCGAGGCTCCCAGCCGGACGCGGCGCCGTCGTCGGCCCTCCTGCCGATCCTGTCTCGTCCGCCGTGAGGATCCTGCGCTCCTCACAGCGGACGACGCGCGCCCTACGGGATCGCCACCGTCGGAACGGAGTAGGCGACCGCGGTGCGGTTCTGGCCGTTCGGGTCCGGCGACGTGGCCGTGACCTCGAGCTTGATTCGGTCGCCCTTCTGGGCGGCGGTGAGCTTGTACGACGACGCGGTCGCGCCGAAGATCGGGTTGCAGCCGGTGCCGTCGGCGTTGTCGCAGGCCAGCCAGCGGCGCGAGAAGGTCGGCGTCACCGCGTCCCAGGCGCCGACCGTCGAGGTCAGCGTGTACCCGACCGCCTTCGTGCCGTAGATCCGCGGCAGGCTCGTGTTGACGGGCGTCTTCTGGATGATCTGGAACGTCTTGCCGGCGTAGGCGGTGCCCGACGCGCCGTTGAAGGTCGCCGTCACGTAGGCCTCGACGTACTTGCCGACGTCGTCGGCGACCGACGTGTAGGTCTTCGCCGTCTGTCCGGCCAGCGTGGTGCAGACCGCGGCGAGCGTGCAGCGGCGCCACTGGTACTTGAACGTCGGCGTGACGGCGTTCCCGTTGACGTTCCACTTGCCGGGATCGACCGTGTAGACCTTGCCCCAGGCGTAGGAGGCGTCGTGCGGGTTCACGGCCGGCCCGAGGCCCGAGGTGGGCTTCGGCGCGGCGGCCGGCGGCGCGGCGACCGTCCCGGTGCTCGGGACCGCGTTGCTGGTGTTGTCGAGGGTCAGCGGCGCGACGATGTTGCCCGCCGTGACGGTCACCCGCAGCTTGCGGCCCTTGTCGGCGTCCTGGACGGTGTAGGTCGTGCCCTTGGCGCCGGTGATGGCGACGCAGTTGGTTCCCGTCGAGCTGCAGCGCTTCCACTGGTGGCTGTAGAAGAACGGCTTGGTGCCCTTCCACAGGCCGTTGCCGGCGGTCAGCGTCTGGCCGACCTTGATGCCGGTCGCCGGGGTGACACCGGGCTTGACGTCCTTGAGGATCGGCAGCAGCGCGTGCGAGTAGACGCCGCGCGCCTGCGTGCCGGCCATGAGGGCGGGCGGCGTGAAGGCGAGGCCCAGCGCCCACACGATCTGGTTGGCCATCGCGGGCTGCGCGAGGATCGCGTCCTTGCCCATCTGGCCCCAGGTCTTGCCGGAGTCCTTGCTCGCCCAGACGCCCTTCTCGGTCCCCACGATGAGCCGGCCGCCGAGGCCGAACTCGCTCGGTGCGAGAAGCATCGCCCGCACGTGGGTGTCGGGCAGCGCCCCGTCGCCGGTGCCGTTGGCCGGCGCCCAGGTCAGGGCCGCCGTGCTCGAGCGGTAGAGGCCGCTCGTCGTCGCGGCGAACAGCACGGCCGGATTGGCCGGCGAGACGGCGATGCGCATGACGTTGGCGAACGGCAGGCCGTCGGAGGAGATCGTCCAGCTGCGGCCGGAGTTCGTGGACACGAACACGCCGTCCATGCCGGCCGCGTAGAGCCGCGAGGGCGGGGTGGGCGAGGCGACGATGTGGAAGATCGACTCGTTGGCCGGCAGGCCGGTGGCCTTGTCCCAGTGGTCGCCGGAGTCCGAGGAGTAGTAGACGCCGAACGACGCGGTGCCGACCACGAGGTCGGTCGTGCTGTTCGGGTGCACGGTCTGGATCCCGCCCATCGTCAGCCGGCGCGGCGGGTCGCCGGTGCCGAGCTGGGTCCAGGACGCCGCGCCGTTGACGCTCTTGAACAGGCCGGCCGACGTGGCCGCGTACAGGTTGCTCCCTTTGGAGACGACCTGGCGGACCTGCTTGCGCTCGACGGTGTTCAGCCCGCCGTTGGCGGTGGCCCAGTTGGCGAGCGGACTGGTCGACGTGAAGACGCCGTCGCCCTCCGTGCCGGCGAACAGCTTGACGCCGATGAAGTCGAGGGACCGCGTCCAGACGTCGCGCGAGGCGTTGACGTCGGCGAGGACCCAGCGTGACCACGGGTCGTCGAGGGCGGCGTGGGCGGGAGCCGCGAAGGTGGTGAGCGCGGGGAGGAGGAGCGAGAGCAGGAGGGCGGCGCGCGCGGCCGCCCGGCGGGGAAGCCGGTTCATCGCCTGACACTACCGGGGGCCGATCGTGCGGCGATATCGAACGTTCGGCCAGCCGGTTGGCCGCCGTGGAGGGTGCGGTGCATCCCTCTGGCGGGCCGCCCCGTACCCGGGTAAGACGCCGAACCCGCTCAGCTGCGCTTTACCCTGGGGGGGTATAAAGGGTCCATCGAGAAGACGAGGTTCGAGATGAGGATGACCCACACCACCAGCAACGTCCAGACACTCCGCCAGCGGCTCGACGAGCTCGCCGCGGAGCGCGCCCTGGCCGGCCTCGAAGGGCTCGGCTCCAACCAGCCGTACCTGGCCGACCTCGAGGGCGAGATCGCCTTCGCGCAGAAGGCCTACGTCGGGGCGGCGGTGACCCAGATCGCCACCCTGCGCGGCGAGCTCTCCGGCCGCCTGCAGGGGTAGGCGGCCGGGCGCGGGCGGCGGCGCCCCGGGCGGGCGCCGCTCAGCAGCCGTCGGGCCCGCAGGTCTCGCCCGTCGCGAGGACCGGCACCGCCGGCTCCTCCGGGCGCCCCCGGCGCAGCAGGTCCAGCAGCACCTCGGGCGACTGCGCGCCCGACGCCCCGAGCTTGCGGTCGACGACGAAGAACGGCACGCCGCTGATCCCCAGTCCGCCCGCGGTGCGCTCGTCGTCGCGGACGTCCTGCGCGTAGCGGTCGCTGCCGAGCGTCTCGCGCACCTCGTCCTCCGGCAGGCCGGCCTCGGCGGCGAGCCGCGCGAGCGTCGCGTGGTCGGCGACCAGCTCGCCCTCGCTGAAGTACGCGCGCAGGAGCCGCTCCTTCATGGCGTCCTGCCGGCCGTGGGCGGCGGCGAGGTGGACGAGGCGATGGGCGTCGAACGTGTTGCCGCCGCGGTTGCGGTCGAAGCGGAAGTCGAGCCCCTCGCCCGCCGCCGTCTCGGTCATCTGGGCGAGCATCTCCTCGGCGCGCTCCGCCGACGTGCCGTACTTCTCGGCCAGGTGGGTCGCGGTGTCGTGCTCGCGCTCGGCCGGCGCGGCGGGGTCGAGCTCGAAGCTGCGCCACGTGACGGTGACCTCGTCGCGATGCTCGTAGCGGGCGAGCGCGGCCTCGAAGCGGCGCTTGCCGACGTAGCACCAGGGGCAGGCGATGTCAGACCAGATCTCGACGTGCACGACGGCATCCTCCCGCGGACGCTTGCTTGCTCAGACAACTACAGGGTAGCGCCGCCGCCGCAGCACGACCCGCCCGCTTCGGCCA
>DASVQH010000209.1:0-5822 GCA_036389195.1 Solirubrobacteraceae bacterium
ACGGCCCTTGCGGTCGGGGCGGTCGACGGTGATCTGGCGGTCGAAGCGACCGGGGCGCAGCAGGGCGGGATCGAGGATGTCGGGCCGGTTGGTGGCCGCGATCATGATGATGTTGTCCTTGGCCTCGAAGCCGTCCATCTCCACGAGGAGCTGGTTGAGCGTCTGCTCGCGCTCGTCGTGGCCGCCGCCCATGCCGGCGCCGCGGTGGCGGCCGACGGCGTCGATCTCGTCCATGAAGATGATGCAGGGCGAGTTCTGCTTGGCCTGCTCGAAGAGGTCACGCACGCGCGAGGCGCCCACGCCGACGAACATCTCGACGAAGTCCGAGCCGGAGATGGAGAAGAACGGCACGCCGGCCTCGCCCGCGACGGCGCGCGCCAGCAGCGTCTTGCCGGTGCCGGGAGGCCCGTAGAGCAGGACGCCCTTGGGGATCCGCGCGCCGAGGGCCTGGAACTTCTTGGGGTTCTCGAGGAACTCCTTGATCTCGTGGAGCTCCTCGACGGCCTCGTCGACGCCCGCGACGTCGCGGAAGGTGATCTTGGGCGAGTCGACGCTCAGCCGCTTGGCGCGCGACTTGCCGAACGACATGACCTTCGAGCCGCCGCCCTGGACCTGGTTCATCAGGAAGATCCAGAAGCCGATGAAGATGAGGAACGGCAGGACGTAGGTGAGCAGCGAGAGGATCACGCTCGAGCGCGCGGGGCGCACGTCGAAGTCCTGGATCTTGTCGTCGGCCTTGGCCCGCTGCAGCTTCTGGACCAGGATCGCGCCGTAGTCGGAGGGGTAGCCCACCTGGTACTTGTTCTTCTGCGCGCGGTCGAGCGTGACCTCGACGGTGTAGTCCTTCGTGCGCAGCGAGACGTCGCGGACCTCGCCGTTCTCGACCTGCTGCAGGAACGCGCCGAAGGAGGCCTTGTCGGCCTGGTTCGAGCTGTCGATCAGCTTGGAGGCGAAGAACGCCAGCACGATCACGATCAGGATCGGGAAGGCGGCGCTCTTGAAGAAGCGGCTCATGAGTCGACCTAGGCTACCACGGGGATTTCGCCCTACACCGGGCTTAAACGCCAGCTCAACGCGCTAGTTGACGCGTTGTTCGTCCAACGCAGCTACATAGGGCAAGTTGCGGAAGCGCTCCGCGTGGTCGAGCCCGTAGCCGATCGCGAACCGGTTGGGGATCTCGAAGCCGACGTAGCGGGCCGGCAGGTCGACCTGGCGGCGGTCCGGCTTGGTCAGCAGCGCGCAGACCTCCAGCGACTTCGGGCCGCGGGCCTTCAGGTTGCGCAGGAGGTAGTTGAGCGTGAGACCGGAGTCCACGATGTCCTCCACGATCAGCACGTCGCGGCCCTCGATCGGGGCGTCGAGGTCCTTGAGGATGCGGACGACCCCGGAGGAGTCCGTCGACGAGCCGTAGGACGCGACCGCCATGAAGTCGACCTCGCAGGGGACGTCGATCGCGCGCATCAGGTCGGAGAGGAAGAACACCGCGCCCTTCAGGACGCAGACCAGCAGCAGCGGGTCGGAGTCCGCGTAGTCGCGCGAGATCTCGGCGCCGAGCTCGCGGACGCGGTGCTGGAGGTCGTCCGCCTGGACGAGGATCTCGGCTATGTCGGGGTGTCGTGCCGGCAGAAGCGCAACCCTACGCGGTCGCGCGTCGCGGGCGTGACCCGGCAGCGCTCGGCGGTCGCGACCCCGGGGACCCACACGATCTCGTCGCCGGACAGGACGACGGGGACGCCGGCGCGGCGGGCGCGCGGGACGCGGCGGTCGGCGAACAGGTCGGCCAGCGAGCGCGAGCGCCCGCTCATGCCGAGCGGGCGCATCCGGTCGCCCGCGCGCCACGCGCGGACGTCGAGGGCGGGGGACAGCGCGCCGGCGTCGAGGGTGCCGTCGGCGACCGGTAGCGACGGATCGCGGGCGGCGGTCAGCTCGCCGCCGGCGAACGCCACGCGGCCCGGGACGGGCAGGCGCGCGGGGGCCGGCGCGAGCGCGGGGGCGACCTGCGCGAACCGCAGCCGCCCGTACTCGACGTGCGCACGCAGGCCGCCGCCGAGGTCGAGCGCGGCGCTGCCGCCGGCGGGCGCGAGGGCGAGGATCTCGTCGGCCCGGCGGCCGATCGGGGGAGCCTGGGGGCCGGCGAGGCGCTGGATCGCGAGGCGCCGCAGCGCCGGGGGCAGGGCGGCCAGGGCGGCGACGTCGCCGTCCGCCCGGGTCAGCGCCGCGTCGACCGCGGCGTCGAGCACCTCGGCCTCGTCGCGCAGGAGGGCCAGGGTGGCCAGCACGTTGGCCTCCGCGGCCGGGTGGACCGCGCGCAGGCCCTCGAGCAGCCCGTGACGGATCCGGTTGCGAGCGAAGGTCGGGTCCGCGTTCGTCGGGTCCTCGCACCACGGCAGGCCGCGCGCGCGGACGTGGGCCGCGGTCTCCTCGCGCGAGACCCCGAGCAGCGGGCGCACCACCCGCCCCTCGCGCGCCCGCATCCCCAGCAGCGCGCGGCGCCCGGGCGACGCCGCCAGCCGGTAGAGCACGGTCTCGACCTGGTCGGTCGCCGTGTGGCCGGTCGCGACCGGGATCCCGGAGGCCGCGGCGGCGGCGTAGCGGACCTCGCGCGCCCACGCCTGCACGTTGCCCGACGGCGGGCCGGCGCGCCGGACCTCCAGGGGAACGCCGAGGCGCTCGCACAGCTCGCCGCACAGCGCCTCGTCGCGCTCGGCGGTCGCCCGCAGCCCGTAGTTGACGTGCAGCGCCCGCACCGCGCCGCGCCCCGCCAGCCGCACCGCGAGGTCGAGCAGGCAGACGGAGTCGCGCCCGCCCGAGAGCAGCACCAGCACCGGCTCGTCGGGCGGCAGCAGCCCCGTGGCGCGGACGCGGGCCTCGACGGGTCTCATTCCTCGTCGAGCCCCGCCAGGAACAGCTCGGTCGGCCCCGAGAACCCCTTCAGCTTGACCTCGCCGACCCGCTCGAAGCGCAGGTGCCGGCCCGCCGCCTCGACCACCGGCCGCGTCACCAGCACCTCGCCGCCGGCGGCGCGGGCGCCGACGCGCGCCGCGAGGTTGACCTCGCGCCCGTAGTAGTCGCCGTCGCGGTAGAGCACCGAGCCGTGGTGCAGCCCGATGCGGGGCAGCGGCCGCTCGGCCTGCAGCTGCTGGAAGCCGACCGCCCAGTCGCACAGCGCCGACGGGTCCGAGCCGACCACCATCACCTCGTCGCCGATCGTCTTGATGACCCGGGCGTCGTCGGGCAGCGTGATCTCGACCGCCTCCTGGAAGCGCTCGACCAGGTCGACGGCCTCCTCCTCCCCCGCCTCCTCGGTCAGCCGCGTGTAGCCGGCGAGGTC
This sequence comes from Solirubrobacteraceae bacterium, assembly GCA_036389195.1. GTDB lineage: Bacteria > Actinomycetota > Thermoleophilia > Solirubrobacterales > Solirubrobacteraceae > JACCYI01. Next base: position 3,332 of record DASVQH010000209.1, read on the forward strand.
GACGAAGGCGATGGCGACCCGCAGGCGCCCAAGGTCGAGATCGCCGCTGTCGGTCTCCAGATGGCCGACCACGTCCTGCTCCACGAAGTGCTGCAGGAACGCCTGGTGGAGGTGGTCCATGATCGGCGACGCGAGCGGCAGCAGCTCGCGAGCCAGGTCCTCCATCTCCTCGGCCATCTGCAGCCCCGGGACGCCGTCGCGGATCAGCGGCTCGTGGACGTAGAGGTGGAAGAGCTTGACCTCCGCGTCGGCGATCGCCGCCAGCGCCTGGCCGTAGACGCGGATGAGCTGCAGGAACGCCACCAGCGGGAAGCCGGCCGCGAGCACCGCGGCGACGTAGCGCAGGAGCTGGAGGTCGTCCTCGGTGAGGTGCTCCAGGGCGTTGACGGGGAAGCCCAGCGACATCCAGATCCGCTCGATCAGGGCGGGCTCCAGGCCCGAGCGCTCGGCCGCCTCCTCGATCGTCAGCGCCGCCTCCGGCGCGGGGAAGAGCTCCTCCATGTAGCCGTAGGCCAGCCGGCCGCTGCGCGACGCCTCGCGGATCTCCTCGAGCGAGTGCCCGCGCCGGCGCAGGCGTGCGACGATGCGCGCGTGGGCGACGGCCGACGGGGTCCAGCTGCCGTCGCGCAGCGGCACGACGCCGTCGCGCACCCAGCGGCGCAGCGTCGACGGCGTGACGTCGAGCTGCCGGGCGACCTCTGCGGCGTGGACGGGCGGCATCGCGACGCGGGACGCTAGTACACGGCGGGAGCGCTCCCGCGCGGGCGGGACCGGGCGACGGCGGGAAATGCCTGCGCAGATCCCGCCGACCCCTTGCGGGCAATGCGGCCCGCTACCTGAGCCGGCGGCGTGCCCGCGGGCCGCCTTGCGAGGGACCGCGTGGGGCCCTCACTTCCCGGACTCGATCGTGCCCTGAGGTCTACTCCCGGGGGTCGGCCCTGTCAAGCCTTGAGATGCGGGTACTCGCGCTCGACGAGGTCCCGGTACCGCGCGAACACCGGCTTGGTGATCGGCATCAGGTTCAGCGCGGCCTTCACGTCGCCGCCGGTCTTGATCCGGCGGCGCGCGATCGCCATCGCGACGTTCTCCTTGCCCTGGAAGTACTTGTTGGCGGTCTCCGAGGACATGGTCATCTTGACCTTGGGGTCCCAGTCGACGTCGTCGGTCCACTCCCAGTAGAGGCAGCCCTCCTCGCCCGCGTGCGCGGCGCGGATGTTGCAGACGAGGTCGAAGTCGGAGAACTCGAAGCGCTGGGGGACGTCGGCGTCGCGCAGCTTGGGGCCCATCTCGGGGTCGTCGCTCATCATCGCCCAGATCTGGTCCATCACCTCGACGAACTCGTCGGCGGAGCGGAACGCGGTGGCCATGGCTAGGAGCGGCCCGGAGCGGCGGAGTCCGCGGGCTCCTCCGGCTTGGGCTTGGGCCGCGTGGAGCGGCGCGCGGGGGCGCGGGTGCCGGCCGCCTTCGTGCCCGCCGCCTTTGTCCCGACCGAGGACCGGGCCGCGGCGCGGCGCGGCGCGGGCTTCTTCGCCTCGGCGGCGCTCGCCTCGAGCGCCGCGACGCGCTTGGCCAGCGCGTCGACCTCGGTGCGCAGCCCGCGCAGGTCCTCGATGACGTTGAGCTCCTCGAGCGACTCGCGCACGCGGGCGGCCATCGCGGTGATGTCGTCGACGAGCTCCTGCGCGCGGCCGCGCGTGGACGCGGCGCCGCCGGCGGTGGCGGCGAACGCCTGCTCGACCGCGGCGCGGACCGCGTCCGCGGCCCCGCCCTTGTCCTTCTTGTCGGACTTCTTCTTGTCCTTCTTGGCCATGGGCGGCCGAAGTGTAGTTCCATGCCCTCCTCGTGGCGAGCACCTTCCACCTGCAGCCGCACGCCGAGGTGGCCGAGCGCGTCCTCGCGCCGGGCGATCCGGGCCGGGCGCTGCGGCTCGCGCAGTGGCTGCTCGAGAAGCCGCCGCCGATGCTCAACCACCACCGCGGGCTGTGGGGCTACACGGGCACCGCGGCCGACGGCCTGCCGCTGACCGTCCAGAGCACCGGCATGGGCGGCCCGAGCGCGGCGATCGTGGTCGAGGAGCTGATCGCCCTCGGGGCGCGCCGGATCGTCCGCGTCGGGACCTGCGGCGCGCTGGTCGACGGGCCGGCCCTGGGCGACCTCCTCGTCGCCGACGCGGTGCTCGGCGACGACGGGACCTCGCGCGCGCTCGGAGCGCCCGAGCGCCAGGCGCCCGACCCCGCGCTGCTGGCGGCCCTCACCGGCGCGGCGGGCGCGGGCGCGCGCACCGGGACCGTGGTGACCGGCGACCTCTTCTACGACCCGGATCCCGCCCGGCCGGCGCGGTGGACGGCGGCGGGCGCGATCGCGGTCGAGATGGAGGCCGCCGCCGTCCTGGCGGTGGCCGGCCGCCACGGGGCGGCGGCCGCGTGCGTGCTCGCGGTGACGGACCTGCTGGCGGGCGGCGGGCGCGAGCGCATCGGCGCCGATGCGCTCG
>DASVQH010000210.1:0-7516 GCA_036389195.1 Solirubrobacteraceae bacterium
CCGCGGCGGCGCCGCCCCGCGCGGGCCGGCCGGCGCTCAGGTCGGTCACCGCGCCGACGATCTCCGCGTACCAGCCCAGCACCGTCCCGGCGTCGGCGTGGTCGAGCCCGAGCGCCCGCGTCACCACGGCGGCGGCCAGCGGCGCGGCCAGCTGCGTGCGCAGCTCCGCGCGCCCGCGCGGCGCGAGCGGCCCGAGCAGCGCCGCCGTCTCCGCCGCGACCGCCGCGCCGAGCGCGCCGCGGGTCTCCGCCAGCCGGAACGGGGCCACGAACGGCGCCCGGTGACGGGCGTGCTCGGGGCCGTCGAGCGAGAGCATGCTCGGCCCGACGACCTGGCCGGTGGTGAAGCGCGGGTCGTCGACCGTGAACGCCTCGGCGTCGCGCATCGCCGCCAGCGCGAGGTCGCGCCGCGTGACCAGCCAGCCGTCGAGCGCCGGCAGCCAGGCCACCGGCTCGCGCTCGCGCAGCGCCGCGAGGAGCGGGTACGGGTTCCGGTCGAGCTCGTCGAGCGTCGCCGTCACGGACGCTCGGCCGCCCACCAGGCGCGGATCGCCGCGGCGACCTCCTCGCCGGCGTCCTCCTGGATGAAGTGGCCGGCGCCCGGCAGGTCGTGGACCCGCGCCCGCGGCAGCGCCGCGGCGAGCCGGTCGCGGTCCGCGTCGCCGAAGACCGGGTCGGCGTCGCCCCACGGCAGCAGCGCCGGGCGGTCGCCCAGCGCGGCGAGGATCGGCGCCACGTCGCGGTCGAGGAAGTCGCTCGCCCCGGTGACCTCGCGCGCGAGCGTCCACACCGGCCGGCGCGAGGCGGCCGTGGGGAACGGCAGCTCGTAGTGGGCGAGGACGGCCCCCGCCGGCGGGCGCCGCCGCGCGCCGCGGCGCAGGACGAAGCCGACGACGCCGTCGAGGCGCTCGACGGCGAGCCGGCCGGGCACGCCGCCGAGGAGGTGCGCCCACACGTAGGCGGCCGGGCGCCCGGCCATCGACCAGCCCCACGTGTTCCCGAGGACGAGGCCGGCGAGGCGGCCGGGCGCGCGGCCTGCCGCCGCAAGGCCGATCGGCCCGCCCCAGTCCTGGCCCATCAGCAGGTAGCCGTCCAGCTCGAGCTGCGCGATCAGCTCCGCGAGGACCGCGGCGTGCTCGGCCGCCCGGAAGCCGTAGCCCGGCGGAGCGGGGGAGAGGCCGAAGCCGGGGAGGTCGACGGCCACGCAGCGGAAGCCGTCCGCCCGCAGCCCGGCGATGACGTCCCGGTACAGGAACGACCACGTCGGGTTGCCGTGGACCATGAGGATCGGCGTGCCCTCGCCCTCGTCGACGTGGTGGACGACCGCGCCGCCGGGCAGAGCGGCCCAGCGGTCGGCGAAGGGGTAGAGGTCGTCGTCGACCCAGGCTGGACGATGCATGGTCGGCTTCAGGTGTACCCGATCGGGGGGCTACCCTGCGGCTCGTGACCCCTCAGCGTCTTCCCGCGGTGCTCGGCGCCGCGCTGGCCTTGCTCCTCGCCGCGGCCGCCGGCCCCGCCGCCGCCACCACCTTCAGGTTCGCGGCGACCGCCGACGCCACCGCGCGCGCCGACGCCCCCGAGACGCACTACGGGACCGACCCGCTGCTGCGCGCCGACGGCGACCCGGTCTCCCGGGCCTACCTGCGCTTCAACGTCAGCGGGCTCACCCGCTCGGTGCGCAAGGCGACGCTGCGGCTGCACGCGCGCAACGCGTCGGGCGAGAAGGGGATCGAGCTGCGCCCGGCCGGCCTCTGGTGGACGGAAGCGGGGATCACCTACTCCACGGCGCCCGCGCCCGGCGAGGTGGTCGCGAGGACCGGCGCCTACGCCGACGGCGCGACCGTCGAGCTCGACGCCACCGCGCTGGTCAAGGGCAACGGCGCCGTGGCGATGGCCGTCACGACGACGGGGACGGTCGCCCGCTGGCTGTCGTCGCGGGAGGACGGCACCGCCGCCTACCGCCCGCAGCTCGTCGTGGAGGAGCGCCCGTACCTCGGCGGCGCGCAGGTGCACCCGCTGTGGAACGACACCACGACGGCCGACTTCGACCGCGACCTCGACATGGCCAAGGCGGCGGGGATGGACACCGTCCGCATGGACCTCGGCTGGTCGACGCTCGAGCACGACGGCAAGGGCCAGTACGCCCAGTACTACGTCGACAAGGCCGACACGTTCTTCGATCACGCCGCCGCCCGCGGGCTCCGGGTCATCGCGACGCTGTGGTCGACGCCCTGCTGGGCGTCCTCCGCGCCCCCGGACGTCAAGCAGGACTGCGCGGGCGACTGGTGGAACCGCAACGTCACCGCCTACGCGCCGAGCGACCCGCAGGACTACGCCGACATCGCCGAGTGGGTGACCCGCCGGTGGGGAAGCAAGCTGCACGCGCTGGAGATCTGGAACGAGCCGAACCATCCGGCCTTCCTGAAGGCGCCCGACCAGGCCGCCGCCTACGCGGGGATGCTGAAGGCGGCGTACCCGCGGATCAAGGCCGCCCGCCGGGCGCTGCTCGTGCTGGGCGGCGACCTCGTCTACTCCGACGGCGCCTTCCTGACCGACCTCTACGACCGGCTCGGCGTCAAGGGCAGCTTCGACGGCCTCTCCTACCACCCGTTCACGGGCCGCGACCCCGACGACACGTCGACCACGGTGGGCCGCAAGTACGACTACCAGCGCGGGACGGAGTGGCTGCGCGAGATCATGGTCGCGCACGGCGACAAGGCCAAGCAGCTGTGGATCACCGAGGTCGGCTTCCCGACCTGCTCGGCCGGCACCCACCCGTGGTGCGTGACGCCGGAGAAGCAGGCCGAGTACCTCGGCGACACCTACCGGATCGCCCGCCAGAAGTGGCCGTTCGTGCGCGCGGTGATGACCTACAACCTCCGCAACAAGGGCACGAGCCTGGACTCGTTCGAGAACCAGATGGGCATCCTCTGGCGCGACTGGTCGCCCAAGCCGGCCTACGGCGCGATCCGCGCCGAGCTCACGCGGTAGGGCCGCGCGCCGTGATCGTCGACGTCTGGATGCAGCATCCGACGCCGCGGTTCCTGCGCCACGACATGTTCGCGTCGCTGCGGCGCTGGACGGGCGCCCTGGAAGTCCCGACCGAGCCGCTGCCGATCGCCGCGACGGTCGCGGCGATGGACGCGGCCGGCGTCGGGTTCGGCCTGCTGAGCGCCTGGCACGGGCCGGCCGGCGAGCTGATCGGCAACGACGAGGTGGCGGGCTGGGTGGCCGAGCACCCCGACCGCTTCGCCGGCCTCGCCGCGGTGGACCTCGACCGCCCGATGGCGGCGGTCCGCGAGCTGCGCCGCTGCGTGGCCGAGCTGGGGTTCCGCGGCCTGCGGGTCATCCCGTGGCTGTGGGACGCGCCGCCGACCGACCGGCGCTACTACCCGCTCTACGCGGCGTGCGTGGAGCTCGGCGTCCCGTTCTTCACGCAGGTCGGTCACACCGGCCCGCTGCGCCCGTCGGAGACCGGCCGGCCGATCCCCTACATCGACCAGGTGGCGATCGACTTCCCGGAGCTGCTGATCGTCTGTGGCCACATCGGCTACCCGTGGACCGAGGAGATGGTCGCGGTGGCGCGCAAGCACGAGAACGTGGTCATCGACACCTCCGCGTACACCGCGCGCCGCTACCCGCCGGAGCTCCTCCGCTACCTGCAGTCGCGCGGCGGCCGGCGCAAGGTCCTGTTCGGGACGAACTACCCGATGGTCCTCCCGGAGCAGGCGCTGGCCGACCTCGATGCGCTCGGGCTCGACGACGAGACCCGCGCGCTGTTCCTGGCCGGCAACGCCGAACGCCTGCTCGGCGTGCCGGCCGGCGGCTGAGCCGTGGAAGCCTGCCTGTTCGCCGCCGCCGGCGAGCGGGCCGCGGACGGCCGGCCGTGGGCGCGCGTGCTCGACGCGCTGGTGGCGCTCTACGCGCCGCTCGGCGCCGCGCCGGGGCGAGCGCTGCTGCACGAGCACGCCGGCGGCTGCGCCGGCTGGGTGGCGTTATCGGACGCCGCCGACGCCGCGCTGCGGGCGTCGTGGGAGGCCGCCGGGGTGGTGTGGTGGGGGGAGGCGCCGCCGCCGGGCCTGCGGGAGGCGGAGGCGGTCCTGGCCGCGAGCGACGCCGCGCTGCGGGCGCTGCCGGGCTTCGGGCTGCTCCTCGCCTGCCGCGGGGGAGCGACCCGGCTCGTGACGGGGCCGGGCGGCCCGGTCGCGCTGTACCGGGCGGGCGACGCCTTCGCGACGCACGCGGTCGCCTGCGACCGGCTGGCGCGCGCCGCGCCGGCGTTCGAGCCGCGCGCCGTGGTCGACCTGGCGGCGCTCGGCTACGTCGGCGGCGACGCGACGCTCCTGCGGGGCGTCGCCGCGGTCGCGCCGGCGGCGCGGATCGACCTCCGGCCGGCCGTCCGCCCGGACGTCGCCTCCTACTGGCCCGCCGCCGAGCGCTGGGCGCCGGTGCCCGAGCCCGAGGCCCACGCCGCCGCCGAGTCGGCGCTGCGGCGCACCCTCCGGGCACGCCTGCACGGGGTGGGGGCACCCCGGCTCGGGCTCACCGCCGGGCTCGACAGCATGGTGGTGGCCATCGCGCTGACCGACCTGGGGATCCCGGCCGGCGCCTTCACCTGGGATCACGACCCGCGCGACCTGGCCGGCGCGCGGGCCGCCGCGGCGCGCCTCGGCATCGCCCACGACGCCTGCCCGGTGGCGTTCACGCCGGCCGCCGAGCGGCTCGCGCAGCTGCGCACCGACGTGCTGTGGACGGAGGGGATGGGCGTCACCGCCGGGCTGGCCCGCCCCACCTGGCCCGCGCCGATGGCGGCGTTCGTCACCGGCGGCGGCGGGGAGGCCGGCCGCGCGTGGCTGTACCGCCTGCAGGCGGGCAACCACCGCCGCCCGTCGATCGCCCAGCTCGCCGGCCAGTTCCGCCCCGACCGCGAGATCGCCGCCGCCGACCCGGAGGCGCGCGCCGCGCTGTCGGCGCGGGTGCGAGCGTGGCTCGAAGCGGCGGCCGGGTCCGGCCTGACGGGCTGGCGGCTGCTCGACGTGCTGTTCGTCGAGCAGCGGCTGGCGCGCTGGGGCCGGGGGACCCTGGGCCGGCATGCCGCCCCGGCGGTCCCCGCGTTCCTGCATCCGGAGGTCACCGCCGCGCTGGTCTCCGCGCCGCTGGCCGAGCGCGTGGCCGACGGCTTCCACCGCCGGCTGATCGCCCGCCGGCTCCCCGGGCACCCGGTCGCGCCCCCGCCGACGCTCCAGCGGCGCGCCGTCCCGCCCCCGCTGCGCCGCGCCGCCGCCGCCCTGCGCGCCCGCCGGCCGCGCCCCGCCGCGCACGCGGGCGGGTGGGCCGCGCCCGCTCCCGGGGATCCGTACGCCGAGTGGCTGGCCGACGCGGTGCTGCGCGCGCCGCTGGTCACGGACGCGCTCGGCGAGCGGTGGGCGGCGGCGACCCGGGACGGGCTGCGGCGCGGCGACCCGGCGGCCGCCGAGGGCGCGCTGCGCGTCTCCGCCGCCGTGGCGCTCCAGGAGGCGCTGCGCTAGGCGGGCGCGGGCGCGCTCGCCCCGCTCACCTGCCGCGAAGTGGCGAGCGTCCCGGCCCCGGCGCACACCGCGAGGACCGAGACGGCCAGCCCGGCCGCGCCCGCCGCCGAGGCGGGGCCCTCGCCCAGCAGCCCGATCGCCACCAGCACCGGGACGAGGACCGGCGCCACGTAGATGACGACGCCGACCTCGGTCGCGCCGCGGCCCTGCAGCGCGATCGTCTGGTCGACGAGCGCCAGGGCGGCGGCCGCCGCGGTGATCGCGAGCCACAGGGCGGCGCCGGCGGCGTCGCCGGCTTCGAGCCGGTCGGAGGCCAGCTTCGTGGTCAGGCCGGTCAGCGCGTAGGCGGCGCCGGCACCGAGCGTGGCCGGGAGGCTGATCTCCCGCGACTCGACGACGGCCAGCAGCCGCGGCAGCACGGCCATGGCGGCGAGCGGCACCAGCACGAGGCCGATCAGCGCGCCGCTGGCCTCGACCGCCTCGCGGTCCGAGGAGGTGAGCGTGAGGCCGAGCACCCCGGCGCCGATCGCCGCCACCGCGACCATGTCGCGCGTGGTGATCGGCGCCTGCTCGCGCCGCGCGCCGGCGACCAGCAGCACCACCAGGCCCGCGGCCAGCGCGGGCTGCACCACGGTGAGCGGGGCGACCAGCAGCGCCGAGATGTGGAACCCGAAGCCGACGACCATCGCCAGCCCCCCGAGCACCCAGCGGCGATTGCGCAGCAGCAGCAGGAACGACGACGCGCGGGCGGCCCGCCCGGCCGGGATGGTCCTCGCCTCCACCGACTGCAGGACCAGGCCGAGGCTGAAGAGCATCGACGCCAGCACGGCGGCGGCGGCACCGAGGAGGAGACCGGGCATCGGTAGAACCCTAGTGAGCGGGCCGAACGCGACTCCAGGCGTGGAGGCCCGCGGAAATGGGCACGGAGAGGCCCGTGGGTCCAGATCGGCCGACCGCCCAAGCAGTGCGCGACCGGCTCGGCGAGCGCGCGCGCTTCCTGCGCTCGTTCCTCGCCGGCCCGGGGCGGGTCGGCGCCGTCCTGCCGACCTCGCGCACCACCGTGCGCGCCACGCTCGACATGGCGCCGCTCGACCAGGCCGACTGCGTCGTGGAGCTCGGGGCGGGCACGGGCCCGTACACGCGCGAGATCGTCAAGCGGCTGGCGCCCGGCGCCACCTTCCTCGCGTTCGAGCTCGACCCGGCGCTGGCGAGCGCCCTGGCCGCCGAGGTGACCGATCCGCGGCTGCGGGTGATCGCCGACTCCGCCGCCAACCTCGAGGCCCACCTGGACGGCCGGCGGCCGGACGTGATCGTCTCGGCGCTGCCGTTCACGTCGCTCCCGGGCGCCGTCCGGCGGGAGATCCTCGCCGTGGCCCGGCGGGTCCTCGCCGACGACGGCGTGATGCTCGTGCTGCAGTACTCGCCGTTCATGCTGCGGCCGCTGCGCGAGGCCTTCGCCTCCGTGCGCGTCAAGGTGTCGCCGCTCAACGTGCCCCCCGCGGTGCTGTACGCGTGCCGCCCGGCCGCCGCGGCCGCCCCGTGAGCCGGCGGACGCTGCAGGAGGCCCGCCGCTACCTCCTGGGCGCCCTGGCGCTGGAGGCGGTGCTCGCGCCGCTGCGCGTGCTCCGCGGCCGGCTGGTGCTCGCGGTCGGCGCGGCGTGCCTGATCTTCTTCCGCGATCCGGAGCGAGATGCCCCGCGCGACGCCGACACCGTCTACGCTCCCGCCGACGGCGTGGTGGTGGCGGTCGAGGATGATGCCGCCGAGCCGTGGCTCGGCGACCGGGCCGCCCTTCGCATCAGCACCTTCCTGGCCATCTACGACGTCCACGTCAACCGCAGCCCGGCGCCCGGCCGGATCGCGCGCGCGGAGACCGTTCCGGGGAGCTTCGCGCCGGCGTTCCTGGGCCGCGCGACGGACAACCACCGCAAGCGCCTGGCCATCGACGACGGCCCTCGCCGGGTCGTCCTCGTGCAGATCGCGGGGATG
>DASVQH010000211.1:0-1736 GCA_036389195.1 Solirubrobacteraceae bacterium
CGACCCGCTCACCCGGTGCAGCAGGTTCTGGACGTGGAGCTTCACCTGCGCCCAGCGGCCCGGATCCGTGACCGGGGACGGGGCGAGCGGGGCGCCGGCGGCCTCGACCGCGTTGGTCGCGAGGTCGAGCGGGGCGTCACCGCCGCGCGCGAGCACCGCCGCGAACGGCCAGGGCAGCCACGCGGCGGCCCGCCGCCGCCCGCCGCGCAGCTCGCGCACGGTGGCGCGGCAGGCCGGGCAGTGCCGCAGGTGCGGGCGCAGCTCCATCAGCACCTCGGCCGTCGCGTGGCCGGCGGCCAGGGCGGCGAGCGCCGGGCGGAACGGCTCGCACCCCTCGCCGGCCTCGAGCTCCGCGTAGGTCTTCAGGAACCGCCGCCGCCCTTCCGTGATCGCGCGGTTGACCTTCGTGTAGGTCCATCCGTGGCGCGCCGCGATCTCGTCGTAGGTGTGCCCTTCCGCCTTGAGCAGCAGCGCCGTCGCCTCGTCCGGCTTCAGGCGCCGCAGCGCCTCGGCCGAGCGCGCCGACCGCTCGGCGCGGAACAGCCGGTCCTCCACGGCGATCGACTCGTCGTCGGGCCGCGCGTCGAGGTCGACCTCCTCGTCGCTGACCCCGGCCGCGGACCGCGCCCGCCGCACCGCCATCGCCTCGTGGCGGACGACGACCCGCATCCACGCGCCCTCGGTCCGGGCGTCGATCGAGGCAACCCGCCGCAGGTAGATCTCCAGTGCACGCTGGTAGGCGTCGTGCGCGTCGTCGGCGCACAGGGAGAAGTGACGCGCCACTCGCATGAGCGCAGCCCCGTGCTCGGCGACCAGCGCGGCGATCCGCGCCTCCGTGTCATCCGCATCCCGCCCGACCAGCCCTGCAACTCCCACTGCCGCTGACGCCTCCCGCCGCTAATTGACTCGACGCTTGCGGGACCTTGTAGGGCAGTCGGCACGTCATTCGCTCCAGCGGTGAGCGATATGTACGCAAAGAGCGGCTATTTCGTGCGCAGGCGCCGCTGGTACTGCGCCGGTGTCATGCCGAGGACGCGGTGGAAGTGGCGGTGCAGGTGGCTCTGGTCGGTGAAGCCGGTGGCCAGCGCGGTGGCGGCGATCGGCTCGCCGGCCTCGAGGAGCCGCCGGGCGAGCCGGATGCGATGGGCGATCTGAAGCGCATGCGGCGGCAGGCCGGTGCGCTCCCGGAAGAGCCGGATGAGCCGGAACTTGCCGATCCCGGCGGCCGCGGCGAGCTCGTCGAGCGCGATGTTGCGTTCCGGCTCGTCCGCGAGCAGGGCGAGCGCCGTCCGCAGCGCGCGATCGTCCCGCGGCGCGGTCGCGGAACGGGGCCGGCGCCGGGCCGACGCGCGGTCGATGACCGCGCGCAGCCACTCAGCGGGCCGTTCGTCGCGTTCGAGCTGCGTCGTCGACGGGTCGAGGCTGCGATGCAACCGCAGGAAGGCCGCCGCGAGCGGCGGATCGTCGAGGACCGGGGAGGGGAAGGTGACGTCGGCGAGCGGGTCGGCTTCTGGGTCCTGGGCGAGCGCCGCCAGGTCGGCGACCTCGATGACCATGAGCCGGGACGACCACGCCCGCCCGTCGACGGCACGACCCTGGTGCGCCGCGGAGGGGTCCCACGCGACGAGCTCGCCGGGAGCGACCCGGCGGCGCCGCCCTTCGCGCCGGACGTCCATCGGCGCGTCGCCGACGTACCCGAAGACGTACTCGCCCCGCGGCTCGACGCGGTACCGGGT
>DASVQH010000212.1:0-1580 GCA_036389195.1 Solirubrobacteraceae bacterium
ACCACTTCGACGAAGTCCGACCCGCGGTCGAGGGCGAGCGTCCTCCGACCGTCACGGCATTCAGGAGTCGACGGCGGCCCCCCGCGCCCGCGAGGGCCGCGTCCCCGGTCGTGGTGTAGGAGGCCGCGCGGAGCCTTCGGCGTAGCGCGGCGCGCGGCCGGGGCCCGAGGCGGTCATCGCCGGTCTTCGGTAGGTTCGGGTTGCGAAGCCTGGAACCGAACCGGAGACGTCGACGATGACCGACGAGAGAATGACGCTGCTGGAGCTGGTCGAGAAGGGCGCCGATGCGGATCTTGTCCGCGAGCTCCTGGCGTTCGCCACCGAGCGGCTGATGACGGCCGAGGTCGATCAGCTGACCGGCGCCGCCCGTGGCGCGCGTACCCCGGACCGGATCAACCACCGGAACGGCTACCGCGAGCGCGGCTGGGAGACCCGCGTCGGCCGGATCGAGCTGGCCATCCCGAAGCTGCGCAAGGGCTCGTACTTCCCGGCCTTCCTGGAGCCGCGCCGGACCGCCGAGAAGGCCCTGACAGCGGTCATCCAGGAGGCCTACGTCCACGGCATCTCGACCCGGTCGGTCGATGACCTGGTCAAGGCGATGGGCGGCACCGGCATCTCGAAGAGCCAGGTCTCGCGTCTGTGCGAGGACATCGACGAGCGCGTCCAGGCCTTCCTCAGCCGGCCGATCGAGGGCCATTGGCCCTACCTCTGGATCGACGCCACCTACCTGAAATCGCGGCAGGGCGGTCGGATCGTCAGCGTCGCCGTCATAGCCGCTGTCGGCGTCAACACCGACGGCCGCCGCGAGGTCTTGGGCGTCGCTACCGGCGCCTCGGAAGCCGAGGTCTTCTGGACCGGGTTCCTTCGCTCGCTCGCCGACCGCGGCCTGCGCGGCATCAAGCTCGTCGTCGCCGACGATCACAAGGGCCTGCGGGCGGCCGCCATACGCGTCTTCAGCGCCGGTCTCCAGCGGTGCCGCGTGCACTGGGCCCGCAACCTCCTGGGTCACGCGGCACCCAAGCACCGCGCCGCGGTCGCGGCCATGATCCGCACCATCTTCGCGCAGGACACCAAGGCCGAGGCCTTCGCCCAATGGGACAAGGTGGCCGACGCGCTCCGCGCCAAGCACGACAAGCTCGGCGCCCTGATGGACGCCTCGCGCGAGGACGTCCTCACCTACATGGACTACCCCAAGGAACACTGGGCCCAGATCGCGTCGACGAATCCGCTCGAGCGCGTCAACAAGGAGGTCAAGCGCCGCGCCGACGTGGTCGGCATCTTCCCGAACGATGAGGCCGTCATCCGCCTCGTCGGCGCCTTGATGCTCGAGCAGTCGGACGAGTGGGCGGTCAGTCGCCGCTACTTCAGCCTGGAAAGCCTCGCCCGGCTCGCCGATACTCACTCCCCTCAGCTGCCCCCTGTGGCAGCCAGAGCGAGCTCGGACCCGAGCTGAGGACCGGCGCTCCTACACCACGCGCTGGGGCACGGCCCGAGATGGGGCCGCAGGCGGCCAAGAGCTATCCGGGTCGACGGCTGGTGCGACCAGCTGGCCCGGAGGCCGAGCGCGCGAGGCAGGAGAT
>DASVQH010000213.1:0-4669 GCA_036389195.1 Solirubrobacteraceae bacterium
CAGGAGACCCAGGTGGCGCGCGAGCTCTCGGTGACCGAGAACCTGCTCATGGAGCAGCTGCCGCGGCGCCGCGGCCTCGTCGACTGGTCGCGGGCGCACGCGGAGGCCGGTCGCCGGCTGCGCGAGGTCGGGCTCTCGCTCGACCCGCGCCTGTCCATGGCCCGGCTGCGGCCCGTCGAGGTCAAGCGCGTGGAGATCGCCCGGGCGCTGTCGGCCGACGCGCGGGTGCTCGTCCTCGACGAGCCCACCGCCGTGCTCCCCCGCACGGACGCTCAGCGGCTGTTCGAGCTCATCCGCGCGCTGCGCGACCGCGGCGTCGCGGTCGTCTACATCTCCCACCACCTCAAGGAGACGCTGGACGTGGCCGACGCGGTGACGGTCCTGCGCGACGGCCGTCTCGTGGCGACCGAGCCGGCCGCGTCGCTCACGACTGCGCGCCTGGTCTCGCTCATGCTCGGCGAGCACCGCGACGCGGTCGCGACGGCGGCGCGGCGCAAGCCGGGCGGCGCCGGCAGCGGCGGGGCGCTCGCCGTCGACGCACGCGCGCTGGCGTGCGCGCCGATGCTCGACGGCGTGGACCTCACCGTCCGCGCCGGCGAGATCGTCTGCCTGACCGGGCTCGCCGACTCCGGGCGCAAGGAGCTCGCGCGGTGCCTGGTCGGCGCCGAGCGCCCGACCGGCGGCACGCTGCAGGTCGGCGGGCGCACGCCGACGTCGCCGCGCGCCGCCGTCCGCTCCGGCACGGTCTTCCTCCCCGAGGATCGCAAGGCGCAGGCGCTCTTCCTCGAGCGTTCGGTGCTCGAGAACGCCGAGATCGGGCCGCTGGCGGCGAGCCGCAGCCCCTGGTTCCGCCCGCGCGCCTCGGCGGCGGCCTCGCGCAAGCTCCTGCGGCGCCTGCGCGTCAAGGCGGCGAGCGACTCGGTGGCGATCCGGACGCTGAGCGGCGGAAACCAGCAGAAGGTGGTGCTCGCCCGCTGGCTGGGCACCGGCGCGTCGGTGTTCGTCTTCGACGAGCCGACCGCCGGCATCGACGTCGGCGCGAAGGCGGAGATCTACGACGTGATCCTCGACCTCGCGCGCGACGGCGCGGCCGTCGTCGTCTTCTCGTCGGACTTCGACGAGATCCGGGCGCTGGCCGACCGCGTCCTCGTGCTCAAGCGGGGCCGGGTCGCCGGGGAGCTGGCCGCCGGCGAGCTCGACGACGAACAGCTGTTGTCCCTGGAGGCAGCATGAGCAAGCAGGCGTTCCAAGCACCCTCGGCGCTCGTCCCGGCCGAGTCGCGGCCGCCGGCGCCGGCGCCGGCCGTCGATCGCTGGGACGAGGCGCGCCGGCTGGCGCCGCTGCTCGTGGCGATCGTGGGCGTCGGGATCTACGCGACCACGCGGTCGGACACGTTCCTCACGCTCGACAACGTGCAGAACATCTTCCAGCAGATCGCCGTCCTCGGGATCCTCTGCATCGGCGCGATGCTCCTGCTGATCGGGGGCAAGATCGACCTGTCGGTCGGCAGCGCCGTCTCGCTCGTCGCGGTGATCGGCGCCAAGCTGCTCGAGGGCGGCACGAGCCAGCCGGTCACGGCGGTGCTGATGGTCGCGCTCGGCGCCGCGATCGGCGCGGGCATCGCGACGGTCGTCGTCACGACGCGGGTGCAGCCGTTCATCCTCACGCTCGGCTGCCTGAGCGTGTTCTCCGCGCTCGCGTTGGTGATCTCGAACAACGCGTCGATCTCGACGGGGCTGTCGTTCTCGTCGCTCTCGATCGACGAGATCGGGCCGCTGCCCGTGCCGGCGATCATCTACCTCGGGCTGGCCGCGCTGGGGGCGTTGCTGCTGCGGTTCACCGTGCTCGGCCGCCGCGCCTACGCGATGGGCTCCAACGACGAGGCCGCGTTCCTCGCCGGCGTGCCGCTGCGGCGCACGACGGTCGCGCTCTACACGATCAACGGCGCGCTCGTCGGCCTCGCCGCGCTCATGCTCGTCGCGCGGGTCGGCTCCGGGGATCCGGCGGGCGGCGCGGGCCTCGAGCTGCAGGCGATCACGGCCGTCGTCCTCGGCGGCGCGACCCTGAGCGGCGGCCGGGGCACCATGCTCGGCGCGTTCTTCGGCGTGCTGCTGCTCGGCGTCATCTCGAACGCCCTGCAGATCTCCGGCGTGTCGGCGAGCTGGGCGCAGTTCGTCTACGGCGGCGTCCTCATCGTGGCGGTGGTGTGGGCGGCGCTGCGCGAGCGCGGGCTCCTGCAGCGGGCGCGACGGCGCAGCGACGGCGCGGGCGCGGAGGTGACCGGATGAGCACCACGCAGGTCGCGTGGGACTGGGACGCGGTGGCCCGCGACGCCGGCGTCGACCGCGACGGGCGCTTCAACGCCGGCGCCGCGCGGATCGACCACCCGCGGGCCCTCGTCTGGTGGCGCGGCCCCGGCCGGATCGAGCCGTGGTCCGGCGCGGACCTCGGCCGGCGCGCCGAGGTGCTCGCCGCGGGCCTGCGGTCGGCCGGCGTCCAGCCGGGCGACCGGGTCGCCGGCGTGCTCGCGCGCACGCCGGACTCGCTGGCGCTCCCGCTCGCGGTGTGGCGGCTCGGCGCGATCTTCGTCCCCCTCTTCACCGGCTTCGGGGCCGAGGCGCTCGCCGTGCGGCTCGAGGACAGCGGCACGGCGGTGCTCGTCACCGATCCGGCGAACGCGGCCGACGTCGCCCGCGCGCTCCCGGACGGTGTGCGCCTCGTGACCGTGACGGAAGTGGCCGGCTGCGAGAGCCTGCCCAAGCTGGCCGAGCGAGCGCCGGCCCGGCCCGGCGTCGCCGCCACCGCCGGCTCCGACCCGGCGACGATCATGTACACGTCGGGCACCACGGGGCGCCCCAAGGGCTGCGTGATCCCCCACCGGGCGCTCTTCAACCTGCGGCCGTTCATCGACGCGTGCCTCGCGCTGGACGCACGGCGCGACGTGCTGTTCTCGACGGCCGACACGGGCTGGTCGTTCGGGCTCTACACGACCGGGCTGTCCCCGATGAGCGCCGGGATCTCCCGCGTGATGCTCGAGCCGGGGTTCGACGCCGCGACCTGGTGGACGGCGATGCGCGAGACGGGCGGGACGCACCTGGCCACCGCGCCGACCGGCCTGCGCCAGCTCGCGGCGGCGGGCACCGGCGGGCTCGGCGGGCCGGTGCCGGTCGCCGGCGCCACGTCGGCCGGCGAGCCGCTCGGCCCCGACGTCATCGGCTGGTTCGAGCGGCACCTCGGCTTCCGGGTGCACGACGCGTACGGCCTGACCGAGCTGGGCATGGTCATCGCCAACCAGCGCGGTCCCCGCGCGCCCGAGCCGCGGCCCGGGTCGATGGGCACGCCGCTGCCCGGCTTCGAGGCCGCGCTCTTCGACCTCGACGGCGGCTTCCTCGGCCAGGAGGGCGAGGCGCGCGGCCGGCTCGCGATCCGCGACAACGGCAACCTCCTCGGCATGGGGTACTGGGGGCGCCAGGCGGAGTGGGACGCGAAGCTCGCCGACGGCTGGTGGTGCACCGAGGACCTCGTGGAACGGGACGCCGACGGGCGCTACTGGTACGTCGGGCGGATGGACGACGTCATCGTGAGCGCGGGCTACAACGTCGGCCCGTTCGACGTCGAGTCCGCCCTCGTCGAGCACCCGGCGGTGCTCGACGCCGCCGCGGTCGGCGAGCCCGACGAGCGCAAGGGACAGGTCGTCGCCGCGCACGTGGTCCTCGCCGACCCCGGCACCGATCAGGCCGCGCTGCTCGAAGCGCTGCGCACCTGGGTCGGCGAGCGCGTCGGCTGGCACGCCGCGCCGCGGCGGCTGCACGTGCACGACGCGCTGCCGCGCACGGAGTCGGGCAAGGTCAAGCGCAAGGACCTGCGCGCGGGATGAGCGCAGAGCCGCACCGGACGACCACGGCGCTGATCTGGGACGGCGTCGAGGCCACGGCGGATGAAGTCGCGGCGCTGCAGCCGCCGTGGCCGACGCCGCGCTCGATCGTGGTCAAGGCCGACGTCGGCCACCACCATCGCGCGCCGCAGGTGATCGAGCACAGCGATCGCTGCCTGCGGGCCGGGGCGTCGGCCGTCCACCTCCACGTCCGCGACGAGCAGGACCGCGACACCGGCGATCTCGGCCTCTGGCGCGAGGTGGTCGGCGAGCTCCGGCACCGCCATCCCGGCGTGGTCATCGACAGCGGACTGCGCGGCAGCACGCTGGACGAGCGGCTCTCGCACATCCGCGAGGAGCTCTTCGACGTGATCCCGCTCCTGCCGACGTGGGACCCGGACTACCTGGCCCGCCCGCTCCAGGAGATGCGCGAGCACGGCGTGCGGCCGGAGCTCTGCGTGTGGGACGGCACCGACATCGCCGTCGCCGCGAGCGGGCTGATCGGGCGCGGGCTGATCGACACGCCGGCGATGTGGCTCATCGTCCCGAGCACGCCGTACTACGGGCTGCCGATGCCGAGCGCGCCGCTGATGCTGCGCGGCGCCCTGCATCTGGTCGAGCTGATCCAGGCGGTCGACCCCGGCGCCCTCATCTCCTTCAGCGCGGCGGGCCGGCCGTCGAGCTATCTCACCACGGTCGGGACGCTGCTCGGCCACCACGTCCGCCCGGGCATCGGCGAGACGCCGTGGCGCTGGCCGCACGACAGCGAGCCGTGCGACGACCCGGAGACGCTCA
>DASVQH010000214.1:0-5989 GCA_036389195.1 Solirubrobacteraceae bacterium
GGCCGAGCTCGAGCGCCTGGGCGTCGCGCGCGTGTCGATCGGGCCGTTCGGCTACCGCGTGGCGCTGGCCGCGCTGGCCGAGGCCGCCGCGGCGCTGTACGCCGGTGGCACGCTGCCCTGAGGCCAGCCGCGCGGCGTGGCATCATCCGGGCCGTGAAGACGCTCGAGGCCAGCGCGACCAGCACCGCCCCGCCGGCGGCCGTGTGGGCGCTGCTCGCCGACGCCTCGACGTGGTCGCAGTGGGGCGCGTGGACGGAGTCCGGCGTCGAGGGCGGCGGTGAGCACGCGCCCGGCGCAGTCCGCTACCTCGTCAAGCGGCCGTTCCGGATGCGCGAGCGCGTCACGGACTGGGTGGCCGGCGAGCGGATGGGCTACGAGGTCCTCGAGGGGATGAACGTCAAGGGCTACAAGGGCACGGTGACGCTCGAGCCGGCGGCGGGCGGCGGGACGCTGATCCGGTGGTCGTCGGTCTACGAGAAGGCCGACCCGGTCACGGCGCTGATCCTCAAGCTCGCGGTGCGCGACGCGGCCAAGCGGCTCGCGAAGGCCGCGGCGGCGTAGCGTCAGCTGACGACGACGGACGCCGACGCCGCCCCGCGCAGCGCCGCCACGCGGTCCGCCTCGGCCGCCAGCGCCTCGCGGTCGAGCGCGATGCCGACCGTCTCGATCGCGATCTCGGCCCGCTTGCCCCGGGCCCGTACGCGCCACAGCCCGGCGACCTGGCCGTCCTGCAGCACCGCCCCCGGGCTGCTGACCGGCCGGTGGACGCGCTTGCGCAGCGCCGGGTCGGGGACGACCGACGCCCGGTCCGGGTGCTGCAGGTACGGATCGCGCGGGGGCAGCAGCCGGACCCCGCGCGGCTCCGGCGGCGAGGCGAGCGCGTCGGCGTCGGCCTCGAGCAGCCACAGGCGCCGCCCGTCGACGCGCACCTCGACCAGCTCCCCGGCCACCGCCTCCCACAGCCGCCGACCGTGCGCCCGCGCGACGCCGGCCCAGGCGACGAAGTCCTTCTGCGTGGCGGGCCCGTAGAAGCGCAGGAAGCGGCGGGCCGCCTCGTGCGGCTGGGCGGCGCCCGTCCCGGCGGCCGCCTCGCCCGCGACGTAGCGCCGCTGCGCGTCGAGACGCGCGCCCGCGACGACGCACCCGTAACGCCAGAGCATGGGCGCCACGTGGTGGCTGGCGCAGCCCTCGCACCACGGCAGGAGCGTGCCCTGGACCCGTCCACGCAGCTCGTCGTGGAGCTCGTCCTTGGTCAGCGCTCCGCGGGCGGACACGGCTTGCGCCGTCGCGCGCGCGACCTCCTCCAGCGCCGCGCTCGGCGTCACCCCCGCCGCCTTCAGCTGGCGCGCCGCCGGCGCGCCGAGCTGCTCGCCCAGCTCGGTGTCGTCGGCTGCCACCAGCGCGCGCCCGTACACGGCGACGTCCGCCGGCGCGACCGCGTGGATCGCGGCGCGCAGGCTGGGCGCGATCACCAGCGAGCCGTCGTCCACGGCGCGGTCGTAGCCCTCCCGCGTCACGCCCTCCGCCCGCGCGCCCAGGGCGAGAAGAACGGAGCCCCGCTGGAAGTCCGACGCCGGGCACGCCAGGACCGCGGCGAGCGGCAGCGGCCGCCGCGCGTCGAGCCCGTGGCGGGCGAGCCGGAAGGCGGCGATCTCATCCGGGCCGGCGTCGATCATCCGGCCGATTGTGGCGCGGCCGCACGACGGACACCGCGGCCTCGCGAGCGGGGACCGATGAGTTCCCGCCCCAGCCCCCGTCCTACCTGCATGACCAAGCCAACCGACTCCCGCTGGGTGGCGCTCGTCGTGCTCTGCGCCGGCATGCTGATGATCGTCCTCGACGCCACCGTCGTCAACGTCGCGCTCCCCTCGATCCAGCGCGACCTCGGCTTCAGCCAGGCCGGCCTGGCCTGGGTGGTCAACGCCTACCTGATCGCCTTCGGCGGCCTGCTGCTGCTCGCCGGGCGGCTCGGCGACCTGCTCGGGCGCCGCAGCGTGTTCCTCGCCGGGCTCGCCGTCTTCACGCTCGCCTCGCTGGCCTGCGGCGCGGCGCAGAGCCAGGCGGTGCTGGTCGCGGCGCGCTTCGTCCAGGGCGCGGGCGGCGCGGCGACCTCGGCGGTCATCCTCGGCATGATCGTGACGATGTTCCCCGACCCGCGCGAGCAGGCGCGGGCGATCGGCGTCTACGCGTTCGTGGCGTCGGCCGGCGGCGCGATCGGCCTGCTGCTCGGCGGGATCATCACCGAGGCGATCAGCTGGCACTGGATCTTCTTCGTCAACCTGCCGATCGGCGCCGTGACCGCCGCGGCCGCGCTGAAGCTCCTCCCGCGCGACGCGGGGATCGGGCTCGCGCGCGGCGCCGACGTCCCCGGCGCCGCCCTGATCACCGGCGGCGTGATGCTCGCCGTCTACACGATCGTCGGCCCCGCGGCCGAGGAGGGCTGGACCGCGCAGACGACGCTCGGCTACGCCGCCACCAGCCTCGCGCTGCTGACCGGCTTCGTGGTCCGCGAGGCGATGGCCGCCAACCCGCTCGTGCCGCTGCGGATCTTCCGCTCGCGCACCGTCTCGGGCGCGAACCTCGTCCAGGTCCTCACGGTGGCCGGGCTGTTCGGCCAGGGGTTCATCGGCGCCCTCTACCTGCAGCGGGTGCTCGGGTACGGCGCGCTGGAGACCGGCCTCGCGTTCCTGCCGGTGACCATCGTGATGGGCACGCTGTCGGTCCGCTACGCCGAGCGGCTGGCCACGCGCTTCGGCGCCCAGCGCACGCTGCTGGCCGGGCTCGTGCCGCTGGCCGCGGGCCTCGGGCTGTTCACGCAGGTGCCGGTGCAGGGCGACTACCTGACCCACGTCTTCCCGACGATGCTGCTGATCGGCACCGGCGCGGGCGTCGCGTTCCCGGCGCTGATGGGGCTGGCGATGTCCGGAGCGACGCCGCAGGACGCGGGCCTGGCCTCGGGTCTGGTCAACACGACGATGCAGGTCGGCGGCGCGCTCGGGCTCGCCGTGCTCGCCACGCTGGCCGCCGGACGCACCAGCGACGGGCTCGCGGCGGGCGCCACCCAGGCGGCGGCGCTGACCGACGGCTACCGCCTGGCCTTCCTGGTCGCCGCCGCGCTCGTCGTCGCCGCCATCGGCGTGGCGCTCACCCTGCTGCGGCCGGCCCGGAGCGAGCAGCGCTGCCCCGCGGCCGTCCCGGAGGCGGCATAGGATGGCGCCGTGGCACTCGTGAGGCTGCGCGGCCCGCTCAAGCAGCTCGCCGGCGGGCAGGGCGAGCACCGGGTCGGCGGCGCGACGATCCGCGAGCTGCTGTGCGAGCTGGAGACCCTCCAGCCCGCCCTCGACGGCTGGATCCTCGACGAGCGCCGGCAGGTCCGGCGCCACATCAACGTCTTCGTCAACGGCGAGTACGGGAGCGAGGAGACGGCGGTCGCACCGGACGACCGCGTCGACGTCCTCCCCGCGATCTCAGGAGGGTGATGGCGTGACCGAGCTGCTCGTGGGCACCAAGAAGGGCCTGTTCGTGCTGGAGGGGGAGCCCGGCGCGGGCTTCGCGGTGACGGCGCGCGCGTTCGCCGGCGAGCCGGTGGAGTACGCGATGCGCGATCCCCGGACGGGGCGGCTGCTGGCGTCGCTGACCTCGCCGTTCTACGGCCCGAAGATCTACGTCGCGGACGAGGGCGCCGACCTCTCGGCCGACTGGCGCCAGGCGGCCGGCGTCGAGCTGCCCGACGGCGGCGACACCGCGCTCGCCCGCATCTGGACGATCGTGCCCGGCGAGGCCGACGGGACGCTGTACGCCGGCGGCGACCCGGGCGTCCTCTTCGTCAGCCGTGACGGCGGCGAGCGATGGGAGCTGGTGCACAGCCTGTGGGAGCACCCGACGCGGCCGCGCTGGCAGGCGGGGGGCGGCGGCCTTTGCCTGCACTCGATCGTCCCGTGGCCCGGCGAGCCCGACCGGCTGGCGCTGGCCATGTCGGCGGTCGGGATCTGGCTGACCGACGACGGCGGCGAGACCTGGCGGCACGGCAACCAGGGGCTGCGCCCGCGCTACCTGCCCGAGGACGCGCCGCAGGACACGTTCGACCTCTGCGTGCACAACGTCCACCGCGCGCCGCAGCGGCCCGAGCGGCTGTTCCTCCAGTTCCACGGCGGCGTCTACCGCTCCGACGACGCCGGCGAGAGCTGGACGGACATCGGCGCGGGGCTGCCCTCGGACTTCGGCTTCCCGCTCGTCATCGACCCGGCCGACCCCGACAGCGCCTACGTGATCCCCCTGAAGGCCGACATGGACCGCGTCACGCCGGAGGGCCACGTCCGCGTCTACGAGACCCGCGACGCCGGCGCGACCTGGGCCCCGCGCGGCGACGGGCTCCCGCAGCAGGACGCCTACCTGACGGTGCTGCGCCAGGCGTTCGCGCAGGCCCGCGAGGGCGAGGCGCTGGAGCTGTACTTCGGCGCGACGTCGGGCGACGTGTTCGGGTCCGGCGACGCGGGCGCGACCTGGGCGACCGTCGCCGATCACCTGCCGCCGGTCTACTCGGTGCGCGTCGGCCGGGCGTAGACGGATTCGACGACGCGGTCGCGGAAGTCCGCGCCGTCGTAATCCTGCCGCGAGGAGACGAGCCGGTTGCCCGCCGTCGCGAGCGACATCACGTTCGACCGGTCGGTCGCGATCGGGCCGAGATCGACGCGCGGCCGGCGCGCTCGCCCGTCGCGGAGCGCCAGCGTGGTGCGATAGGTGGGGCCGTAGGTGAACGTGCTGCGCGCGAACAGGACGTCGCTTCCTCGCCATCCGGCGAGGAGGACGAAGCTCGGGCGGACGTCGAGGCAGCCGTGCGCGAGCCGGCGGGCGCTCCCGTCCGGCGTGGCCACACGGATCTCCGTGTAGAGCGCGCTGCTCTTGGTCAGCCCCTTCTCCGGGTGGGGGCAGAACTCGCCGTAGTAGCCCCAGTTCATCGCGACCCGGCGGCCCTTCAGGTCGAGCGCGAACACCCCGGGGTCGCGGAAGTCCGGATCGTCCTCGGCCCCGCGGCGCCCGCCACGCAGGACGGTCGTCGCGCGCGTCCGCAGGTCGAGTAGGACCGGCCGGCCGAGCGCCCGGCCGGAACGCCGGACGAACGCGACCCGGTGGCCCCACCGGCTCGGCAGGTACGCCGACCCCGAGCCCGGCAGCGAGAGCCGCTTCTCCCGCCCGCCCGGCAGACGCAGCTCGAACAGCCGGCACCCGCGCGCCGACCGCCATTCCGGCAGCGGATTCGGCTCGTACGACTTCGGGGGCTCGCGCCGGCAGCGTGAGTAGACGGCGACGGGAGCGCCGGCGCCGGACGGACCGAGGTCAACGTCGAACGGCACCTTGCGCGGGCGCACCGGGGCGTACTCCGCCGCCTCGCCGGTCCGCCGGATGATCAGCCGGAACCGCCTGACCGACGGATCCCACCGGCTCCACGCCGCGTAGTCGCCGAACGCGCTGACGCTCGTGGCCCGCAGCGGCTCGTCGGCGACCGTCTCCGGCCCCGGCGCGAGCAGCGCCGCCGCGATCACGGCTGACAGCCTCAGCATCCCGGCGCAGACTATCGGGGACTTCGACTCAGGCGCGCAGTTCGATCAGCGCGCCGGAGTGGTAGTCGCCGGCGGGCGAGGCGAGGAACGCGCAGAGGCCGGCCACCGTCTCCGGTGCGGTGGCGGCGCCCGGGTGGATCGCCACCGTACGGACGCCGAAGCGCGCCCACTCGATCGACAGCGTGCGCGCCAGGTTCTCCAGGCCGGCGCGCGCGGCGGCGGCGTGGGCGTCGCCCGGCGGCGGGGCCAGCAGGACCACCTTGGTCGTCCGCTCGGGCGCGAACGCGCGGACGGCCAGCCACGCGCCGTCGAGGGCGGCGCGCACGGCCTCCACCGAGTCGCCGCCCGCCGCGGCGAACGCGCCGGCCCCGTCCCACACGAGCTGGTCGGCCGTGCCGTCGGGCGGCGGGTCGCCGAACGGGTCGACC
>DASVQH010000215.1:0-5614 GCA_036389195.1 Solirubrobacteraceae bacterium
GGCCTGCGTCTGCCCGGACTTCGTCGTGCCGTCGTTGTCGTAGGGCCGGCGCCACACCGCGCGCGGCGCGCCGCCGTCGCCGGCCTCGAAGCGGTAGAGCGCGGCGTCGGTGACGATCGAGACGCTGCCGTCGGCGTCGACCGCGAACGAGTTGCCGATCGGCTCCTCGGTGTCGAGCGCGCGGACCGTCCCGCTCGCCGGGTCGACCGTGCCGACCACGCCGTCGCGCGAGGCGAACCACAGCCGGCCGGCGTAGTCGGGCAGGGCGGAGATGATCGCGTCGCCCGCCGGCACGGCGCCGGTGAGGTCGTAGTCGCGGTCGAGGCGGAACCCGGGCGGGTCGGTCGCGGCGACCACGACGACGTGGCGGGCGGTGGTGGGGATCACCGCCCGGTCGCGCTCGTCGAGGTAGAAGTAGCCGCCGCCGGTGAAGTTCGTGAACGTGCCGGCGCCGGGCTGACGCCGGGGCAGCGGGTACTCGGCCAGCGGCGCCAGCGTCACCGGATCGAGCAGCCGCAGCGTCACGTCGGAGATCCCGACGCAGACCGTGACGATCCGCCCGCGGGCGTCGAACGTCACCGACGCGCACTCGGCGCCGAAGAACTGCGACGCGACGCCCGGCCGGTCGCCGAGCGGGCCCGAGCGGCGGTAGGTGTCGGTCTGGTAGGCGTCGTCGTGGAGGTTCGAGCGCTCGTTGGCGGCCATGAACGGGTGGGGCGGCGGCACCGGCGCGGGGACGGGATGCGGGGTCGCCGGGCGGCCCTCGTAGGCGGGCGCGCTCGTCGTGCCCTGGGGGATCGGGTCGGCGGCGGCGGCGCTGGCCGGCGCCGCCGTCAGGATCGTCGCCAGGGCGAGCAGCGCGGCGCGTCGCATCGCATCGGATGATGCCATCCGCCTCGACCGTTCGTACAAGCCCGGGCCGGTGAATGTCCGACCGGGTGTCGATGGAACCGGGGCGGTCGCCGGGCCAGACTCCTGCCATGCGATCGATCGACCAACGGCCCTCGCTCCCCGTCTCTCCTCCTGCGGACGAACACGGCGGCCGGGATCGCATGGTGTCGCGCGCTTTGACCCGGGCGCGCGGCTGAGCACGGCGGTCGGCCGGGGTCCGAGGGGATCCTCGCGGCGGGTGGGACAGCCGTCGCGGGGGTTGCGGCCCCGGCCGGTCCGCGCTCCCATTAGGCTCCCCGGCCGCCCATGCTGCTCGCGATCGACCAGGGGACGACCGGGACGACCTGCCTGGTCTTCGACCTCGAAGGCGAGCTGGTCGCCGGCGCCTACCGCGAGTTCGGCCAGCACTTCCCGCGGCCCGGCTGGGTCGAGCACGACGCCGCGGAGATCTGGGAGGTCACCCACGCGGTCGCCGGCGAGGCGCTCCAGGAGGCCGGGCTGCGCCCGGGCGAGCTGGAGGCCGTCGGCATCACCAACCAGCGCGAGACCGTCGTGGCGTGGGATCCGGCCACCGGCGAGCCGCTGCACCGCGCGCTCGTCTGGCAGGACCGCCGGACCGCCGCGCGCTGCGACGAGCTGCGGGCGGCGGGCGAGGAGGCGACCGTCCGCGTGCGCACCGGCCTCGTGCTGGACCCGTACTTCTCGGCCACGAAGATCGAGTGGCTGCTGCGCAACGTCGACGGGCTCGCGCAGCGCGCGCGCGAGGGGCGCGCGGTGTTCGGCACGATCGACTCGTGGCTGCTGTTCAAGCTCTGCGGCGAGCACATCACCGACGCGACCAACGCGTCGCGCACGCTGCTGCTCGACATCGCGTCGGGACGCTGGGATCCCGAGCTGTGCGGTCTGTTCGGCGTCCCCGAGCGCTCCCTGCCGGCGGTGCGGCCGAGCTGCGGCGAGCTGGGGCGCACGCGCCCCGACGTCTTCCACGGCTTCGACGTCCCGGTGGCCGGCGTCGCGGGCGACCAGCAGGCCGCGCTGTTCGGCCAGCGCTGCCTGGAGCCGGGGCTCGGGAAGAACACCTACGGGACCGGCTCGTTCGTGCTCGCCAACGCCGGCACGGCGGTCCCGCGCGCGCCCGCCGGGCTGCTGGCCACCGTGGCGTGGCAGATCGGGCTGCAGACCACCTACGCGCTGGAGGCGTCGATCTTCGTCACCGGCGCCGCCGTGCAGTGGCTGCGCGACGGGCTGGGGATCATCGGCGCGGCGGCCGAGACCGAGGAGCTCGCGCGGTCGCTGTCCTCCAACGACGGCGTCTACTTCGTCCCGGCGCTGACCGGCCTCGGCTCGCCGCACTGGGATCCCTACGCGCGAGGCACCGTGGTCGGCCTGACCCGTGGCTCGAGTCGCGCGCACCTCGCGCGGGCGGCGCTGGAGGCGATGGCCTACCAGACGGTCGACGCGGTGCGGGCGATGGAGCGCGCCGCCGGCCGGCCGCTGGAGGAGCTGCGCGCCGACGGCGGGGCGACCGTCAACCGCTGGCTGATGCAGTTCCAGGCCGACGTGCTGGGGATCGAGGTCGTCGTCCCGGAGGTCGAGCAGACGACGGCGCTCGGCGCCGCGCTGCTGGCGGGCGTCGGGGCCGGGCTGCTGACGCTCGACGGGGTCGCCCGGCTGGGCGGCGAGAAGGCGCGCTACGAGCCGGCGATGGACGCGGGCGAGCGCGCGGCGCTGCTCGACGGCTGGCATCGCGCTCTCGAGCGTTCCCGTGCGTGGGCAGCGGAGTAAGTGGGGAAGTAGAGGCCGAGCCGAGGAGCACGGATGAGCGAACCCGATCTGGTCAAGATGAAGGAGCAGGTCTACAAGGACCCGCGCCCCAAGGAGTACTTCGACCGCTTCCACGAGCGGTCGCGGACCCGCGAGCCCGACTGGGTCTACGAGGCCGTGCGGATGGTCACGACGATCTACGCGCTGCTCTTCTTCCGCATGCGCGGCATCTCCTCGGAGAAGGTCCCGGGCTCCGGTCCGGTCATCCTGGCGCCGAACCACTTCTCGTTCATGGACCACTTCTTCCTCGGCGCGGCCGTGCGGCGCAAGGTGCGGTTCATGGCCAAGTCGCAGCTCTTCGCGCGGCCGATGCAGTGGATCTACACGCACGGCGGCGTCTTCCCCGTGCGCCGCGGGCACGCCGACGACGAGGCCTTCATCACCGCTAAGTCGGTCCTCGCGCGCGGCGGCTGCGTGGCGATGTACTGCGAGGGCGGCCGGTCGCGGACCGGTAAGCTCGCCGAGCAGCCCAAGCGCGGGATCGGGCGCCTGGCGCTGGAGTCCGGCGCCACCGTCGTCCCCGTGGCGATCCACGGGTCCTCGCACGTGCGCAACTGGAAGCGCCTGCAGTTCCCCAAGGTGACGATCCAGTACGGCGATCCGATGCGCTGGGACCAGGTCGCCGAGCCGACGCGCGATCAGCAGCAGGCCGTCGCCAACGACATCTACGCGCAGATCCGAGGGCTGTACGCGGGGCTCGACACGCTCGGGCGCAAGGGCGTCGTGCGGCGGGTGCGCGAGCTCGAGCGCTCCGCGCGCAAGTCGTCGAAGAAGCGGGCGGCGGCGACCTAGCTAGAAGCGGTCGGCGAGCCAGGGCGCCGGGCCGGCGAAGGCCGCGGCGAGCAGGTCGAGCTCGGCGGGCGGGCCGTCGAGCAAGCCGGTGAGCGCGAGCGCCCGCGGCGTGGCGAAGCCGGTGTAGAGCGCCGCGAGGGCGCGGACGTCCGCGCGCACGCGGCCGTCGCCGCCGGGGCGGGCGTCGCCGGCGCCGGTGCCGTCCAGTGCGAGCGTGAGCCGCCCGGCGTTGGCGGGGAGCGACGGGTCGATGACGTCGAAGGGGATCTCGGCGGCCAGCCCGCGCGGATAGCCGCGGCCGCGCAGCGCGGCGGCGACGTCGATCAGCCGCACCATGGCCGGCGACGTCTTGATCGCCTCCGGGGACTCGGGCAGATGCGCGGCGAACGGGTCGAACGGCCCGCCCGTCCAGGCCGCCGTGGTGCGCATGCCGCGGTAGCCCGCGAGGTGGGCGAGGAGCGTCCGGGCGGCGGCGGGCTCGAGCGCGATCAGCTCGCGGACGTTGACGGTGGGGTTGGAGGGCTTGGTGTCGAGGACCACCGAGCCGCGGGCCGCTCCGGCGGGGTCGCGCGCGACGAACGCCGCCGTGCGCCCGCCCCCGTTCCAGCGCAGCATCCCGTGCCACAGCGCGGGGACCCGGCGGGTGGCCAGCGTGCCGAGCGCGGGGACCGCCGCGTCGTAGAGGTCGCCGAGGAGCCCGGGCGCCTCCGGGGAGACGCCGGCCAGCTCCTCGACCGTCCAGCCCTCGGGCCGGCGCGCCGGAAGCGCCTGGAGGGCGACCTTGAGGTGGTGCGTGGCGCCGCCGACCTCGTAGCCGACGCGGCGGTAGAGCTGCAGCGTCGCGGGATAGAGCATGGAGAGCGGCGTCCCGGCGGCGTGCAGCTCCTCGAGCAGCTCGGTCATCAGCGCCTTCGCGGCGCCGCGACCGCGCGCGGCCGGGGCGGTCCAGACGGCGGTGATCAGCGCGCTCGGCACCCAGGCGCCCCCGGCGCGCTGGGCGGTCGGGATGATCCCCGCGCCGGCCAGCAGCGCACCGCCGCGGTCGCGCGTGACGCGCAGGTTCTCCAGGCCGCAGGCCTCGAGGAAGTCCTCGAACTCGCCGTCGGGCGGGATCAGCAGCGCCTCGACCGCGCGCTCGGTGAACTCGGCGAGCTCGGCTTCGCGGATCGGCGGCATCAGTCGGCGCGGCCCGCGGCCTCGGGGTCGTGTCCGGGGACGATCAGCGCGGACGGGGTCATCTCGGCGAACCGCCGGATCTCCGACAGCGAGCGGCGGTGCAGATGCTCGTCGGCCGGCTCCTCGGCCGGCGCGGCGCCCTCGACCTCGGCGAGCGTCGCCGCCGCGTCGCCGCAGATCAGCGCCTCGCGGCCGTCGGGGAGCCGCAGCAGCACGGACTGGTGGCCGGGGGAGTGGCCGGGCGTGGAGAGCAGGCGCACCGAGCCGTCGCCGAAGACGTCGATCGAGCGGCCGAAGGTCGCGAAGGCGTCGACGTGCGGCTCGTCGTAGTCGATCGCCCGCCAGTCGAACGGGAAGTCGACCAGCCGCGCGTGGTAGCCGGCGTCGTTGCCCGCGGCGGCGCGCCACTCGCGCGCGTCGAGCAGGAACGACGCCTCGGGGAGCAGCTGCGCGCCCGACGCCTGCTCGGCGTGCAGGTGGGTCATCAGGACGGTCCGGATCGCGCCGGCGTCGAGGCCCCGCGTGCGCAGCTGCTCGTCGAGCGCCTGGGCGCGGTCCATCCGGTACTCCTGGCGGCGGGTGATCGTGCGGCCGAGGTTCTGCGCCGGGTCGTGGGCGACGCTCGGGTGCAGGCCGGTGTCGATCAGGAGCCGGCCGGCGCCCGGGTGCTCGACGAGGTAGGCGGCCACGAGCACCCAGGTCGCGCTCCCGCCGCCGAGCCCGAAGCGCGGCTTCGCGTGGCGCTCGCCGGTGACGACGGGGTGGACGCGGACGGCGGCGTTGTCGAGCCCGCCGGGGAGCGGGAAGCGTGCGGGGCGGGCCTCTGAGTCCATGGCTGGTCGTGACGGTACCGGGCGCGCGTAGAGTGCCGCTCCCGATGGCCCGCCCGCTTCTCCGTCCCGGCCTGCTCGACGGGCTGCGCGTGGCGGTG
>DASVQH010000216.1:0-6949 GCA_036389195.1 Solirubrobacteraceae bacterium
TTGAGCGACAGAGCGCTGGTCAGCGTCTTGCCGTGACGCGGGACCTTGCTGGTGAAGATGACCGTGCGGGCGTCGATCGGGAGGTTCTTGCCCGCGTCGGGGGAGTCGGCCCCGGTGTGGGCGTAGTTCGCGACGCCGAACGTCGCCGGGTTGACCGTGAACGTGATGTAGCGCCCGCGGACGGCCAGGGTGTTGATCGGGGCGCTGAAGGACCGCTGCTGGTCGCCGCTGTAGGCGGTGCCGTTGACGACGACGGTGAACGGTTCGCAGATCCCGCCCTTGGCGGCCTGCGCGGCGGGTGCGGCGGCGGCGGTGGCGGCGAGGCAGGCGGCGACGGCGGCGCCGGCGGCGAGGCGCCGCCGACGCGGGGTGGTGAGAGCCATGCGAGTGTCCCTTCGGTCGGACGTGGAGAGCTGTCCTGTGGGAGACAGCGCGACCTCGCCCGATGTCACGGTCTTCGTCGAGATTCTGTGCCTACACCGCGGCGGGGACCCTTCCGCGCACGAGGTCGGCGGCGCGCTCGGCGACCATGATCGTCGGCGCGTTGGTGTTCCCGCCCGGGATCACCGGCATGACCGACGCGTCGGCCACGCGCAGCCCCTCGATGCCGCGCACGCGCAGCTCGGGGTCGAGCACGGCCTCCTCGCCGTCGCCCATGCTGCACGTCCCGACGGGGTGGTAGATGAGCTCGAGCCGGCGCCGCAGGTCCGCCTCGAGGTCCTCGTCGTCGTCGCTGACGCCCGGCCCCGGGAACAGCTCGCGCCCGGCCGCCTCGGCCAGCGGACCGCTGCGCGCGATCTCCCGCGCGAGGCGCATGCCGGCGACGAGCGCGGCGACGTCCTCGGGCTCGGCCAGCGAGTTGGTGAGGATGCGCGGCTTGGCCAGCGGGTCGGCCGAGCGCAGGCGGATCTCGCCGCGGCTCTTCGGGCTGATCAGGACCGGCCCCATCGTGAACGCGTGGCCGTCGAGCTCGTCGAAGCCGTTGTCGACGAAGTAGGCGGGGGCGAAGTGGAACTGCAGGTCGGGCGCGGGCAGCCCGGGCCGGGAGCGGACGAACGCGAACGCCTCAGCGACCGCGGAGCTGAGCTTCCCGGACCGGCGCAGCAGCCACTCGGCCAGGTGGCGCGGATGCTCGGCGCCGTAGAGCGACTCGCCGACCGTCGACTCCCACACGCACACGATGTACGGGTGGTCCTGGAGGTTCGCGCCGACGCCGGGGAGGTCGTGCACGACGTCGATCCCGTGCTCGCGCAGGTGCTCGGCGGGCCCGATCCCGCTCAGCATCAGCAGCTGCGGCGAGCCGATCGCGCCGGCGGCGAGGATCACCTCGCGCGAGGCGCGCGCCACCGACTCCGCGCCGCGCTTGTCGCGGTAGCGGACGCCGACGGCCCGGGTGCCGTCGAGCTCGACCCGCAGCACCTGGGCGCCGGTGACGACCTCGAGGTTGTCGCGGCCGAGCGCGGGCTTGAGGAAGGCGTCGGCGGTGCTCCAGCGCGCGCCGTTGCGCTGCGTCACCTGCGCCATCGCGCAGCCGTCCTGCTCGGGCGTGTTGTAGTCGGGCACGTAGCGGATGCCGCTGGCCTCGGCGCTGGCCAGGAACCGCTTGGTCAGCGGCTGCGGCGAGCGGACCTCGGACACCGTGAGCGGGCCGCTGGCCGCGTGGTGCTCGGAGTCGCCGCGCACGTTGCCCTCCGAGCGCAGGAAGTACGGGCGCACGTCGTCCCAGCCCCAGCCCGTCGCGCCGCGCTCGGCCCACAGGTCGTAGTCCAGCGGCCGGCCGCGGACGTAGAGCATCGCGTTCATCGAGCCCGAGCCGCCGAGCCCCTTGCCGCGGGGGATGAACAGCGAGCGGCCGTCGACGTGGGGCTCGGGCTCCGTCTGGTAGTCCCAGTCGAGCTTGGTCTTGAACTGCTTGGCGAAGGCGACGGGGATCTTGATGTTGGGGTGGCGGTCCTTCCCGCCCGCCTCGAGCAGGAGGACCCGCGTGCCGGGGTCCTCCGACAGGCGGTTGGCGAGGACGCAGCCGGCCGAGCCGGCTCCGACGATGACGTAGTCCGCGGAAGGCATGGCCGCATGCTGTCGCACCGTCAGCAGCGCGGCAACCCCCCATCTAGGCTGCGGCGATGCCCGCGCGCCCGGTCCGCCTCGCCGACCCCTCGGCCCCGCACCCGGACTTCGGTGCGCTGCGGGTGGAGCTGGGCGTGCCCGAGGGCTTTCCGGCGGCGGTGGCGGAGGAGGCGCGCGCGGTGGCGTCGCGTGGCCCGGTGGAGGGCGCCGCGCGCCGCGACGCCACGGCGCTGCCGCTGGTGACGATCGACCCGGCCGGCTCGCGCGACCTCGACCAGGCGCTGTTCATCGAGCGGCGGTCCGGCGGCGGGTTCCGCGTCTGGTACGCGATCGCCGACGTCGCCGCGTGGGTCGTGCCGGGCGGCGCGATCGACGCCGAGGCGTGGGCGCGCGGGACGACGCTCTACAGCCCCGACGGGCGCTCGCCGCTGCATCCGCCGGTGCTCAGCGAGGGCGCCGCCAGCCTGCTGCCCGACGGCGACCGGCCGGCGCTGCTGTGGCGCGTCGATCTGGATTCCGGCGGCGAGCGTGTCGACGTGGGGCTCGAGCGGGCGCTCGTGCGCAGCCGGGCGCAGCTGTCTTATGCGGAGGCCGCTTCGGAGACGGCGCGGGGCGAGGAGCTGTTCGGGCTCCTGGCCGAGGTGGGGCGGCTGCGGATCGAGCGCGAGGCGGCGCGCGGCGGCGTCAGCCTCCGGGTGCCCGAGCAGGAGGTCGTGCCGTCCGGTGACGGGTCCGGGTGGGCGCTGGAGTACCGGGCGCCGCTGCCCGTCGAGGACCACAACGCGCAGATCTCGCTGCTGTGCGGCATGGCGGGGGCGGATCTCATGCTGGCGGCGGGGGTCGGCCTCCTGCGCGTCGTCCCGGACCCCGAGCCGCGCGCGGTGGCGGCGTTGCGCCAGACGGTCGGCGCGCTCGGGGCGGCGTGGCCGGAGGCGATGGCGTACCCGGACTTCGTCCGCTCGCTCGACCCGTCCGTCCCCGCCCACGCCGCGGTGCTGCGGGCGGCTGCCGGGCTGACGCGCGGCGCGGCCTACGTGGCGCTGGGCGGCGGCGGTGTGGAGCGCCCGGCGGTGGTGCGCCACGCCGCGCTGGCGGCCGAGTACGCGCACGTGACCGCGCCGCTGCGCCGGCTCGCCGACCGCTACGCGGGCGAGGCTGCGCTGGCCGCGGCGGCGGGCGTCGCGCCGCCGGAGTGGGTGCTGGCCGCGCTCGAGCGGCTGCCCGCGGTCATGGCCGCCGCCGACCGCCGCGCCCACGCGCTCGACCGCGCGGTCGTCGACCTCGTCGAGGCGGCGGTGCTGGCCGGCCGCGAGGGGTCCGTGTTCGACGGCGTCGTGGTGGACGCCGAGGGCGCGCGCGGCACGGTCCAGCTGCGCGAGCCGGCGGTGCGGGGGCGGATCGACGGGGCCGGCCTGCCGGTGGGCGAGGCGGTGCGGGTGCGGCTGGTCTCGGCCGACGTGGGTGCGCGGACGGTGCGGTTCGCGCTGGCCTGAGGGCGGGGCGAACTGCGTCGGGTGAGGGAGGCGGGGGATGGATGCGCGCCGCATGACGTCACATCCGTGGCCGCGTTTCGCGCCGATGTGACGTTGGCGTTCCATAGCCCCACCAACGTCACATCGGGCGGATTCCGGCTCGCCGATGTGACGTTGTGCGGCCCGCCGAGTCGCCATCGGAGGCCACCGTCCTCACCCGACGCAGTCCCGCCTCAGCCGCGCCGCTCCACCCCTAGCCCCCCGCCGCGACCCCCCGCCGCACGAGCTGCGACATCACGATCTGCGACCGGGTCCGCACGACCTGGCCGTCGCGCTGGAGCTCCATGATCAGGCGCTCGAGGTCGGCGTTGTCGGCGGTCCGCACACGGACGATCGCGTCGGCCTCGCCGGTGACGCTCCACGCCTCGACCACCTCCGGGTGGCGCGCCAGCCGGCGCGCAATCTCGTCGAGCAGCGTTCCCGGCGCGTAGAAGAGCTCGACGAGCGCCTCGGTGGTCGAGCCGAGGGCGGCGTCGTCGACGATCGCCGTGAAGCCCTGCAGGGCGCCGCTGGCCAGAAGCCGGTCGACGCGGCGCTTCACCGACGGCGCGGACAGCGAGACGCGACCCGCAATGTCGTCGTACGGGCGGCGGCCGTTTTCCAGCAGGAGCGACAGGATCTTGCGATCGGTGGCGTCCATAGGTTCGATTCTTGCACGAAGTCGTCACAAATAGCGCTGGATTCGTTACAGGACCGTCGGTACCGTCAGGTGCATGCCCCAGCACCGCCCCACCGCCCGCGTCCTCTTCGACGAGGCGCACTCCGAGGCGTGGACGCTGCGCCCGGACGTCGCCGCCGCCATGCAGCCCGCGCACCCGCAGGACTCGAGCTACGCGCTGGCCGCCGCGGCGCTCGCCGCGCGCGACTTCGCGGTCGACGCGCACGTCCAGGGTCCCCTCGACGCGCCCGCCCTCGCCGCGGCGGACGTCCTCGTCATCGCGCACCCGTCGGAGCCCCGGTTCGAGCGCACGGTGCCGGGCGGCGAGCCGCGGCTGAGCGCCGAGGAGCTCGACGCGATCGAGCGCCACGTCGCCGAGGGCGGCGGGCTGATCGTGCTGGGGGAGACCGAGCAGGAGAAGTACGGAAACAACCTCAACGAGCTGCTGGGCCGCTTCGGGCTGTCGATCGAGCACGACACGGTCCAGGACTACGAGCGCCATCTGCACGCGCCGAGCTGGATCCTCGCCGACCTCCCCGACGGCGGCCGCGGGCTGGAGACCGATCTCCTCGCGCGCGTGCGCGCCGCGTGCTTCTACCGCGCTTCGACGGTCGCGGCGGCGGACGGGGCGCGTGTGCTGGCGCGCACGTCCCCCAGCGCGTCGACGCCCGGCGCGCCGCTGGTGGCCGCGACGACGCACGGCCGCGGGCGCGTGGTCGCGCTGTCTGACTCCGACCTGTTCGGCGACGACTGCCTCGGCGACCTCGATCACGAGGCGCTGTGGGTCAACCTCGTCTACTGGGCGGCCGGCCCGGCCTTCGCCACCCATCTGGAGCCCGTGGTCTCGGCCGCGCACGCCGATCCGGCGTGGGCGGTGCTGCGCGACGAGGCCGACGCGCTGGCGCTGCTGCAGGCGTCCGACGGCGCGCTGCGCGACGCCGCCGACGCGGAGGCCGCCGGCCGCCACGTCGAGGCGATGCGCGGGGCGATCACCGCGCTGCGCGGCCACTTCCCCCACCAGGCCGCCTACGTCGACGCGCTGCTCGCCGACCTCGCCGCCTGGGCGGCGGGCGGGTTCGCGCGCCCGGACTTCACCGCGAGCCTGGAGGTCTTCCGCCCCGAGCTCGAGCGCCGCGACGGCATCGAGCACCTCGTCGTGTTCCCGATGTACAAGCAGAACGGCTCGCGCGACACCTGCTTCGAGGCGCTGATCGTCCGCGTCCCGTGGCCGGAGTGGCTGGCCGAGCTGGAGGCCACGCGCTACGACAACCCGAAGTTCGTCCCGGTGGAGCTCGTCGACCACACGCGCGGCTACGACTCGGAGTGCGCCGTGCTGTTCCCGGAGACCGTCGCGGTCGCGGGGCGGCCGGTCAACAACTTCGGCGGGATCTTCTGCGACCGCGAGGCCGAGCGCTTCCGCCGGGTGGTGTCGCACGCCGCCGACCTGCTGCAGCTCAACCTGCCGCCCGACGCCGCCGCGCTGCTGGCCTCCGAGACGCTCTCGCGCGACGCCTACGAGCTCTGGGACCTCGTGCACGACCGCGCGCACAGCCACGGCGACCTGCCGTTCGACCCGTTCATGATCCGCCAGCGCGCGCCGTACTGGATGTACTCGCTGGAGGAGCTGCGCTGCGACCTCACAGCGTTCGGCGAGTCGCTGGCCCTGGAGCGCGAGGGCTTCGCGTTCGCCCGCCACGTCCAGTACGCCGTGCTGTTCGACCGGCTGTTCCGCTTCCCGGTCACCGGCGAGCGCGTGCGCAACTACGACGGGCTCGGCGGCCAGCTGCTGTTCGCCTACCTGCACCGCCACGGGTTCCTGCACTGGACCGACAACCGGCTGACCATCGAGTGGGACCGGATCGCCGACGGGGTCGTCGCGCTGCGCGAGGCGGTCGAGGAGCTCTACCGCTCGGGCATCGACCGCTCCAAGCTCGCGCACTGGTGCGCCGCCCACGACCTCGTCGCCACCTACGTGGCGCCGGCGACGGGCTCGCGCTGGGCGCGCGAGAAGCGCGACTTCACCGACGTCGAGGACCCGCGGCCCTACATCGACCTCGTGCTCGCCGACGAGTTCCCGCTGTCGATCTTCTACAGCTCGCTGCGGGCGAAGCTGGCGCCGGTCCTGCGGCGCGAGCCGGTCGCGGCCTGAAGCGGCGCCGCCCGTCCTAAGGTGAAGGCATGAGCGAAGCAACGGGCGACGCCCCGGTCGTCGCGATCGCGGGATCGGCCGGGCTGCTCGGGCCCTACGTCGCGCGCCGCTTCGCCGCCGACGGCGCCACGCTGGCGCTGGCCGACCGCCATCAGGCGCCCGCCGAGACCGTCGCGGCCGACCTCGGCCTGCCCGCCGACCGCGTCGACGCGCGCGGCGTCGACCTGCTCGACCCCGACGGCGCGCGCGAGTGGGCCGCCCACGTGCAGGCGCGCTTCGGCCGCGTCGACGCGCTGCTGCACCTGGTCGGCGGCTGGCGCGGCGGCCAGCCGATCGACGAGGCGCCGCTGGAGGACTGGGAGCTGCTCCACGGCCTGCTCATCCGCACCGTCCAGAACACCGCGCGCGCGTTCCGCCGGCCGCTGATGGACTCCGGGCGCGGGCGCTTCGCGCTCATCTCGGCCAAGGCGGCCGCCGAGCCGACCCACACGAACGCGTTCTACGCCGCCGCCAAGGCCGCCGCGGAGGCGTACACGCTCGCGC
>DASVQH010000217.1:0-6446 GCA_036389195.1 Solirubrobacteraceae bacterium
GGGTAGACGGAGAAGGTCGCGGCAGCCATGATCGGGGCAGAGAGTATGCGGCATCTGACCCCGGCTCCCCCCACCGCCGTCGACGCGGTCGACGGCCTCGCCTACTCCCTGTGGCTTCCGCGCGGCGAGCCGGAGGGCGGCGTGGTCGTCGTGCACGGCGCCGACTCGCAGAAGGAGTCCCACCACGACTTCGCGCGGCTGTGTCGCGATTCCGGCCTCGCGGCCGTCTGCTTCGACCTCCGCGGCCACGGCGCCTCCCCCGGCCCGCTCGACGCGCGCGTGCTCGCCGACGTGGCCTCGATCGCCGGCGTCCTGCCGCCCGGCCTGCCGCTGGCGCTGCGCGGCTCGAGCCTCGGCGGCTACCTGGCGATCGCGGCAGCCGAGCTGGCTGGGGCGGCCGCCGTGGTGGCCATCTGCCCCGCCTCCGGGGACATGCTGGCCCGCGGGCTGCGCAGCGGGCGCTTCGGCTTCGAAGCCGACGTGCCCGCGCTGGAGGCGCTGCTGAGCGAGCACGACCTCCGCGACGCCGTCGCCCGCTCGGCGATCCCGCTGATGCTCCTCCACGCCGAAGGCGACGAGCGCGTCCCGGTCGCCGGCTCGATCGAGCTCGACCGCCTCAGCGCCGCCCGCCGCAAGAAGCTCATCGTCGTCCCCGGCGGCCACCACCGCTCGGTCCAGCACGACGCGGAGCTCCAGGCCGAGGCGGTCCGCTTCATCCGCAAGGCCTTCAGGGGTCAGACCCCTTCCTTCAGTTCGTGAAGGAAGGGGTCAGACCCCTAGAGGTAGCCCATCGGGTCGACCGGCGCCCCGCCCACCCGGGTCTCGAAGTGCACGTGCGGGCCGAAGCAGTGGCCGGTGCAGCCGACGTAGCCGATGACCTGGCCCTTGCTGACGGTCGCGCCCACCGAGGTCGCGAAGCTCGTCTGGTGGCCGTAACACGTCGAGAGCGACGAGTTGTGCTGGATGCAGGTGTAGTTGCCGTAGCCGCTGACCCAGCCGGCGATCGCCACGCGCCCGCCGTCGGCGGCGCGGATCGGCGTGCCCGTCGGGGCGGCGATGTCGACGCCCGCGTGCAGCCGGCCCCAGCGCTGGCCGAACGGCGAGACGATCGGGCCGTTGACCGGGAAGATCAGCGAGCCGGAGCCGTGGCGGATCGGCCCGGCGGGCAGCGCGCCGCTGGCCTGCGCCAGCTTGGCCTGGATGCGCTGCTCCTCCTTCTCGAGGATGTGGAGCTCGCCCTCGATGTGGTGACGGTCCTCGCGCACCGAGGCCAGCGCGGTCTGCTTGCGCGAGCGCACGCTCGCGTAGGAGTCCCGGCGGTCCACGAGCTGCCCGCGCACGGCGGCGACCTCGTCGCGCCGGGCGAGGATCGCGGCGGCGACCTTCTGCTGGCGGCCCTCGAGGGTGTCGAGGCGCGCCGCGGTCTTCGTGGCGTCGGCCTTGGCGGCGCGCACGGTGTCGATGATCCGCGTGTCCTGGTCGGAGACCCGCTGCATGAACTCGGTGCGCTCGAGCAGGTCGGCGAAGCCCTCGGACTCCAGGACGACCGTCACGACGTCGGGCTTGTCGGCCTTGTAGAGCTCCTGCAGCCGCTTGGCCAGCGCCGCACGGGCCTCGGCGAGCCGCGCCCGCAGCCGCGCCAGGCGGGCGCGCTCGGCGCGCAGCTTCGCCTGGATCGCCGCCAGCTCGGCGCGCTCCGAGTCCAGCGCGGTCTGGATCTTGATCTGGCGGCGCTGGAGCTCGCCGATGTCGCCCTGCAGGCGGCGGATGCGCTGCGAGTAGCTGGAGATGGTCGTCGAGAGGACGCCTTCCTTGGCCTTGCGCTGCTCGATCGCCTGCCGCTTGGTCTCGATGCGCTGATGCAGGCTGGGCTTCGCGGTCGAGAAGACGGGGAGGGCGGCCCAGATCACGACAGGAACCGCCATCACCGCGAGCAGGAGAGCCAGGCGACGCATGCGGCGGGCCACTCTAACCGGGCGCCGCCGCCTTTCCAGCACCGCGACCGGGGTGCAACGAATCTTGCGCTTTGCAGGAGGATTTGCACGGCCG
Source organism: Solirubrobacteraceae bacterium (assembly GCA_036389195.1). Taxonomy (GTDB): domain Bacteria; phylum Actinomycetota; class Thermoleophilia; order Solirubrobacterales; family Solirubrobacteraceae; genus JACCYI01. The sequence goes on from DASVQH010000217.1 coordinate 2,050, forward strand.
CCCGCGACGCGCGCCGAAGGTAAAACGTCATAAGCCGGACGGAGCGCCTGTCAAAATACGAGGACCATGCCGAGACCCACCTCCTTCGGACGCGACACCGGTCTCCAGCTCCGGATGACGTTCGTGATGTTCCTGCTGGGCCTCCTCTACGTCGCCCTGATCGTGGCGATGCTCGGCGCCGGGGTCAACGGCGCGACGGTGGCGATCATCGCCGGCGGGCTCGCGGTCTTCCAGCTCTTCGGCTCCGACAAGCTCGCGCTGCACGCGATGGGCGCGCGCACGGTCACCCCGCAGGAGGCCCCCGAGTTCCACGCGATGATCGACCGCCTGTGCGTGCAGGCCGACCTGCCCAAGCCCAAGGTCGCGATCGCCAACACCCGCATGCCCAACGCGTTCGCCCTCGGCCGCTCGCCCAAGTCGGCCACCGTGTGCGCGACCACCGGGATCATCGAGCTCCTCTCCCCCGCCGAGCTCGAGGCGGTCATGGCCCACGAGCTCACCCACGTGCAGAACCGCGACGTGCTGGTGATGACGCTGGCGTCGTTCTTCGCGACGATCGCCGCCTACATCGTCCAGTTCGGGTTCTTCTTCGGCGGCGGAAGCTCGTCCGACGACGACGACAACCCGAGCGTCCTCGTGCTGTTCGTCGTCTCCTTCGTGGTCTACGTCGTGTCGTTCTTCCTGATGCAGGCGCTGTCGCGCTACCGCGAGTTCGCCGCCGACCGCGGCGCCGCCGTGATCACCGGGCGGCCGAGCGCGCTGGCCTCGGCGCTGATCAAGATCAGCGGCGGGATGCAGCGGATCCCCGCCCAGGACCTGCGCGCGCAGGGCGAGCTGGCGGCCTTCTACATCTTCCCGCCCGGCGCCGGCAAGGCCATCGGCAACCTCTTCTCGACGCACCCGCCGATGGAGAAGCGGATCGCGGCGCTGCAGCGGCTCGAGAGCCAGCTGCAGGGCATCCCGGCGGCGGCGTAGGCTTCGCGGCGTGGGCCTCTTCGACGTCCTCACCGGCCGGCGCAAGCTCAAGCAGCCGGTGCCGACCGACCGCGTCTTCGCGATGAGCACCGCCGCGGTGACGCTGGAGCTGGAGCTCGGCCTCAAGAGCGCGGGGAAGGCCGGCATCGTCTTCCAGCCGCTGGCCACCGCCGACTTCGACGGCATCGTGCGCGACATGGAGGAGGTCGTCCGCGGCACTGGCGAGGAGACCGGGACGACCATCGCCCGGCAGGACGACCAGTTCGGCTACCGCTGGATGGTCCTGTCGGACCCGGACTTCGAGGACGTCGTCGTCGGCATCAACGCCGTCTCGACCGCCCTGGAGTCCGGCGGCTACGGCGACCGGATCCTCTGCGCGGTGTTCTCCTTCCGCGACGAGGCCGGCAAGCCGGTCTACTGGATCTACAACTACAAGCGCGGCGCGTTCTACCCGTTCGTCCCCAGCGGGGGCGCCCAGCAGCGCGACAACGAGCGCGAGCTGCGCCTGAAGGCCCAGATCGGCCGCGAGCTGCCCGTCGAGCCCGAGCTCGAGCGCTGGTTCCCCCTCTGGGGCATCCCGATCTAGTCGGGTCGCGCCGCCGGACCGCTCGCCGGCCGCCCGGCCGACTGGGTTGACTCGGCGGTCTCGGGTCGAAGAGGATCGCTCGATGACCATCACCATTCGGCGGCGCGCCCTCGCCGCCCTCGCGGCCGCCGGGCTCTCGCTCGCCGGAGCCGCCGGCGCGCAGGCCTCGGCGGAGTTCCCGGCGCTGGCGGTGCAGCCGAACGGCACCTCGCACTTCGCCTGGGTCAACCAGGACAACCGCATCGGCGAGCGCGCGTGGCCGGCGGCGCAGAGCAACCCGCTGGCCGCGACGGTCATCTCCACGGGCACGGCCTCGGAGGTCGACGTCGCCTCCAACGCAGCGGGCGACACGGCGTTCGTCTGGCTCCGCCAGAGCCCCAGCGCCTTCGCGGCGCACGTCGAAGCCCGCCGTCGCAACGCGGACGGCACCCTCGGGCCCGTCCTCAACCTCACGCCCGGCTACGCCGGCGACGCGCCGCGCGTCGCCATCTCGTCGAACGGCTCGGCCTTCGCCGTGTGGCAGCGCGACAGCTACGTCCTGGGTCGCCGCATCTCCGCCGACGGCGTCCTGGGCAAGCAGAAGATCTTCAGCGCGGCCGGCTACGCGTCGTCTTCGCCCGACGTCGCGATGGACGGCACGGGCGCCGCGATCGTCATCTGGAAGCGGCGCGATCAGAAGGCCAACACCGAGGTCGTCCAGGCGATCCGCGTCGCCGGGAACGACACCGTCGGTGTGGTCAAGACGCTCGGGCCGTCCTCGACGGCGATGCAGGACCCGCGCGTGGGCATCGACCAGGACGGCGACGCGGTTCTCGGCTGGCTCGAGTGGGACGGCCAGCGCTACGTCCCCAGCCTGCGCGTCCGCCGCTCGGTCGGCACGTTCTCGGACATCGACCGGTTGTTCTCGGGCGGCCCCAGCGCCGCGCACCTGCAGCTCGCGGTCAACGCGGCCGGCGACGCCACCGCGGTGTGGGAGCGCGGCAACGCGACCATCCGCACGATCGAGCTGCGCCGGCGCGCCGCCGACGGGACGCTGGGCCTGCTGCGGACCATGTCGTCCGAGGGAACCGACACGTACCCCGAGTCCCCGCAGGTCGCGATGGACGCCGACGGCGGCGCGTACGTCGTCTGGCTGCAGCACCCCGGGGCGAATGCGAACGCGAACCGCGTCGTCCACGGCCGGGGCCGGACCCCGGCGGGCACGCTGACGGCGATCCAGCAGCTGTCGCAGTCCGGCGAGTACGCGCATCAGCCGCGGGTCGGCGTGGCCGACAGCGGCAACGCCACGATCGCCTGGGGCGTGATCACCGGCGGGCAGCCGTCCGCCTACCGTGTCGACGCCCGCCGGCGGATCGCCAACGGCGGGGGCCTGACGGCGATCAAGACGATCGCCGGCTGAAAGCGGAGAAGCCGGCCGGCGGCTCTGCCCGCCGGCCGGGCTTGACAGCCACCGTCGATCCGGAAGAGGATCGCCGGGCGACGCTGACCCGAGGGGAGCACACATGCCGGTCGACGTGAAGCGGCGCGCCGTCGTCGCCCTGGTTGGACTGGCGAGCCTCGCGTGCGCGGCGAGCGCGCGAGCGGCGACCGCGCCCCAGCTGGCGGTGCAGCCCGACGGCACCGCGGACATCGGGTGGCTCGAGGGCCTGCCGACGATCGCCGAGCGCTCGTGGCGCGCCGACGGCAGCCTGACCGAGGCACAGGCGGTGCCGAGCGCCCGGGCGCAGGTCGTCGACTTCGACATGGCGGCCGACGCCGCCGGTGGCTCGCTGTTCGTCTGGCGCCGCGCGGGCGCGAAGCGGATCGTCGAGGCGCGGCGGCGGGCGGCCGACGGGTCGCTCGGCCCCATCCTGCAGATCTCGTCGCCTCTGTACGACGCGAGCGCACCCGCGCACGTCGCGGTCGATCCCGACGGCGACGCGGCCATCGTCTGGCAGCGCGCCGGCTCGCCGACGGCGTACGTGCAGGCCCGCCGCCTCTCCGCGCGCGGCTCGCTCGGCCCGATCCAGACCCTTTCCCCGTCGGGCTACATCGCCAAGCAGCCGGAGGTGGCCATGGATCCCGCGGGCACGGCGCTGGCGGTCTGGGTGCGCCGCGGCGAGTCGGCCGGCAGCCAGGTGGTCCAGTCGCGCCGCATCGCCGCCGACGGGACGCTCGGCACGATCCAGTCGCTCTCGACGAGCGCCGCCGCGGCGGACGACCCGCAGGTCGCCTTCGACGCGTCGGGCATCGCGATCGTCGTGTGGCTGCGCTACGACGGCTCCCGCTTCGTCGCCCAGCTCCGGCGCCGGCTCGCCGACGGCACGCTCGGGGCGATCGTGCCGCTGACCTCGGGCGGCAACAGCGCCGGGCAGATCCGCCTGGCCGTCGACCCGGCGGGGGACGCGATGGTCGCCTTCACCCGGACGACCGTGATCCAGGCGCGCCACCGCAAGGCCGACGGGACGCTCGGCAGCCTGCTGACGCTGTCGACCTCCGACCCGGGCTCCTACGCCGGCGCGCCGCAGGTGGCGATCGACGACGCCGACAACGCCCTCGTCGGCTGGACGCTGAACTTCACCGAGTCCGTCGGCTCCCACGTCCAGTCGCGCAGGCGGTCCGCGGGCGGCGTGGTCGGGGGGATAGAGACGGTCGCCGCCAGGCGGGACGACCAGCACCTCGCCCCCGACCGCTCGGGCCTCCAGCTCGCGATGGCGCCCGGCGGTACGGCGACCTTCGCCTGGGACGAGTACGACTCCGAGCAGGCCGACGCCGGCGACGAGATCGTGGCACGACGACGACGACCCGACGGATCGTTCGGCACCGCGATCGAGGTGAGCCGGCCATGAGGCGCGCG
>DASVQH010000218.1:0-7451 GCA_036389195.1 Solirubrobacteraceae bacterium
CCTGCTCGCTGCCCGTGGCGGTCAGCAAGGCCCTGGTGAGCGGCGACACGGTCCGCGCCGCCGCCGGCTCCTACACGGTCGACTCGCCCCTCGACCTCAAGCCCGGCGTCAGCCTGCGCGGCGCCGCCGCCCCGGCGGTGAGCGACATCACGACCCCGATCGGTGGGTCGACCTGCACGGTCGACCTCCACAACGCGACGATGTCCGACTTCACCGTGCGGATGACCGGGGGATACGCCCACGGGATCTGCTCGCGAGGGACGTCGACCCTGCAGCGGCTCCACGTCGAGGGCACCGCTCCCAACCAGATCGGGCTCCTCGCCTACGCCGTCGGGACCACGAGCACGACGGTGATCCGCGACGTCTCGGTCTACCTCACCCAGGCCAACGCCGTGGGGATCCGGACCCAGGGCGGGGCGACGGCGGCGCTCGACGGCGTGACCGTCGCATCGCCGGCCGCCGGGCTGAAGGCCTTCGAGCAGGTCGTCTACGACGAGACGACGAAGGCGACCATCCGCAACTCGATCCTGGACGCTCCCAACGGTGCGAGCATCACGATCCAGAACTTGAACGACGGGCAGAGCACGCTCGACGTCGACTACTCCTACTACGCGAAGATCGAGCGCGTGTACTCGCCGGGTATCCACATCCTGGTCGGTGACCGGAAGCTGACCGAACGGCCGAAGCTCGTCGGCGGCACGAACCTGCACCAGCTCGCCACCTCGCCCAGCATCGACGCGGGCGTGGCGACCTCCGCGACGACCGACTTCGAAGGCGACCCGAGGACGCTCGGCACGAGCGTCGACATCGGCGCCGACGAGTTCCGCGCCTTCCCCGTCGCCACGACCGGCAAGGCCGCCGCGATCACCGCGACCGGCGCCACGGTTCCGGGGACCGTCGATCTGCAGGGGCTCAGCGGGCAGTGGACCGTGCAGTACGGCCTCACGACGGCCTACGGCAAGCTCACGCCGGCCGTGGCGGTCGCCGCCAGGCCGAACGCGACAGCCGTCGCCGGCTCGCTGACCGGCCTGACGCCGGGGACCCTCTACCACGCCCGTGTACGGGCCACGAACCGGTTCCTCGCTTTCGCCAACGGCGCCGATGTCCTCTTCGTCACGCCGGGCATCACTGCGCCCCAGACGTACATCACCGCCGGGCCGACCGGGACGACCATCCAGACGGCACCCACCTTCAGGTTCGCCTCCGAGGCGGGTGCGACCTTCAAGTGCCGGATCGACGCCGGAACCTGGACGAGCTGCACGTCGCCCAGAACGTCGCCGGCGCTCACGAAGGGAAGCCACGTCTTCGCGGTGCGGGCGACGAACACCTCCGGCGTCACGGACCTCACGCCCGCGACGCGCAGCTTCGTCGTCGACGCGACGGCCGGCACGACGCCCGTCGCTCCCTGACGGGCGCGCCGACCTCGCGACGCCGGGCGCGAGGTCGGCGGGGTCGCAACCTGGTCTCAGATCGCTCGCGCGGCGCACGCCGCGCGCCTAGGTTCGGCGCATGCCCCAGCACGCCGCGCCCGCCCTGCTCGCCACCGTACTCGCGCTCGCGACGGTCGTCGGCCTCTCGGGCGCCTCGCCCGCCGACGCGATCGTCTCCGGCTCCTCACCCAGCCATCAGGCGATCACGGTGGTCTCGACCAGCGACGGCGACCTCGCCGTCGAGCCCGGCGAGGCCTTCGCGTTCACCGAGACGCTCAGGTCTTCGGCGACGGCGTCGAACATCCGTGGCACCCTTCGCACGGCCCCGTTCCTCACGCCCAACTCGGCCACGCGCGCCTACGCCGACATCACGCCCGGCCAGCAGGCGACGTCGATGACGCCGTACACCGCGCGACTCGATCCCGCCGCCGAGTGCGGCAAGGACGTGCCCGCCCAGATCGCGCTGACCACCGACCAGGGCCCAGCGACGCTGTCGTTCGACATCCCCACGGGGCAGCAGGGCGTGCAGTCGGGTGCGTTCCTGCCGACCAACGCCGCGATCCCGGACAACGATCCGGCAGGGGTCACCCGCCAGAGCGTTGACTATCCGGCGGGCTTCCGGATCAAGAGCGTCGAGGTGGTCGTCGACATCACCCACACGTTCGACCAGGACCTCAAGGCGACGCTCACCTCGCCGGCGGGCACGACGGTGACGCTCTTCGACAAGGTCGGCTCCACCGGCGAGAACTTCTCGGACACCCTGTTCAGCGACGAGGCGCCGACGTCGATCTCCGCGGGCTCGGCGCCGTTCGACGGCGCATACCGGCCCCTCGATCCCCTCGCCGCGTTCGCCGGCGAGCCGGCGGAGGGCCACTGGACCCTGAAGATCGTCGACCAGGCGATCGGCGACGCCGGCACGCTGAGCTCCTGGGACGTCCGCCCGAGCTTCGCGGTGTGCAACGCGCCGAGCCCGGCGGCCGAGCCCCAGGCGGGCTGGTCGGGCTCGGGCACCGTGCGCGGAGACTTCGACGGCGACGGATTCGGCGATCTCGCCATCGGCGCCCCGGGCGAGAGCGTCGGCAGCTCGCCCGAGGCGGGCGCCGTCCACGTGCTCTACGGCACCCCGACCGGCCTGACCGCGGTGGGGAGCCAGCTGTGGACGCAGGAGTCGGGCGACGTCCTCGAGGTCTCCGACTCCGACGACCTCTTCGGTGCGTCGCTGGCCGCCGGCGACTTCGACGGCGACGGCTTCGCCGACCTGGCGATCGGCGTGCCGGGCGAGGACAAGGGCGCGGGCGCGGTCAACGTCCTGCGCGGGACCGCCGCTGGGCTCACCGGCGCGAGCAGCCAGCTCTGGTACCAGGGCTCGCCCGGCGTCCTCGACGAACCCCAGGACGGCGATCACTTCGGCGCGACGCTGGCGGCGGGCGACTTCGGCGGCACCGCGCAGGCGGACCTCGCGATCGGCGCGCCTGACGAGGACGCGACCGCCGGCACCGAGGACGTCGGGTACGTGCACCGGCTCGCGGGGAGCGCGAACGGGCTCACGGCGACCGGCAACCAGCTCATCGGCCAGGCGACGAGCGGCGTCGCCGACGAGCCCGAGGCCGGCGATCGGTTCGGCGCGACGCTCGCGGCGGGCGACCTCGGCTGGACCACGCGCGCGGACCTCGCCGTCGGCGTTCCCGGCGAGGATCTCGGTGGCCCGGGCACCGACCACGGCGCCGTGCAGGTCCTCCCGGGCGCCGCCGCCGGCCTGACCGCGACCGGCAGCCAACGCTGGACTCAGGACACCGCCGGCATCCTCGACGCGGCCGAGGCCGGCGACCGGTTCGGCTCGGCCCTGGCGATCGGGAACTTCGACGGCACGCTGCCGCGTGACCTGGCGATCGGCGCATCGGGTGAGGATCTCGGTGCCGTCGTCGACGCCGGGGCCGTGCACGTCCTCGCCGGCGGGTCCAGCGGCCCGACCGCGACCGGGAGCCGGCGGTGGACGCAGGACACCACCGGCATCCTCGATGCGGCCGAGCAAGGCGACCGGTTCGGCGCGGCACTGGCCAGCGCCGACTTCGGCGGCGGTGCGCAATCCGACCTGGCCGTCGGCGCGCCCGGTGAGAGCGTCGGCGGCGCGGCCGGGGCGGGAATCGTCCAGACCCTGTTCGGCGCGCCCAACGGGCTCGTGGTGGCCGGCAACAAGCTGTTCGCCCAGGGCACCGGCGGGCTGGCCGGAGTCGCCGAGGCCGGCGATCACTTCGGCGCGGCACTCACGGTCGGCGACTACGGCAACGACTCGCACACCGACCTGGCGGTCGGTGCGCCCGACGAGGGCGCAGCCGGCGACTCGGGAGTCGGCATCGTGCACGTCCTGCCCGGCAGCGCCACGGGCCCAGGCAGCGCGAACGCCAAGGTGTTCAGCCAGGCCGTCGCCGGCATCGCCGAGACGCCCGAGCCGGGCGACCACTTCGGCGGAGGGCTCGGCCGCTAGGCGCGATCAGGGAACCCCGCGGAGCGAGCCGGAGATCTGCCTATGATCGGCAGGTGCTTCGCACCCTCGGCGACCAGCTCGCGGGCCGCGACGGAGAGCGGTTCGTGGGGCGCGCGGCGGAGCTGCGGGTGTTCGACTCCTACTTGGAGAGCGAGGCCCCCGGCGGCGTCGTCGTGCTCGTCCACGGCCCAGGTGGCATCGGCAAGAGCACGCTGTTGCGCGAGGTCGCGCGACGCGGCGCCGCCCTCGGGTGGACGCCGTGGCCGATCGACGGGCGCGAGCTGGCACCCACGCCCGGGGCGCTGGAGGGCGCGCTCGCCGGGGCCCGCGAGGAGCCGCGCCCGCTGATCCTGGTCGACACGTACGAGCGCATGGCGGCGCTCGACGGGCTGGTGCGTCGCGATCTCCTGCCGTCGCTGCCCGCGCGGGCGCTCGTCGTCCTCGCCGGGCGCGGGGAGCCGGCCGCCGACTGGCTGGAAGGCGGCTGGGAGCATCTCGTGCGCACCGTCGCGCTGGCCCCGCTCAGCGCCGCCGACAGCCTCGCGCTCGTCACCGCCCGCGGGGTCGCCGACGCCGACACCGCGACGGCGCTCGTGCGCTGGGCGGCCGGTTCGCCGCTGGCCCTCGCGCTCGCCGCCGACGCCGCCGTGCGCGACGGCACGTTCGACGAGCTGCGCACCGGCGCCGACCCCGAGCTTGTCGGCACCCTCGTGCGCCGCCTCGGGCTCGCGCCGCAGCGCAGCGACCACGCAGACGTCGCCGCCGTCGCCTCGGTGGCGCGCGTGACGACCGCCGCGCTGCTCGCGGAGGTGCTGCCCGGGATCGATCCCCACGCCGCCCACGCCTGGCTGCGCGCCCAGCCGGGGATCGAGCCGGTGGGCGACGGCCTGGCCATGCACGACGTCGTGCGCCGGGCGCTGCGAGCGCACCTGCGCGCGGAGCGCCCTGACCACGAACGCGAGCTGCGCCGCCGGGTGGCCGACCATCTGCTCGGCCGCGCGCTCGAAGGGGAGCTCCGGCTGACCGGTGACCTCGCCGACCTCGTCGAGGATCCGGCCCTGCGCTGGGCCTTCGGCGCCGAGGCGGCGGCCGGCCTGCGCGCCGACGAGCTGCATCGGGGTGAGCTCGACGCGCCGGCGCCCGAGGTCCGGGCGCGGGCAAGCGAGGCATGGTGGACGGCGACGCGGCCCCTGCTCCGCCATCCGGAGCATGTCGTCGTCGCGCGCGACCGCGACGACGCGCTGTGCGGCATGGCGATCACGTTCACGCCGGCCAACGCCTCGCGCGCGGCGCTCGCCGACCCGTACTCGGGCGACTGGATCCGGCACGCCGCGGCCCACGTCCCGGACGGCAACGCGATCGTGTGGCGCGACGTGCTCGACCTCACCTCACCCGAGCGGGGCGACATCGGGTCACGCGTCGCCTCGGTGCTCAACACCGCGGCGCTGCTGCGCTCGGGTCTCCCCAACCCGCGCTGCATCTACGTGCCGATCAGCGCGGTGAACGAGGCCTCGGTCGAATTCGCCCGCCAGTCCGGCTCACGGCGGATCCCAGGCCTCGACGTCGAGGTCAGCGGCCACCTCCACGAATGTCACGTGATCGATCACGGGCCTGAGGGCATCCTCGGCGCGATGCGCTCGACGATCTACGCGGAGGTCGGCCTGGCGCGTCCGCAGGGCGCCCCAGCCCGCCCGCCGGGGGCGTCGGGCGTCACCCGGGAGGACATCCGCCAGGCCCTGCGCGACCTCGACCGCCCGTCGCGGTTGGCGGTCAACCCGCTCGCCTCGGTCATGCCAGGGCGGCAACCGGCGGTCGCCGTGCGCGCCGCGCTTGCGACGGCCGTCACCGGCGCGTTCGGCGCGGGCAGCGAGGAGGCGCTGCTGCGCGACATCGTCGATCGAGCCTACGTGCATCCCTCCGGTGCCGGGCACGAGGCGGCGGCGCGCAGTCTGCACGTCAGCCGCGCGACGTACTTCCGCCGTCTCGGCCAGGCGTCCGACCGGATCGCCGACCACGTCCTGGCCGGCCTGGTTGCTCGCGGCGCCTGACGAGCGACCGGCGCGTCAGGGCGCGCCGCCCAGCGCCTCCGCGAGCCGCGCGACGGCGTCGTCCAGCGCGCCGCATACCGCACCGCCGCCGGCGCGGATGAAATGCTCGACCTGGAGGTTCACCCGCGCGCCCTCGTTGTCGCCGGTGCGGCGCGTGTCGAGCCGCAGGCCCACGACGGGCTTGCCGAGCGCAGCCGCGAACCCGATCTCCGCCGCGGTGCCGGAGTCGACGTCGACGCCGTCGAGGATGGCCAGCACGCCGTCGGCGGCGCGGATCGAATCCGCGTTGGCGGCGCCCAGCCGCGCGTTGATCGCGGCGAAGCGGGCGGTGCGCGCGTCGCCGGGCGGGAGCTCCGCGGCCGCCGCGAACGCGGCGGCGACGGCGCCGCCGGGGTCCGCCCAGGGGTCGAGCGGCTCGACGCCCGCCGCGCGGAGGGCGGGGAGGACGACGTCGTCGTAGAACGCCCGCGTCGCCGCGGAGAAGCCGTACGGGCTGGCGACGTAGGCGCGCGGCACGGCCGGACCCTACCGGCCGCGCTCGCCCAGCGACCGCTGACCGACGATCTAGGCTGCGGGGTGAATGCGCGGCGCGCGGGCGGTGGCCAAGCGGACGGTGCTGGCCTTCTACGACGATCAGATGACCCATCACGCCGCGGCGCTGACCTACTACGGCCTGATGTCGCTGTTCCCGACGCTGCTGCTGGCGCTGTCCCTGCTGGGCCTGCTCGGCCAGTACCCGCAGACCTACGACGCCATCGTCGGGTACCTGCGCGAGGTGGCCCCGCCGGCGGTGGTCTCGCCGCTCGACAGCTCGCTGCGGGGCGCGCTGCAGGACAAGGGCACGGCCGCCACCACCTTCGCGGTCGGCGTGGTCATCGCGCTCTACGGCGCGACGGGCGTCCTGGAGGCGGCGCGCCGCGCCCTCAACGTGGTGTTCGAGGTGCACTCCGGGCGCAGCTTCCTGCGCCGCAAGTCCGTCGACGTCGCCTCGACCTTCGTCCTGCTCGGGCTGGTGCTGGCCAGCGCGGTCCTGATCTTCGTCGGCGGGAGCTTCGCCGACGACCTCCTGGGCTTCATCGGCCTCGGGCCGACGGCCGCGCGGATCTGGAGCGTCGCGCGCTGGCCGGCGGGCGTCGGCGTCGCGATGCTGGTCTTCGCGTTCATCTACTACGTGACGCCCGACGTGCAGCAGCGCTCGTGGCGCTGGGTCACCCCGGGGGCGGTGGCGGGCGTCCTGCTGTGGCTGGCCGCGTCGATCGGCTTCTCGTCGTACATCTCGAGCGTCGCCGACGTCGGCGCCATCTACGGGACGTTCACCGGCGCCATCGTGCTCGTCGGCTGGATGTGGCTGACCAACGTGGCGCTGCTGTTCGGCGCCGAGCTCAACGCGGAGATCGAGCGCCAGAAGGAGCTCAGGGAGGGCGTGCCGATGCCCGAGACGCTCAACCGGCCGGCGCGCCGAGGCTGAGCCGGCGGGGGGGGGGGGGG
>DASVQH010000219.1:0-6460 GCA_036389195.1 Solirubrobacteraceae bacterium
GTCCACGGGCGCCTCGGTGTCGCTCACCACGCTGACGCGCTCGCGCAGGGCGCTGCGCACCGTCGGCGCGGCGCCGCCGGGCGCGCAGACGGTGGCCCGCCAGTCGAGGTCGTCGGGCAGCCGGCGCAGCGCGCGCAGGAAGAGGCGCAGCGCCGCCCGCTCCTCGCCGCCGGCGAAGGCGAGATGCAGCGGGCCGTCGCCGTCGGGCGCGCGCGGCGCCGCGTCGGCCCCCGGCGCGATCACGTCGTAGCTGCCGGGGAAGTGGCGCGCCAGCAGCTCGCCGGTCGCCGCGAACGACGCGACCCGCGCGTCCAGGCGGCCGAAGAACCGCTCGACGAAGCGGCGGGCCACCTGCGTCGAGAGCACGCGCTCGGTCGGCGCGTGGAACGTCCCCACGTTGAGCGCGCGCGACTGGCGCAGCGCGACCGACGCGGCGCTGGGCGCGAACGGCTCGTGGACGTGCGCGAGGTCGAACGGCGTCTGGGAGAGGAGCTCCTCCAGCGTCCGCGCGACGTCGACCGGCGGGGCGGGCGCGACGCCGTGGCGCATCGTCCCGATCGGCAGCAGCTCGCCGACGCCGAGGACCCGCACCTCGCCGGGCCCCGGCAGGGCGTCGCCGGCGCGGATGGCGCGGCGCGACTCGCGGACCAGCTCGGGCGAACGCGAGGGCGCGGCGATCACCACGCGGTGGCCGCGCCGCGCGAGCTCGGCCGAGAGCGCGCGCACGAACGCGTTGACCTCGTGCTCGTCCTCCCAGGGGTACGGCGTGACCTGGGCGATCGCGAACGGAGGCACCGCGGGAGAAGGTTAGACCCCGCGGCGCCCCCGCCGGAACGGCCTGGCTAGGCGCGCGCCTCGGCGGCCTCGGCCTGCGCCTGGCGCGCGAGCTTCTCGCCGCGCTTGCTGCGCGAGTGCTCGGCGATGAACTTCTCGGTCTCCTCGCGGGCGAGGTTGTCCGGCCGCTGGTTGTGCGGCGACTTCATGAGGTACGAGCTCGGCCCGTCGAGCTGGCCGGCGATCCCGTCGTTGAGCGCCAGCTTGCAGCAGCGCACGGCGTCGATGACGATGCCCGCCGAGTTGGGGGAGTCCCAGACCTCGAGCTTGAGCTCCATGTTGAGCGGCACGTCGCCGAAGGCCTGGCCCTCGACGCGGATGTGCGCCCACTTGCGGTCGGTCAGCCACGGCACGTAGTCCGACGGCCCGACGTGGACGTCGTCGGCCGGCAGCTCGTGGTCCATGATCGACGTCACGGCGTTCGTCTTGGAGATCTTCTTGGACTCCAGCCGCTCGCGCTCGAGCATGTTGAAGAAGTCCATGTTGCCGCCGACGTTGAGCTGCGAGGTGTGCACCACCTTCACACCGCGCTCGCCGAACAGCCGCGCCAGCGAGCGGTGCACGATCGTGGCGCCGACCTGGGACTTGATGTCGTCGCCGATGATCGGCAGGCCGGCCTTGATGAAGCGGTTGTTCCAGTAGTCCTCGCGGGCGATGAACACCGGGATGCAGTTCACGAAGCCGCAGCCGGCCTCGAGCACCTGCTCGACGTACCACTTGGTCGCCTGCTCGGAGCCGACCGGCAGGTAGGAGACGACGACGTCGGTCTTCGTGTCCTTGAGGATCTGGACGATGTCGGCCGTCGAGCCGGGCGCCTTGGTGATCTTCTGGGAGAGGTACTTGCCCAGTCCGTCGTGCGTCATGCCGCGATGGACCTCGACGCCCATGTGCGGGACGTCGCCGGCGAAGTTCAGCGTGTTGTTCTGGCCGGCGAAGATGGCCTCCGACAGGTCCTTGCCGACCTTGTCCGCGTCGATGTCGAACGCCGCGGTGAACTCGATGTCGCGGACGTGGTAGCCGCCGAGGTCCACGTGCATGAGCCCGGGGACGTCCTGGGTGGCGTCGGCGTCCCGGTAGTACTGCACGCCCTGCACGAACGACGAGGCGCAGTTGCCGACGCCGATGATCGCGACGCGGACCTTGTCCTCGCCGTCGCGGGCGGCGCCGTTGCCGTTGCCGTTCCCGTTCGTATGCCCGTTGGTCTCGCTCAAGTCTCTAGTCCTCGTGAAGGTTTCGAAAAGCCCGCTGTTACCACCCCGCGGAGGCGGGACCGTTACGCGGTCAGGCGGTCAGGGCGCGCCGCACGTGGAACACACGCTGCAGCACGGTGATCACGGAGAGCCCCGCGAGGACGTACACCGCCGGCTCGAGGAGGTCGAGCCCGGCGAGGATCAGCCCGGCGGAGAGGATCACGACGCGGACCGCACGGTCGGCGATCCCGACCTTGCACTCGACACCGAGCGCCTCGGCCCGTGCACGAGTGTAGGAGACCATCAGCGACGCCAGGACGGCGAGCACGACGGCGGCGACCGCCCAGTCCTTGCCGTCGACCGAGAACTGGTAGCCGACCGCGCACAGCACGACGCCCTCCTCGATGCGGTCGAGCGTCGAGTCCAGGAACGCGCCGAACGTCGTGCCCTTGCCCGAGCGGCGCGCGTAGCGGCCGTCGAGCGTGTCGCAGACCGAGCCGACGACGAACGCGACGCCGCCCAGCACGATCTCGTCGGCGAAGACGAGCCCCGCGGCGACCAGGCACAGCACGAACCCGGTGAGCGAGATGGCGTTCGGCGTCAGACGCGACTCGACCAGCCGGTCGGTCATCAGCGCCTGGTACTCGCGCGCCGTCGGGCGCTGGCGGGGCGGGGCCGACATCGAGGGCGCATGCTAGCCGCATGCCGGAGCGCTCCGGCGCCGCCCCACCCGGGGCGGCGCCGCCCCCGCCTAGCGGCGGGAGGCGAAGTCGGCCGTGAAGACCGTCACGCGCATCGAGCCGAGGCGGCCCGAGCGGCGGCCGATCCCGATGCTGCGGAAGCCGCGGTTGAGGATCACCGCGCGGTGCGCCGGCGAGTTCATCCACATGTTCACGACCGTGCGGGCCTGGCCGCCGCGGCGACGCCGGGGCTTCGCCACGTAGGCGAGGTTCTCGCCGATGCGCGCGGCGCGGCGGTAGCGGCGCACGCGGCGGTCGAACGGCGTGCCGTTGCTCGAATTGTGGGCGAAGAAGTTGCGCCGCAGCATGTCCCGGCTGTGGGCGTTGGCGGAGCGGCCGAGGGCGCGGCTCTTGTGGAGCGGCGGCAGGTTGAACAGGGCGCGGTTCTTGTTGACCAGGCGGATGATCCGTCGCTCGGTCGCGTCATGGCTCGAGGCCCGTCGCGCATCGGCGGTGGCGGGAACGCCGAGGGTGGCCAGAAGGGCACCGCTGAGGGCGAGAGCGCGCATATTCGTCTTCGGCCGAGACAGGGCAGTCTCTGCTCGGTCGTACATAGAACCTCCGGAGAGCGGGAAGGTGGGAAAAGCCGACAGGTCCGACGAGCGGGCCACTGTACACATCGTCCCGGCGGGGGCTTCAGTGAAGGTGGCCATTTTCCGGACTCCATAAACGTATTCGCTGTCGGGGGCCTGACTCCCTCCCGACAGCGGCTAGCGTGCGCGCCATAACGCCGGCGACCGTCCCCCGAGCGGCCTGGGTGCCGCCCTCCCGCGGCCGCGTCCGCGGCGTCCGCGACCGCCTGCGCGCCTTCTACGGACGGCCGCTCGCGGCGCCGCACGGACGCCCCCTCGACGAGCTCGTCCTGACCGTCCTCTCGCAGTCGACCAACGACCGCAACCGCGACGTCGCGTACCTGCGGCTGCGCGCCCGCCTGCCGACCTGGGAGGCCGTCCGCGACGCGCCGCTCGCCGACGTCGAGGCGGCCATCCAGCCCGGCGGCCTGCACCGCCAGAAGTCCGTGCGGATCCAGGAGATCCTGCGGGCGATCGGCGAGCCGCTGGCGCTCGACCACCTGCGCGAGCTCGGAGTCGGGCCCGCGCGGTCAGAGCTCGTCGCCCTGCCCGGCGTGGGGCGCAAGACGGCCGCCTGCGTCCTGCTGTTCGCGTTCGGGATGCACGACGTGCCGGTCGACACGCACGTCTCGCGCGTCGGGACGCGCCTCGGCTGGTTTCGCCCCGGCGCTCCGTTCGAGGAGCTCCACGACGACATGCTCTCGCTCACGCCGCGCGGCGGCGACCTCGAGCTGCACGTGAACCTGCTGCGCCACGGGCGCCGGCTCTGCCACGCGCGCGTCCCGGAGTGCCCGGCTTGTCCCCTGCGGCGGGTCTGCCGCTATTATCTCAGCCAACCCCACTGAGATTTCGCAGGAGCAAGGAGACCCCAGCCCCCATGGCCAAGACCATCGGCATCGACCTCGGCACCACCAACTCGTGCATGGCCGTCCTCGAGGGCGGCGAGCCCACCGTCATCGAGAACTCCGAGGGTGGTCGCACGACCCCGTCGGTCGTCGCGTTCACCCAGTCCGGCGAGCGCCTCGTCGGCACGGTCGCCCGCCGCCAGGCGGTGACCAACCCCACGAACACGATCTTCTCCATCAAGCGCTTCATGGGCCGCAAGGAGGCCGAGGTGCGCGAGGAGGAGGCGATGGTCCCCTACCAGGTGCAGGCCGGCCCGGGCGGCGACGTGCGCGTCGACGCGGGCGGCAAGCAGTACTCCCCGCCGGAGATCTCGGCGATGATCCTCCAGAAGCTCAAGGCCGACGCCGAGGCCTACCTCGGCGAGTCCGTCGACGCCGCGGTCATCACCGTCCCCGCGTACTTCAACGACGATCAGCGCCAGGCCACCAAGGACGCCGGCCGCGTCGCCGGCCTCGACGTCAAGCGCATCATCAACGAGCCGACCGCGGCCGCGCTGGCCTACGGCCTCGACAAGGAGTCCGACCAGACGATCCTCGTCTTCGACCTCGGCGGCGGCACGTTCGACGTGTCCGTGCTGGAGATCGGCGACGGCGTGTTCGAGGTCAAGTCCACCGCCGGTGACAACCACCTCGGCGGCGACAACTTCGACAAGGCGGTCGTCGACTACCTCGTGTCGGAGTTCAAGCGCGACCAGGGCATCGACCTGACCCAGGACAAGATGGCCCTCCAGCGCCTCTACGAGGCGGCCGAGAAGGCCAAGATCGAGCTCTCCTCGGCGCAGGAGACGCAGATCAACCTGCCGTTCATCACGGCCGACCAGTCCGGCCCCAAGCACCTCGACATCCGCATGACGCGGGCGAAGTTCACCGAGCTCGCCTCGCCGCTCATCGAGCGCGTCGTCGGCCCGGTCCGCCAGGCGATCGACGACGCCAAGGAGAAGGGCACCGCGACGATCGACCACGTCGTCCTCGTCGGCGGCATGACCCGCATGCCGGCCGTCCAGGAGAAGGTCAAGGAGCTCACGGGCAAGGAGCCGCACCGCGGCGTCAACCCGGACGAGGTCGTGGCCGTCGGCGCCGCCATCCAGGCCGGCGTGCTCGGCGGCGACGTCAAGGACGTCCTGCTGCTCGACGTCACCCCGCTGACCCTCGGCATCGAGACCAAGGGCGGCGTGATGACCAAGCTCATCGAGCGCAACACCACCATCCCGACCCGCAAGTCCGAGGTCTTCTCGACCGCCGAGGACAACCAGCCGAGCGTGGAGATCCACGTCCTGCAGGGCGAGCGCGAGATGGCGTCCTTCAACAAGTCGCTGGGCAAGTTCCAGCTCACGGGCATCCCGCCCGCGCCGCGCGGCATCCCGCAGATCGAGGTCGGCTTCGACATCGACGCCAACGGCATCGTCAACGTCACCGCCAAGGACCTCGGCACCGGCAAGGAGCAGAAGATCGAGATCCGGTCGGGCTCCGGCCTCTCCGACGAGGAGATCAAGCGGATGGTCGGCGACGCCGAGGCGCACGCCGAGGAGGACCGCCGCCTGCGCGAGCTGGCCGAGGCCCGCAACGCCGGCGAGAACGCCGCCTACCAGTCCGACAAGCAGCTGGCCGACCTGGGCGAGAACGTCGACGAGCAGTCCAAGGCGGAGATCCAGGACGCCGCCAAGGCGCTGCGCGAGTCGCTGACCTCGGAGGACGCCGAGGACATCCGGGCCAAGACCACCGCGCTGCAGACCGCGTTCCACCGCGTGTCCGAGCAGATGTACGAGCGCGCGCAGTCCGAGCAGGCCGCCTCGCCGAACGGCGACGGCGCGGCCGCCGGCACCAACGGCGCCTCGTCGGAGGAGGAGGTCGTCGACGCCGAGGTCGTCGACGAGCAGCGATGAGCTCCGAGCCCGAGACCACCACGACCCGCCCGCAGGAGGAGGCGGCGGCCGATCCGGCCGCCGCCGCACCGGCGGTCGACGCCGCGGAGAAGGAGCCCTTCACCGCCGCGGCGCCGCGCGACCCGGCCGCGTCCGGCGCGGGGGAGACCTCGTTCGCCGATGCGCAGGCGCCGCCGGTGGGCGAGCGGTCCGTGCCCGAGCCGGCCGCGGAGGAGCCCGACCCCGCTGCCGAGGCGCGCAAGTACCTCGAGCTCGCCCAGCGCACGCAGGCGGACTTCGACAACTTCCGCAAGCGCGCGGCGCGCGACGCCGCCGCGGCGGCCGACCGCGGCGTCA
>DASVQH010000220.1:0-5519 GCA_036389195.1 Solirubrobacteraceae bacterium
CCGCAGGTAGAGCGCCGCCGTCTCGGTCGCGCCGCGCCCGAGCGCCTCGCGCGCGGCGGCGCGCAGGACGGCGACGTGCTGCGCGCCGGGCGGCACCCGCAGCAGGTGGGTCGCGACGCGCTCGCTCTCGGCGCCGCGGGCGCGCAGCAGCTCGGCGGCCGCGCGGTGCAGCGCATGGCGCTCGTGCGGCGCGACCTGCTCGTACACCGCCGAACGCACGACGGGGTGGACGAAGTCCAGCGCGCGCCCCGCGGCGAGCAGGTCGACGGCGGCGAGGGCGTCGGCGGCCCGCGCGGCGTCGGCCTCGTCGAGGCCCGCCAGGGCCGCCGCCTCCTCGAGCGGCGTGCCCGGGCCGAGCACCGCGACCGCCCGCGCGAGCGCGAACGCCGCGGGCGGCTGGAGGCGCAGGCGCCGCCGGATCGTGCGGCCGACGCGCTCGGCGCCGAACTGGTGCACCTCCCCGGCTTCGTCCTCCGTGCCGGTGCGCCCGTCGGCGATCGCCTCGCGCAGCAGCTCGCCGAGGAGGAACGGGTTGCCGCCGGTGGCCTGGTGGCAGGCCGCCGCGAACGCCTCGGCGGCGTCCGGCAGGTGGCGGCGGACCAGCGCCGCGGTGGCGGCGGACGACAGCGGGGCGGGGTGCAGGGCTCGCGCGGCGGGCGCCGTCGCCAGCGCGTCGAGGAGCTCCTGGTCGGCGCCCGGCTCCGCCGGCCGGGTCGCGGCCACGAGCAGCACCGGGACGTCCTCGATCCGCTCGGCCAGGAACACCAGCCACCGCAACGACGGGCGGTCCGCCCAGTGGACGTCGTCGGCGAGGAGGAGCAGCGGGCGCCGCGCGGAGAGGTTGACCACGAGCCAGTGCAGGGCCTCGAGCGACGCGACGAGGTCCGCGGAGGAGCCGCCCTCGCCCGGCGCGAGCGCCGGGCCCGCCAGCTCGGCCCCGCCGGCGAGCAGGGCGGGCGCCGCCACGACCTCGCGCGCCAGGAGCTGCCGGACGACCCCGAACGCGTAGTCCCGGTCGAGCTCCGAGCCCCGGGCGCGCAGAACGGTCATGCCGGCGTCGTGGCCCAGCTCGGCGGCCGTCCGCAGCAGCTCCGTCTTGCCGACGCCCGCCTGGCCCTCGAGCACCGCGACGCCGCCGTCGCCCAGCGCCGCCCGGCCGACCAGGTGCTGCAGGAGGGAGCGCTCGGCCTCTCGCTCGAGCAGCAGCTCGGGGTTCCGGTCGGCCGCCGGCGGACGCCCGTTCCCGCCCGCGGTCGTGGTCCCGGCCGGCGCGACGGCCACCAGGCCCTCGTGCAGCGCCCGCAGCTCCGGGCCGGGCAGCGAGCCCAGCTCCTCGCGCAGCAGCAGGCGGAACTCGTCGTAGGCGACGAGCGCCTCCGCGACGTTGCCGCGCCGGTGCAGGACCTCGATGAGCGCCGCACGAGCCGAGTCCCGGTAGGGAGACAGCTGCACCGCGCGCCGCGCGGCCTCCTCCGCTTCCGCCATCTCGGCGGGCCCGAGCCGCACGCCCACCTGGGCCACCGTCTCGAGCAGGTGGAACCGGACGTCGTCGAGCTCCGCGCGCGCCTGGTCCACGAAGGCGCTCTCGAAGCCCGGCAGGAGCTCGTGCTCGGCGAGGCGCAGGGCGTCGCGCGCCCGCTCCCACGCCGCGGCGGGCTCGCCGGCCGCGTGCGCGTCGCGCGCCGCGCGCAGGCCGGCCCGGATCGCTTCCCAGTCGACCCACGTCTCGGCGGGGAAGCGCACGGCGAGCTCGGCCCGGCCGTCGAGCCGCTCGGGGCCGAGCGCCCGGCGCAGGCGCGACAGCAGCGGGCGCAGCAGGGCGTCGCCGTCGGAGGGCGGCGCGCCGGACCACAGCGCGTCGACGAGCTCGGCGCGCCGGACCGGGCGGTCGCGGTGCAGCGTGAGGTAGGCGAACACCAGGCGGCCCTGCCGGCCCGGCAGCACCTGGTCGAGCTGCTCGCCGTCCCAGCGCACCTCGAGCCGGCCGCAGAGGTGCACGCTCGTCCCCATCGAGCGATCCTAAACCGGCCGGGATCACGCGGGGAAGCGCTTCTCGGCCGAGCCCCGCCGCGCGATCCGGGGACCGCGCGGCGGGTCGGGGTGCTCGTCGCTCAGGCCGCGCCGACGCGCCCGAGCGTCACCAGGTACTCCGACTCGACGCGCAGCGCGCCGGGCTCGCCCTGGTCGAACGAGGCGGTCACCGCCGCGAGCTCGGCCCGCAGCTCCTCCCACCGGCCCTCCGGGGTGAGCCGCTCGCGGGCCTTGAGCAGCGGCCCGTAGTTCGTCGCGAGGTAGTCGACGTAGCGCTCCGGGGAGTCGAAGCCGACGAACGGGCAACGGCCCGTCTCGAACCGGACCTCCACGCCGAGGGCTTCGAGCAGCTCCCGGACGTACGCCTCGTCGCCCCACAGCGGCGGCGGCGAAGCGAAGGCGGGCGGCTTGGGCATGCGCGATCCCACCGTCTTGAGGATCTGCCCGATGTGGCCCTGCGGCGCCCAGTTGAGGAAGACGACGAGGCCACCGCGACGCGTCACGCGCACGGCCTCACGGGCCGCGACCTCGTGACGGGGCGCGAACTGGATGCCGAGCGACGACAGGACGCGGTCGAAGCTGCCGTCCGCGAACGGGAGCGCCTCGGCGTCGCCTTCGACCCAGTCGACCTCGACGCCCGCGGCGGCGGCCCGCTCGCGACCGCGCACGAAGAGCTCGGGCGCGAGATCGAGCGCGGTCACGCGCGCCCCGAGCTGGGCGGCCCGGATCGCGACGTTGCCCGTGCCGGCCGCGAGGTCGAGCACCTCCATGCCGGGCTCGATGCCGGCGAGCTGGATCAGGTGAGCGGGCGGCACCGCGTCGACGAGGCGCTCGGCCACGTCGGCGTAGTCGCCGCTCGCCCAGATGCCACGGTGCGCGACCTTGAGCTCGGCGAGCCCGGTGAGGTCCGTCGGCGTGGGGTTGATGGTGGTGGTGGTGGACACCGGTCCTCCCTGGGGATGGTTGGGAGGCGCACCATCCGCCGAGACCGTTGCAGCGCCGCTGCGGCGGCGCTGCGGTGCGGTGCCGCGCTGCTGCAACGCGCTTTCAGCGGCGCTTCTACGGCCGCCCGATCCTGGGCAGGAGGAGAGGGCGCCCCACGTGTACCCCACGCCCACCCCGGAGGAGCCGCCGATGTCCGTCGACATGAGCCTGGCCGGAGCACCCGCCCGCAGCGCGAAGGCGCGCGGTGAGCGCTTCGCCCGCAGCGACACGTTCGAGTGGCTGGCCCGTGCCGGTCTGGCGGCGCGCGGCGCCGTCTACGGGATCATCGCGATCCTCGCCATCAAGCTCGCGCTCGGCGACGGCGGCAAGGCGACCAACCAGCAGGGCGCGCTGAAGACGATCGCGGCCCAGCCCTTCGGCAAGGCGCTGCTCATCGTGCTGGCGATCGGCCTGCTCGGCTACGCCGCGTGGCGGCTGACGCGCGCGGCGATCGGCCACGGCCGCGAGACGACGGACGACGTCAAGGGCCGGATCTCGGGCGCCGTCAGCGGGCTGGGCTACGCCGCGCTCTTCGTCACCGCGGTGCAGATCATCGCCGGGTCGGGCGGCGGCGGGGGCTCCGGTCAGGCCGACAAGGCGACCGGCGGCGCGCTCGGCTGGCCGGGCGGCCCGTGGCTGGTCGGCCTGGTCGGGCTGATCATCGTCGCGGCCGGCCTCGACGAAGGCCGCCGCGCGCTCACCAGGAGCTTCTGCGAGAAGTCGCGGACCGAGCGGATGAGCCGGCGGATGCGCCAGGCGTTCACGGCGGCCGGCGTCTTCGGCCACCTCGCCCGCATGGTCGTCTTCGTGCTGATGGGCTACTTCCTCGTCAGGGCGGCGATCGCGTTCGACCCCGACAAGGCGGTCGGCCTCGACGGCGCGCTGGCCAAGCTCGCCCATGCGCCGTACGGCCCCGTGCTGCTGGGGATCGTGGCGGTGGGGCTGCTGGGCTTCGCGGCGTACTCGGCGCTCGACGCGCGCTACCGCCAGGTCTGACCGCGGCTCAGCGGCCGCCGTGGACCTGGCGGTCGGTCTTGTAGCTGACGCGCTTGCAGCCGCGCAGCTTGTAGCGCGGGCGGGCCTTGTGGCTGATGTAGACGATCGTCTTCGGCGAGCCGCACGCGATCGACCCGCGGCCCCAGTGGACGCGCACGACGTCGCGTCCCGGGCCGGTGCGGATGACGTTGGTGCCGTGCGAGCCGTAGATGAAGTCGTCGCCCGGACCGCCGTCGAGCCGGTCGCGCTGGCCGGCGCCGTTGCCCTGCGACTCCCAGTCGCCCCAGATGACGTCGCGGCCGGGGCCGCCGGCGAGCGTGTCGGAGCCGTGGTGGCCCAGCAGCTCGTCGTTGAGCTTCGAGCCCTTCGCCGCGTGGCCGCCGTCGCCCTCGACCATCCAGAAGATGCCGGTGATCTTCGGCCAGCCGCGGTGGCTGGCCTTGCTCTGGCCGTCGCCGCCGGCCGTCTGGCGGCTCTTGCCGGGACCGCAGTGCACGCCGGGGTCGACCGGGGGACAGAGGCCGGCGCCGCCCCGCGGCGCAGCGCGCGCGTCCCCGTCGTCCTCGTCGTCCTGCCCGTCGTCCTCGGGCTCGAACGCGTCGACGAAGACCGAGTCGGTCCAGAAGGACTGCGAGCCGTCGGCGCCGGTCAGCCGGACCGCGATGGCGTGATCCCCGCCCGTCGCGAACGGCGGGCTCGTGACGACGCAGCTCGGCGGGTCGACGGGCAGCGCGTCCTCAAGCTCGTCCACCGGGAGCGGCGGCCCGGCGCAGGGCAGCGACAGGTCCGGCTCCAAGACGGCCTCGGGCTCGCCGGCGTGGTCCCAGTCGACCTCCAGCGTCGCCACGTCGCCCTCTGCCGGGCGGTAGGTCAGCACCGCGACGCAGGTGCCCGGGACGCAGGGGTCCAAGGCCTGCACCTCGATGTCGGCCAGCGGCGCCGCGCCCGCGCCGCCCGCGGCCGCGACCGCTCCGACGCCGAGCACGACGGCGAGCATGCAGAGCGCGCGGTGGAGAGCCCGGGTTCCCATCGACCACTGAACGGGCGCGGCGGGCGCGAACTGACGGGGCCGGCGCCCTAGCGGGCGACGGGGGCGCCGCCGGACGCGGCCACGACGCGGTTGCGCCCCGCCCGCTTGGCGGCGTAGAGCGCCTGGTCGGCGCGGTCGACGACCGTCTCGGCGTCGCCCGCGTCGTCGGGGATCACCGCGACGCCGAGGCTGGCGGTGAGGCCGCGGTCGACGCCCGGGACCTCCAGCCGCTCGATCGAGCGGCGGACGGTCTCGGCGAGCACCAGCGCGCCCTCGCGGCCGGTGGCGGGCAGCAGCAGCGCGAACTCCTCGCCGCCGAGGCGGGCGACGAAGTCCCCGGCGCGGACGGAGTCCTTCAGGCAGGCGCCGACGAACTTCAGCGCGAGGTCGCCCGCGCCGTGCCCGTAGGTGTCGTTG
This sequence comes from Solirubrobacteraceae bacterium, assembly GCA_036389195.1. Taxonomy (GTDB): domain Bacteria; phylum Actinomycetota; class Thermoleophilia; order Solirubrobacterales; family Solirubrobacteraceae; genus JACCYI01. The sequence continues at coordinate 5,459 of DASVQH010000220.1, forward strand.
ATCGACTTGAAGTGGTCGAGGTCGAGCAGCACCGCGGCCAGCGGCTCGACGCTGCGCGACG
>DASVQH010000221.1:0-4915 GCA_036389195.1 Solirubrobacteraceae bacterium
GCTCCTGCCAGTGGTTCTCCCGCGAGGCGATCAACCGCTCGGCGATCATGTCCATCGCCGTCTCGAGGTCGAGCTCCTCCCACTCGGTCGCGTACGGGCGGCGGTACTTGACCTTGGTCAGGCGGCCGGGCTGCTGGATGAGCTGGCGCGACGCCGAGCCCTTCGGGCACAGCGTCCCCTGGCTGACCGGCGACCGCGGGTTGCCCTCGATCGAGACCAGCTCGCCGTCGCGGGTGTAGACGATCTGGCCGCAGCCGACGGCGCAGTAGGGGCAGATCGACTCGGTGGCCTTCAGCCCGGCCGTGCGGGCCCCGGCCTTCTTGGTCTTGCGCGAGACGGCGTGGGCACCGAGGCCCCAGTCGGCCGCGCGGCCGACCACCGGCAGCTCGCGCAGGCGCTGGAAGACCGCCGGACGCGTCGCGCCGTGCTCGGTCTCGCTGCGTTCCTCCGCGCTCATGCCCCCTCCTCCTCTCCGGCGAGAAACGCCGGGTCGGCGATCACGAATACCCCGGCGACGATGAAGCCGAACAGGGCGAGCACGCCGACGATCCGGGTGATCGGCGCCTCGAAGATGATCATCAGCGGCACGCCGATGCCCGCGCACGCGAGCATCAGCCCGAACAGCGGGCCGCGCCGGACCGTCGGGACCGTCGTGGTCCGGGTCGCGCCGCCGGTCCGCGGCGGGCGGCGCCGGCCGCCGGTCTTCGCGCGCGGCCGCCGGCGGTCCGCGGGCAGCTCGTCCTCGCCGGCGAGGCGGTCGAGCACGAGCTTGGCGGCGAAGCCCCGGAGCATCTCGGCCAGCCTCACGGTCAGTGCCCTGCCTTCGGCGGCGGCGAGCCGCCCGCTTCGAGCGGCCGGAAGCGCTGGTCGAGCGGCTCGAACTCCTGGTCGAGCTGGCCTTTGAGGACGAGCCGGTAGAGGTAGTAGAGCGACGGGATGAGGATGATCATCCCGAGCGCGACGACCACGGTCAGCGCGGTGAGGGTGGCGTCGCTCGCGGCGGCCTGCTCGAGCGTGAGCTCGCCGGGCAGGAAGTACGGGTCCTGGGCGAACACCCAGCCGACGCAGATCGCGGCCACCGCGACGCCCGAGGTGACCCGCGCGAGGTTGAAGCGGCGGGTGAGGACGAGCGCGAGCGTGGCGGCGCCGCCGACCGCCGACACGATGACCATGATCAGGCCGGTGCCCGAGGTCAGCCCGTCGAACAGGTCGCGGGCGTCGGAGCGCACCACGAACAGCCCGCCGATCGCCACCAGCCCGGCGAGCAGGCCCGAGCCGAGCGCGCGGCGCCGGAACGCCTCGACGAGGTCGGGCTGCTCGGCCCGCTCGGAGTCGCCGGCCAGGTACACGGCGGCGACGTTGGCGCCGGTCACCACGGCGAGCACGCCGATCAGCGCCGACGTCGGGTTCACCCACGAGTCGATCATGTCCCCGGCCGCGTTGCCGACCTTCACGCGGCCCGAGGCGATCCCGCCCGCGGCCGCGCCGAAGAAGTAGGGGATCAGCACGGAGGAGAGCGCGAACATCGCGCCGAGCACCTTGGCCTCGCGCATCGTCGCCGCCTGGCCGCGGAAGACGAACGCCGCGCCGCGGAAGATGATCCCGATCGCCGCCAGGAACAGCGGGATCGAGAGCGTGGAGAAGATCGAGCCGAACGCGACCGGGAACGCCGTCCACACGATCACGAACAGGAAGATCAGCCACACGTGGTTGGCCTCCCACACCGGCGCCATCGAGCGCTGGATCATCCCGCGCACGCGCCCGCCGCCCCGCGCCGTCCCGGCCGTCAGGTCCCAGAACCCGGCGCCGAAGTCGGCGCCGCCGAAGATCGCGTACGCGGTGACGCCGAGGATCACGTAGGCGAGGCAGATCTCGGCCATCAGTGCGCGACCTCCTTCTGCGGCGGCGTCGAGGCGAGCCGGCGCAGCAGCCACCAGACGCCGCCTGCCAGCGCGACGTAGACCAGGACGAGGAAGATGTAGCCGATCTCCAGCCCGTCGGCCTGCGTGACCGCCTGCTCGGTGCGCATGACCTTGTAGACGATCCACGGCTGGCGCCCGACCTCGGTGGTGATCCAGCCCGAGATCAGCGCGACGAACGACGCCGGCCCGGCGAGCATCACCGCCAGGTAGAACAGCCGGCTCTTGGGCAGCCGCTTCTTGCGCAGCCAGGTGACGAAGAACAGGGCGCCGAGCAGCGCGAGCCCGGTGCCGATGGCGATCATCGTCTGGAAGGCGATGCGGACGATGTTGATCGGCGGGCGGTCGCTCGCCTTCACCGAGTCCAGCCCGGTGATCGTCGCGTTGGGGTCATGATGGGCGAGCACGGAGAGCAGCCAGGGGATCTCGATCCCGTACTTGACCTTGCCCTCCTTCTCCGAGTAGTAGCCGCCGAGCGTGAACGGCGCCTTCTTGCGGGTCTCGGTCAGCCCCTCGAACGCCGCCAGCTTGAGCGGCTGGGTCTCGGCGACCTGGCGGGCGGCCCAGTCGCCGACGATCACCTGGACGGGGGAGGCGAGCGCCGCGAAGCTCAGCGCGACGACGAGCGCCGTGCGGTGGTAGCGGTCGCGGCGGCCCTTCAGCCAGGCGCGGGCGTAGACCCCGGCGACGACGAACCCGCAGACGATGTAGCCCGCCAGGTACATGTGGACGATCTCGTGCCAGATGTGGTCGTTGAACATCGCGTCGAACGGGCGCGGGTTGGTCACCTTGCCGGCCACGACGTCGAAGCCCTCGGGGTCGTTCATCCACGCGTTGACCGCCAGCACGGTGAACGAGCCGGTGAACCCGGCGATCACCACGGGGATGCCGGTGAGGAAGTGGACCTTCTTGCTCAGCCGGCCCCAGCCGTAGACGTAGATCGCGATGAAGATCGCCTCGGTGAAGAACGAGATGCCCTCCAGGCCGAAGGCGACGCCGAACACCTCGCCGAACGACGCCATGAACTCCGGCCACAGCAGGCCGAACTCGAAGGAGAGGATCGTCCCCGTCACCACGCCGACGGCGAAGATCACCAGCGCGACCTTCGACCAGCGCTTGGCCAGCGCCTTGTAGGTCTCGTCGCCGGTGCGCAGGTAGAGCCCCTCGACGAACAGGAACATCGCCGGGAAGGCGATCCCGAAGCAGACGATCGGGATGTGGACGGCCAGCGAGAGCGCCTGCATCTGGCGCGCCTCGACCGCGTCCGGCTGGCTGCCGCCGCCGAGCGTCTGCACGACGTCCTGTGCCGCCAGGACCGCTCCCCACCCCGACATGGATGCGGAAGCTACACGTCGTCGCGGCGTGGTGTGGCGCTTGTCCACTTCGGTGGGAGAAGTGGTCGGTTGTCTGACTGACGGGCTGTCGGCAACGGGCGCGGGGTAGACCGGCGGGACGAATGGACACCTTCCGCCTGAATCCCGACGCCGTACGCCGCTCGCTCCCCAACCGCCCGACGGAGGCCCAGGAGCCCGACGAGGCCGACCGGCTGGCCGAGCGGGTCCGCGAGGTCGGGGAGCGCGTCGAGCCGCCCGCCGGCTCGCAGGACGACTGAGCCGTTCGCGGGCGCCCGCGGGCGCGTCTACACTGCCGCCCTGCGCTCGACGACGCTCACCAAGCTGGGGCTCCTCGCGGTCGCTGCCTCGCTGCTGCTCACGCCGGCGGCACGGGCGGCCGACCCGCCGGCCACGGCCGCGTTCGCGAGCACTCCCAGCGGCGGCGTCGGCGCGGGGCGCAGCCGGACCTGGTGGACGCCCGCGGCGACGATCGCCGCGCGGCCGGCGAGCGACGGCGCGATCGCGGTCGACGTCCGCGGCGACGACGGCTCGTCCGCAGCGCTGGTGCTCGCCGGCCCCGCCGGCGCGCCGTTGCACGTCGGGACCTATGAGGGCGCGGCGGGATTCGCCGACCGCGACCCGGCGCGGGCCGCGTTCGACTGGTCGTGGGGCGGGCGCCGCTGCGCCGGCGCGCCCAGCCGGTTCGAGATTCGGGACCTCGCCCGGGGCCCTTCGGGGGAGGTCACGCGGCTGTGGCTGCTCTTCGAGCAGCACTGCGGGTACGGCAGCGACGCCTCCTACGGTGAGATCCGGATCGGCATGCCGCCCGACGCCGGCGGCGCCGTTCCCGCTCCGGCCGCCGCGACGTGGCCGGAGCGCGCCCTCGGCGCGCGGCCGCTCGTGCGTCCCGTCGCGCTGATCAACACCGGGTTGGTCCCGCTGACCGTGGCGCGGACGGCGCTCGCCGGGACGCACCCGGGCGACTTCGCGATCGCCGCCGACCGGTGCGCCGGCGCCGTGGTCGCGCCAGGAGCCGCCTGCACCGTCGACCTCGCGTTCGCGGCGCGGCGGTCCGGGCCGCGGCTCGCGCGGCTCGACCTCGTGGAGGCCGGCGGCCGGACGCACGCGGTCGCGCTCGAGGCCTCCGGGGCGCCCGGCCAGACGCGCGTGCAGCTGCGCAGCGATCGGGGCGAGCTCCTCGGCGGCGGCCGCAGCTACGACTTCACGGAGGCGAACGCGCGCATCGCGACGACGGGCGATCGCGGCGAGGCGGGCACGGGAGTCACGCGGCGCGACGGCGCCGGCGAGTGGCTGATCAGCCTGCGGCCGCCGATCGGGGACGTCCTGACGCCGGGCCGGTACACCGACGCCAACCGCGGCGAGGGTCCGGGCCTGCGGCCGTCGATCTTCATCGACTCGCCGACGGGCACGTGCAACACGATGGGCGGCGAGTTCACCGTCCACGCCGCGCGCTACGGCCGCGACGGTGGGCTGCAGCGGTTCTCCGCCGACTTCGAGGCGCACTGCGAGCGGCTCGCGCCGGCGCTGCGCGGGACGATCGCGTTCCGCGGGCCCGCCGGCGACGAGACGGCGCCGGCGCCCGCCGCCGGCCTCAGGGCGGAGCGGTCGGGCGGCCGCGTGATCGCCCGCTGGTCCGATCCG
>DASVQH010000222.1:0-2749 GCA_036389195.1 Solirubrobacteraceae bacterium
CGCCTTCACCGTCATCGCCTGGGAGCGCCGTCTGTCGTGAGCCGCCGTGTCGCCGTCCTCTCCGCCGCGGTCGCGGCCCTCGTCGCCGTGCCGGCCTCCGCCGCCGCCCAGGTCGCCGCGCCGCCGCCTGCGCCGACTCCGGCCCCCGCCCCGCCGCCCGCACCCGCGCCTGCGCCCGCGAAGCTGTCGATCGGCTTCGAGAAGGTCCACCGCGACGGGCGCGACCGCCTCGTGCTCCAGGGCCAGCGCTTCCGCGTCACGGGCTCGGTCAGGCCGTTCGCGCCCGGGCAGCGGGTCAAGGTCCGCGTGCGACAGGGGAAGGGCAAGGGCAAGGTCCGCAGCGTCCCCGTCCGCCAGGCGGGCGATCGCGGCACCTACACCGTCCGGCTGCGCCTGAAGCGCCGGGGCCGGGTCCGCGTCCGGGTCGAGCACCCGGGCTCGCCCGAGCTCGCGGCCGCGCGCTCGCGCACGCTGCGCCTGCGGGTGATCTCGGCGAAGGCTTCCCAGGGATCCCGCGGCGCCGCCGTCCGGCTGCTCCAGCGCGGGCTCGACAAGCTCGGCTACTACGTCCCGCGCAACGGCACCTTCGACGCCGCCACCGCCCGCGCGGTGCTCGCCTACCGCAAGGTCAACGGCCTGGCGCGGACGACCAGCGCGACGCGGCGCATCCTCACCGCCGTCCTCGCCGGCCGCGGCGCGTTCAAGGTGCGCCACAAGAAGGCCGGCCACCACCTCGAGGCCGACCTGTCGCGTCAGGTCCTCGCGCTCATCGACGGCGACCGCGTCGTCGCGACCTACCACACCTCCTCCGGGAAGCCGTCCACACCGACCGTCCGCGGCCACTTCCGTGTCTACATGAAGACGCCGGGGACGAACGCCAAGGGGATGGTCGACTCCTCCTACTTCATCGGCGGCTACGCCGTGCACGGCTACCAGTCCGTGCCGATCTTCGCGGCCAGCCACGGCTGTCTGCGGGTGCCGATCCCCGACGCCCGCCGGATCTACAACTGGCTGAACCTGGGCGACCAGGTCTTCGTCTACGGGTAGGGCCGCGCGCCGCGGTCGGGAGGGCGTCGCGCTGCGCTACCTGGGCGCTCCGCTCGGGCGTGCGCGGAACTGCATCATCGAAGGGTGAGTAGGCGGCTGGCGGCCGTCCGCTGTGAAAGACCGGAAAGGCGGCGGTGGTCAACGTGGATCGCCGGTCGCCCACACAGGGACCTATCCACGTTGACCACCCTGGTGGTGGTCAAGGTGGATGACGAGAGGCGGTAGGCGCGATCCATCCACGTTGTCCCCGCCAAAACGTGGAAGAATGGCGCCCGCCGCCGAGGGCCGCGCGACATCCACGTCCGCGCCCCTCTCACCCCGACTCTCGCAAGCCTTCCCTTCTCCCCGCGTCCCCCGCAGAGAGACGCGCGAGAAGAACTCTCCCCTATCGATGCCCGAAGTCCCGCTCAGGACGCACGGCACGAACCGGCGCCCCTACCCCGCCCCCGTCTCGCGCACCAGCAGCTCCAGCACCGCATCCATCCCGCCGCGCGCGTGCGCCGCGCGCATCCGGTCGGCGCCGTTGCCCTCGGCGAGGATGCGCTCGACGCCCTCCAACGCGTCCTCCGCGCCGAGGTCGCGCGCGTGGCGCCGTGCGATGTCGAGCGCGGTCCGGGCGACCTCGCGCAGCGGGCGCAGCGCGCCGCGGGACCAGATGCGGGCGTCGAGGCCGTCGCGGCTGGCCCGGAAGGAGCCCTCGACGAGGACCTCGCGCGGCGGGGGGTCGCCCGGCGGGCCGAGGGTGCCGTCGATGACCAGCCCGTGGACGAGGGCGGCGAGGCCGGCCGCGGAGTCGAGCCGGGACTGGGCGTCCATCGCCCGCACCTCGAGCGTGCCGAGCCGCGGGTGCGGGCGGATGTCCCACCACAGGAACGTGTAGTCGGGGACGCCGGCGGCGGCGACGATCTGGCGCATCGAGATGTCGTAGTCCTCCCAGCCGGCGAAGGTGCGGGGGACGTCGGCGCGCGGGTACCCGCGGAAGAGCTGCGCGCGGGCGGTCGCGAACCCGGAGTCGCCGCCGAACCAGAACGGCGAGTGGGCGGCCAGCCCCTGCAGCAGCGGCAGGTGCTCGCGCATCCGGTTGAAGGCGCGGATCGCGGTGCCGGGGTCGGGCATGCCGACGTGGACGTGCAGGGCGCAGGTCGGCGTCCGGCGCAGCAGGCCGCGCAGCTGGCGGCCGATCTCCTCGTAGCGCGGGGCGTCGACGTGGGCGGCGTCGCCCAGCGCGGCGCTGGGGTGGATCCCGCCGCCCATGAGCGTCGCGCCCGCCTCGCGCAGCGCGCCGCGCATCGACCCCATCCAGCCGGCGGCCTGCAGCGCATGGTCGGCGATCGGGGTCGCCGTCTCCACGCACGCCTCGTAGACGTCGTGCATGACCTTGCCGTCCGTCGGCGGCAGCTCGACCCGGGGGACGATCGCCGAGGACTGCGGAGCGAGGGCGTGCGTCGCCGGGTCGACGAGCAGCAGCTCCTCCTCGACGCCGAGCGCGAAGGCGCGCCCCTGACCGAAAGCGTGGTCCATGCGGGTCAGCGCGAGGACGTGAGGGGGTCGGCGGCGTTCACGCAGCCGCGACCGTAGCGGTCAGGGCCGCGCGACCACCGTGAACGCCGCGACGTGGCGGCTGCCGCGCGCCTCGAACGGGACGAAGAGGCGGTAGCGGCCGGCGCCGGGATAGCGCAGGCGGAAGCGCAGCGCGTCGCCC
>DASVQH010000223.1:0-7944 GCA_036389195.1 Solirubrobacteraceae bacterium
GCGCGGCGCGGCCCGCCCGACCCGCCGCGACTCGCGCTTGCACACCACCGTCAGCAGCTCGTCCAGGGCGTCCTCGACCCCCGCCATCAGCTCCCACGCGTCGTCGATCTGGTCGCGGTCGCCGATGATCCCGAAGTCGACGTGGTCGCGGTAGCTCATGACCGTCATGTTGAGCCCGACCCCGTCGACGACCACCGAGACGGGGAAGTGGCCCTGCATCTGCGCGCCCGCCAGGTAGAGCGGGACCCGCGGACCGGGCACGTTGGAGATGACCAGGTTCAGCGGCGGGCGCGTGCGCCCCAGGACCTGCACGGTCGTCCGCGCCGCGCGCGCCGCGAGCGCCGGCGGGATGAAGCTCGTGGCGTCGGTGAGCAGGTTCGCGGGCAGCGCCTTGTGGCGCTCCTTGGCCCCCCGCAGCAGCTGGTGGGCGCGCTCCAAGCGGCGCGCGGGGTCCGGCTCGTCGGTCGGTATCGGCACCGACATCGCGGAGACCCGGTTGCCGAACTTGCCCATCTCCTCCTCGGTGCGCACGGACACGGGGACCATCGCCACGAGCGGGTCCTCCGGCAGGTCGGCGCGCGCGATCAGCCAGTTGCGCACCGCCGTGGTGCAGAGCGTGACGACCACGTCGTTGACCGTGACGCCGGCCGCGTTCTTGATCGCCTTGACGTCCTCGAGCGCCACCGAGCCGAACGCGAAGCGCCGATGCGCGGAGATCGGGCCGTTGAAGCGCGTCCGCGGCGGGCGGGCGGTGGAGACCTCGAGCATCTCCGCGGCCGCCTCGCCGTCCCCGCCGCCCAGGCGGCGGAGCCGGTCGAGCCCGCGCGTGAGCAGCGGCGCGCCGGGGAACGCGTTGGCCCCGGGGATCTCGGTCAGGTACGGGACCGCGCCGGGCAGCGAGCGCAAGGCGCGCAGCGGCTGCAGCGGCAGGCCCGCCACGCCGCGCGCGAGCATCTCCAGCTCGCCCGGCTTGCGCTCCGCGCGGCGCGCCTTCGGCTTCGGCGGGATCTCCCGGCCGTCCGGGCTCAGGTCCAGCAGCACGGACAGGATCTCGGCGCCCGACACGCCGTCCACCACCGCGTGGTGGACCTTGGTCAGCAGCGCGACGCGGCCGCCTTCGAGCCCATGAATGAGGTACAGCGCCCACAGCGGCCGCGAGCGGTCGAGCGGCCGGGCGAAGATCCGCGCCACCGTCTCGGCGAGCCGGCGATCGTCACCCGGCGGCGGCACCGCCGATTCGCGGATGTGGAAGTCGAGGTCGAAGTCCGGATCTTCGATCCAGTACGGCAGGTCGAGCCCGAACGGCACGTTGACGAGCTTCCAGGTGAACGGCGGCAGCATGTGCAGCCGCTCGCCGACCAGCCGGCACACGTCCTTCGCGGTGATCTCGCCGCCCGGGGCGGTCGACGGGTCGTAGATGGCCAGCCCGCCGACATGCCCGTACGTCCGCGCCGACTCGACCGCCAGGAACTGCGCGTCCAGGCTCGTCAGCTGTCGCATCCGAACTGCTCCCTCCCTCGGTGACACGTCAAGCCCTGCCCGACGACTCCTTCCCGGTCGCGGGCAGGGCTCGAACTACTTCTTGGCCTTGGAGGCCAGCGCCGCGAAGGCGAGGAAGACCGGCCGCGGCGTCCCGTCGGGGTTGAGCAGCGAGGCGTCGAAGCGCATGTTTGGCGCCGAGGGGCCGAAGTCGTACGGGTACAGGCGGGTGATCTTCGACTTCATCCCGCGGCGCTTCTTGCCGAACTTCTTGGCCAGGCTGAAGAGGTACTTCATCGCCTTGACCGCGGTCTGGGCGTTCGGCCGCAGGTTGGAGCCGGTGAAGATCGAGATGCCGCCGGTCTCCGTGACCCAGACCTCGCCCGGGACGGTCCGCAGCATCGCCGAGGTGCCGCGCGAGCGCCGGCGGTTGGAGTCCGTGTAGTTGTGGAGGCCCCACAGCTTCGCGCGCTTCATGCCCTTGACCTTGCGCATCTTCAGGGCGTAGGCGCGGAGGTTCGAGGAGTCCAGGAGGTCACCGGCGATGACCTTGCACTTCTTGCAGACCTTCTTCTTGAAGGCGAGGTAGTACTGCGCCGCCCGCTTCGGGTTCTTGTAGGTCGGCTGCGAGACGTGGTTGGCCTCGTTCCACGCCGCGTACTCCTTGACGAAGGGGAACGTCCTGTGGAAGGCCTTGACCGCCTTCGTGTACTGCTTGACCGTCGGCAGCTTGCAGAGCTTCTTCCGCTTGGCGTACTTGCCGTTGATGAAGCAGCCGCGGGTGGCGGTGAAGGTCACGAGCACCTGCTGGTTGACCGACCGGGCCTTGGTCATGAAGCCGACGACTTCCGCCATCTGGTCCGGCGTGCTGACCACGTTCCACGGCACCAGGTACCGCACCTTCTTGAGCTTCAGCGCCTGCCACAGAGGCGAGTCGAACATCCGTGCGTCCTGCTGGCCGATGCCGACGGTGACCTTGGCTTCTGCGGCTGCAGAGGCGGAGAGGAAAGCCACGAGCACCAGAACTGGAAGGAGAGCTTTTCTGGTCATGGGGTCGTCATACCCCCGCGGCGACGGTCGATGCGCCCGGGTTCCGTCGAATCCGGTACGCCTGTCTGACCCCGGACCTATCGACCGCGCTGGCGGACGTAGCGCCGGAAGACCTGCAGCGCCTTGCGCGGCCGCCCCCGGGGGTCCGTGAGGCCCGCGTCGAAGCGCTCGCCGCGGCGGACGCCGGTCCACTGGTACGGGTAGACGCGGGTGATCCGCGACCGCGTCCCCGGCTGGCGCTTGGAGTACTTGTCGGCCAGCGCGAACATCGTCCGGATGCTCCGCGCGGCACGGCGCTCGTCGTAGCCGTAGCGGGGCTTGAACTTCACGATCCCGCCGGTCTCGGTCATCCAGACCTCGCCGGGCGCGGCGGCCAGGATCTTCTGCGTCGCGCCGTTGCGGAAGCCATTGACGTCCGAGTAGTTGTGGATGCCCCAGATCCGCGCCCGCGAGCCGGCCTTCTGGGCGAACGCCTCGAGATAGCGCACCATGTCGCCCTGGTCGAGGAGGTCGAGGGCGACGACCGTGCACTTCATGCACACGCGGCGGACCACGCGGTAGTAGCGCAGCGCGAGCAGCGGGCGCTGCTTGGTCGGCTGGGACTTGTGGTTGGCCTCGTTCCACGGCGAGTAGGTGCGGACCTCGGGGAACCGCCGGTGGAACGCGCGCACCTGCGTCCGGAACGCGGCGTAGCTCGGCGCGCGGCACGCCTTGCGCTTGGAGTAGCGGCCGTCCTTGTAGCAGCCGCGCCGCGCCGAGAAGGCGAGCATCACATCCATGCCCGCGCCGCGCGCGAAGCTCATGTAGGTGTCGATCTCCGCCCGCTGGCCGGCGTGCTTGAGGCCGTCCCACGGGACGATGTAGCGCACGCGCTTGATGCCGAGCTTGAGGAAGTGCGGGTTGGCGAACATCGCCGCGCTCTGGTCGCCGATGCCGACGACGTAGCGGGGCTTGGCCGCCGCCGGGCTCACGAGCAGGAGCGCCGCGACGACGGAGAGGAGGATGGTGGTGAGGACGCGCATCGTGGTCCCCAACACCTAAGCAGCGTCTCCGGATCGGGTCCCCGACACGGGGTCTAATCTGGCTGGCCGGAGCCCTCCCGAATGGCCACGCCGACCACCCCCGCCCCCGACAAGGCCGAGCGCCTCGCCGCGCAGCGCCGCAGCCTCCCCGACCAGCCGGGCGTCTACCTGTTCCGTGACGCCCGCGGCCGCGTGGTCTACGTCGGCAAGGCGAAGTCGATCAAGAAGCGCGTCGCCTCGCACTTCTCCAACAAGACGGCGATGCGTCCGCTGATCGACCACGTCGAGTACCTCGTCGTCGCCACCGAGGCCGAGGCGCTGCTCACCGAGCAGAACTTCATCAAGCAGTACAAGCCGCGCTTCAACATCCGGCTGCGCGACGACAAGTCCTATCCGTACATCGCGATCTCGCTCGACGAGGACTTCCCGCGCGTCTACTTCACGCGCGAGCGCCACCGCCGGGACCGCGCGTACTTCGGGCCGTTCTCCAGCGCCAAGCGGGTGCGCGGGACGCTGGACCTGCTCGGCAAGGTATTCCTGTTCCGCTCCTGCGACGGCGCCGAGCCCGGCCGCCGCTCCGGCTCGCCGTGCCTGGACTACTACATCAAGCGCTGCGGGGCGCCCTGCGTCGGCCACGTGACCCGCGAGGAGTACCGCGAGGGGATCGACGGCGTCGTGAAGTTCCTCTCCGGCCGCTACAAGGACATCGAGCGCGAGCTCGAGCGCAAGATGTACTTCGCGGCGGGCGAGCAGGACTTCGAGCAGGCGACGATCGAGCGCAACCGGCTGCAGGCGGTCCGCTCGCTGCTCGAGCGCCAGCGGGTCGCCCACGAGGGCGTCGGGACCTTCGACGCGGTGGCGGTCGCCGTCGAGGGCACCGAGGCCAACGCGCAGGTCTTCCAGGTCCGCGACGGCGTCCTCTCGGACCGGCAGTCGTTCTACCTCTACAACGAGGGGGAGACCGGCGTCGCGCTGGCCACCGAGGAGTTCTGCCTGCAGTACTACGCCAGCGCGCTGTCGATCCCGGCGCTGATCGTGGTCGGCGGCGAGGTGGAGGAGGGATCGGCGCTCGACGTCCTCGGCTCGATCCTGTCCGAGCGCCGCGGCGGGCGGGTGGAGATCCGCGCCGCCGAGCGCGGCGGCAAGCGGCGGATCCTCGAGCTGGCCGAGCGCAACGCGCGGCTCGCGCTCGACCAGGACAAGCTGAAGTCCGAGCGCCGGCGCCAGCAGCGCGTCGAGTCGCTCGACGGGCTGCAGGCCGCGCTCGGGCTGGACACGCTCCCGGTGCGGATCGAGTGCTTCGACATCTCGAACCTGATGGGCAGCCACACGGTCGCCTCGATGGTGGTCTTCGAGGGCGGCGCGCCGAAGAAGAGCGACTACCGGCGCTTCCGCATCCGCGACGGCGAGGAGGGCGTCCCCGACGACTTCGCGTCGATGAACGAGGTGCTCTCGCGGCGGGCCGCGCAGTTCGAGCGCCAGGCCGAGAAGTCGCCGTACGACTCAGACCGCGACGACTCCTTCGCCGCCCTGCCGAACGTGATCGTCATCGACGGCGGCCCGGGCCAGCTCTCCGCGGGCCTGGCGGCCGTCCAGTCGCTGCGCGAGCGCGGCGTGACGGTGATCTCGCTGGCCAAGCGGATCGAGGAGGTGTTCGTCCCCGGGCGCAGCGAGCCGCTGCGGCTGCCGCACGACACGCCGGAGCTGCAGCTGCTGCAGCGCGTCCGCGACGAGGCGCACCGGTTCGCGATCACCCACCACCGGATCCGCCGCGACAAGGCGATGACCGAGTCGATCATGGACGACCTGCCGGGGATCGGCCCGACGCGCAAGCGCGCGCTGCTCAAGCACTTCGGCTCGCCCGAGAACGTGCTGGGGGCGACGCGCGAGGAGCTCGAGGCGGTCCCGGGCGTCCCGCAGAAGGTCGCCCGGGACCTCTACCACCACCTCAACAAGACCGGCCGATAACCCTGGTCACCCCGTGTGGGCGTCCGGCCCACACCATGAGACCAACCGCTCCATCCGGTCGCTCGTGACCGGGCTTCGCCCTACCCGTCAGCTCCGTCGTCGTCCTTGTCGTCGTCGTCGTCGGTGCTGCTGCCGCCGCCGGCCAGCCCCAGCGCCTGGGCGGTCTGGAACGTGTCGCTGAGCACCTGGATCCGCTTCGGCGCCCCGTCCTCGAAGCGCCAGACGTGCACGACCGGCTGCTTGACGGTGTTGTCGCCCTTGCTGGCCTCGGTGTGGCCGAGCGCGACGATGGTGTCGCCCTCGCCGACGAACTCGTCGATCTCCAGCCGGAAGGCGTCCCAGGACCCGACTGCGGACTCGAGCGCCTGCAGCGCCGCGTCCTTGCCTTCGTGCGTGCCGCTGCCGGGCAGTTCCTCGGAGTTGGGGCCCTCCCACACGAAGTCATCGGGCCAGGGCTCGGTCGCCGCGCCGATGTCCCCGTCGGAGAAGTCCGAGTAGCCCTTCTTGAGCACCTCGAGGTTGTCCGCCAACGCGCACCTCCCGTCGTTCGAGGACGCCCGTGTGCGCCCTTGTGGCTCGCGACACTAACGCTCCTCGGGCGCCGCTGTCCACGCCGGACCGGCTGCCATAGTGCAGGGTGTTGTCCACCGGTTCTGACTTCTCCGATCTCGTCATCGTCACCGGGCTCTCCGGCGCCGGCAAGTCATCGGCGATGCAGGTCTTCGAGGACGCCGGGTACTTCTGCGTCGACAACCTGCCGGCCGAGATGATCCGCTCGCTGGCGGACCTCTTCCGCCACGAGGGATCCAACGTCGAGCGGGCCTGCGTGGTGTCCGATCTGCGCGGCGGCGAGTACTTCGAGGGGCTGGCCACGGTGCTCGACGAGCTCGACCTCGAGGGCGTGCAGCACCGCGTCCTCTACCTCTGCGCCGACGAGCAGACGCTGCTCACCCGCTACAAGGAGACGCGCCGCCGCCATCCGCTGGCGCCGCACGGCAGCGTCGCTGACGGCATCCGCGCGGAGCAGGCGCTCCTGGCTCCGATCCGCGACCGCGCCGACATCGTCTTCGACACCACGGGGCTCAACGCGGCGACGCTCCGGCGCAAGGTCGCCCGCGAGCTGCTGGAGTCGCGCGAAGCCGGCAAGCTCGCCGTGACCTTCGTCTCCTTCGGCCACAAGCACGGCCCGCCGCGCGACGCCGACCTGAGCTTCGACGTCCGCTTCCTCCCCAACCCGCACTACGACCCGGAGCTGCGCCCGCTGACCGGGTTCGACCCGCAGATCGTCGAGTACATCGGCGGCGACGGGCGGCTCGCGGCGCTGTACGACCGGCTGCTCCCGCTGCTCGACTACCTGCTGCCCGAGTACGTCGCCGAGGGCAAGGCCCACCTGGTGGTGGCGATCGGCTGCACGGGCGGCCGCCACCGGTCGGTGGCGATCGCCGAGCACCTCGCCGCGCACTACCGCGACAACGGCGGCGCCTACATCGTCGAGGCCGCGCACCGCGACGTCGATCGCGCGCCCGTCCGGCAGTAGCCGGCGCCCCGGTCAGCGCACCCGCACCTTCACGGTCTTCGCCGCGGCCGTGTTCCCCGCGGCGTCCTTCGCGGTGATCCGCAGCCGGTAGCGGCCGCGCTTCAACCGCTTCGTCGAGACCTTCAGGGTGCTGCGCCCGGCCTTCACCGCGCGCCGCACGCGGCGGACCTTCTTGTAGCGCCCGCCCTTGCGGCGGGCGATCACGACGGTCACGCGCGCCGCCTCGGAGAGCTCGAGCCGAACCCGCACGGCCTTGCCGCGGCGCACGGCGCCCGGCTTGGCCAGGCGGACGCCGCGCAGGACCGGCGCGGTGGCGTCGGCCGGCGGGGGCGGCGGAGGCGGCGGCGGGTTGAGATCCGGCCCCGTCACGGTGACCTGGCGCTCGGCGGCGGCGGTCCGGCCGCGCGGGTCGGAGACCTGCACCCGGACCGTCTTGACCCCCGGGCGCTTCCAGACGAAGGTGAGCGCCGGGCCCATCGGCGGGGTGTCGCTGAAGTCGTCCTCGCGTCCGGACCAGATCGGGGTGAGGCCGAACGTCTCGCCCGGGTCGGGATCGGCCGCCGCCGCGGTGAACCTGGCGGGCTGGCCGGTGGCGACCGTGTCGGGGCCGGCGAGCGCGATCGTCGGCGCCTGGAACTGGTACTCGAAGGCGCCGAGGTCGGCCTCGGGGATCCCGTCGTAGTCGGCGTCGACCGCGCGGGGGAGGCCGTCGAGATCCAGGCCGGCCGGCGGGACCACCGGCGTGGCGGTGGCCCGGTCCAGGGGTGCGTCGATGCGGCCGGTGAGCCGGTAGTCGCCCGCGCTCGAGTCCACCCACGAGGGGTACTCGGCGATGAGCTCGGTCAGCGTGGTCGCGCCGGCGCCCGTCTGCGTGTCGTACTCGTTGCT
>DASVQH010000224.1:0-3494 GCA_036389195.1 Solirubrobacteraceae bacterium
CATCCGCGAAAAGGTTCGATGGATGCCTGCCGTTGACAGTGACATGCGCCGACTCCCGCTCCTCCTGCTTTCCGGACTTCTGCTCGTCCTGACGCTGCCGTCGGCCGCGAGCGCCAAGCTGCGGATCGGGATCTCGGAGAGCCAGCCGTCGATGTTCCAGTCCCCGCAGTTCGCGCAGACCGGGGTGAAGAACACCCGCGTCGTCGTGTCCTGGAACGTCCTGGCCCGGGCGACCCAGGGCGACGACGAGATCAACCGCGTCACGGAGTACCTGGAGACCGCGCGCCGCCTTGGGGTCGAGGCGCTCGTGACCTTCGAGCACGCGCGGGGCGCGGCCGAGGAGTGCAGGCTCAACCGCTCCCTGCCGCAGTGCTACCTGCCGACCGTCGCGGAGTACAAGGCCAGCTTCCTCGCGTTCCGCGCCCGGTTCCCGTGGGTGCACACGTACTCGCCGTGGAACGAGGTCAACCACCACACCCAGCCGACGAGCAAGAACCCCAAGCGCGCCGCCAAGTTCACGAACGTCGCCGCCAAGAACTGCCGCGGCTGCACGATCGTCGTCGCCGACATCCTCGACCAGGCCGACAAGGTCACCGCGAAGAAGCCGAAGTTCAAGTCGACGACCCGCTACATCAAGAAGTTCAAGAAGGCCCTGCGCGTCAAGCGCAAGCTCTGCGGCATCCACAACTACTCGGACACCAACCGCTTCCGCAAGGCGGGGACGAAGGCCCTCGCCAAGGCGCTGAAGTGCAAGAAGCTGTGGCTCACCGAGACCGGCGGCATCGCCAAGTTCGCCTCGTTCAAGTTCAGCACCAAGCGCCAGCTGAAGGCGACGAAGTACATGTTCAAGCTCGCCCGGAGCATGAAGAAGGTGAAGCGGATCTACGTCTTCACGTTCTTCGGCGGCGCGACGCCGCGCTTCGACGCCGGCCTCGTCGACACGGCCAAGGCCGGCGCGCCGCGCCCCGCCTTCCGCGAGGTCGTCAAGCAGATCAAGGGCGTGCCCGGCGTCGCGCCCAAGCCGGTGGCGCCGAAGGTCAAGGGCAAGCGCAAGCGCTGAGCGGGCCGCGCCGGCGCCGGCGCCTCAGCGCGGGCGGACGTCGGTGGCGGGCGGCGTGTCGCCGGCCTTGACCTGCGGCGAGGCCGCCGCGGCCGGGGCCTGCGACGCCGGCACGGTGTAGCCGGTCACCGTGACGACCGCCTGGACGTCCCCGCTCCTGTACGCCATCAGCTGGGTCTTCGCCGGGACGACGTAGCCCGGCTCGAACGGGATCGTCGTCACGCCGAGGCTCGAGGGGTTGACGTAGGCGGCGCCGGCGCACGCCACGCCGAGGGCCACGTACGTCGACCCGGACGGCGAAGCGAGCCCGAACACGTCGACGCTGATGCTCTTCACGATCAGCGCGCGCCCGGTGGGCGGCGTGGCGATCGGCGTGCAATCGGTCGACGTGAGGCTGGTCGCGACGGTGGAGAAGGTCGTCGGCAGCGCCTCGCGGCTGGTCGTCGTCCCGTCCACCGTCAGGGGACCGCTGCCGTCGCCGATCTGCACGCTGCCGGTCGGGCTCACGTGCGCGATCCGAGCGACGTTCGAGCCGTCGGCGATGTTGACGATCTGCCCCGTCGCGGCGAACGCGGTCCCCGTCACCACGATCGAGAGCGCGAGCAGCGAGATCGCCGTCGGCAGCGACGGCATGCGCAGCCGTCCAAGTCCCCGTCTGACCATCTCATACCCCTTTCGGCGCCGTACCGGCGGAAGCTACCGGAGGGCGGGCGTCCGGCACAAGCTGCGGCGCGGACGTCACGCCGCCGCCCGGACCGCGGGCGCGGCGTGGGTCCGGGTGAGCTCGGCCCGCAGCGCCCGCCGCGCCCTGGCCTGCAGGCTGTGGACCGAGAGGACCGACCGGCCCAGCCGCTCGGCCGTCTCCTCGGGCGACAGTCCGAGGACGAAGCGCAGGACGATCACGTCGCGCTGGGAGCGCGGCAGCTCGTCGAGCGCGGCGCGGAGATCGTGGCCACGCTCCCGCGAGAGGTCGTGATCCTGCTGCTCGGCGCTGCGCACCTCGGCGACGGGGACGGCGCGCGCGCCGCGGAGGTGATCGACCGCCGCGTTGTGCGCGACGCGCATGATCCACGCCGGGAAGGGGATCGAGGGCTCGTACCTGGGCAGCGCGGCGATCAGCTTCGCGAAGATCAGCTGCGTCAGGTCCTCGGCCTCGTGGTCGTCGTGGACGATCGACCGGACGTAGCCGTAGACGCTGTCGGAGCAGCGCAGGAAGAGGAACCGGACCGCGTGCTCGTCGCCCGCACGGGCGCGGGCGACGGCGGCGGCGAGCAGCCCGTCGGCCGCGTCCGAGCCGTCGAGGTCCCGGCGCGAGCGGAACCTCCGGCTCCGCGCGGCCGTCTCGATCCG
This sequence comes from Solirubrobacteraceae bacterium, assembly GCA_036389195.1. Lineage (GTDB taxonomy): Bacteria > Actinomycetota > Thermoleophilia > Solirubrobacterales > Solirubrobacteraceae > JACCYI01. The sequence goes on from DASVQH010000224.1 coordinate 2,411, forward strand.
ATCCGCTTCGCGCCGGACGAGATCCGGTGCCCCCACCACGATGACCCTGCCCATTCCCGCCTCCCCAGGCCGAACGAAGGACGAGCGTACGCGTCGGGCGTGAATCCGAGGTGAGAAACACGATTCGCTGGAGATCAATCGCCCGGCGCGACGCGGGCGGACCTCCCGACGGACGAGTTCGTCCCCATCCGATGCAGCGCGAGGGCGGGCTGCGCCCGTAGGCTGCGCCGATGTCGAACCCCCCGCGGGCACGGCTCGATGTCGGCACACTGCTCGCGGCCGTCGAGGACGCGCCGCCCGTCTCCGCCGTCGAGGCCTTCGCCGCGTGCCTGGCGCGCGCCCTCGACGCGCGCGACCTGTCGTTCCTCATCGCCGACTTCAGCGGCCAGGCGCTCGTCCGGCTCGGGCGCGCCGGAAGCGGCGGGGCGACCCGTACCCAGGGCCGGGAGACCGCGGAGCCGGTGCCCCTCGCCGGCACCCCGCACGGGCGGGCGCTCGCCTCGCAGACGGTCGAGCGCGAGACCGTCGCCGGCGAGACCCGTCTGTACGCACCGGTGACCAACCGCGGCGAGGCCATCGGCGTGCTCGAGCTCCGCCTCGACGAGCCGCCGGACGAGGCGATGCTCGCCGACGTCGCGCTCGCCGCGCACACCTTCGCCTACGTCGTCATCGCCAACCGCCGCTTCACCGACCTCTTCGAGTGGGGGCAGCGGTCGCTCCCGCTCTCGCTGGCCGCCGAGATCCAGCACCGCCTGCTGCCGGCCGCCTACACCTGCGAAGCCGGCCAGTTCAGCTCGCGGGCTGGCTGGAGCCCGCCGGCGAGGTGGGCGGCGACACGTTCGACTTCACCATGGAGCGCGACACCCTGCACCTGTCGATGACCGACGCGATGGGGCACGAGGTCGGTGCCGCCGTGCTGGCGACGATCCTCGTCGGGGCGCTGCGCAACGCGCGGCGCGCGGGCGCGGATCTCGCCGACCAGGCGCGCGAGGCGGGGACGGCGCTCGCCGCCCACGCCGCGCGCGGCGGCTTCGTCACCGGCCAGCTGGCGAGGATCGACCTGCGCACGGGCACGGCGGAGATC
>DASVQH010000225.1:0-18089 GCA_036389195.1 Solirubrobacteraceae bacterium
AACGACACGATCCCGGGCGCAAGGGTCGAGGGCCGCATCGAGCTTGACGGTGAAGACATCTATGCGCCGTCCATGGACGTAGTGCATTTGCGCGCGCGGGTCGGGATGGTTTTCCAGAAGCCGAACCCGTTTCCCAAGTCGATCTACGACAACATCGCCTTCGGCCCGCGCGTGGTCGGCATGAAGGGCGACATGGACGAGATCGTCGAGGGCGCGCTGCGCCGCGGCGCGCTGTGGGACGACGTCAAGGACCGCCTGAAGGACAACGCGTTCGGCATGTCGGGTGGCCAGCAGCAGCGGCTGTGCATCGCCCGCGCACTGGCCACCGAGCCCGACGTGCTGCTGATGGACGAGCCCTGCTCGGCGCTGGACCCGATCTCCACCGGCCGCATCGAGGACCTGATGCTCGAGCTCAAGGAGAACTACTCGATCGTCATCGTCACGCACAACATGCAGCAGGCCGCGCGCGTGTCGGACATGACGGCGTTCTTCACGGTCGAGCTCGACGAGGCGAGCGGCGTGCGGACCGGCGCGGTCGTCGAGTACGACCAGACCGAGAAGATCTTCCAGAACCCGTCCGACAAGCGGACCGAGGACTACGTCACCGGCAAGGTGGGCTAGATGCCCGAGGCCCTGCGGACGCGCTTCCGCGAAGAGCTGGCCGGCCTCGAGGAGCAGGCGCTCGGGGCGCTCGACCTCGTGGTGATCTCGCTCGACCGGGCGATGGAGGCCCTTCACCACCAGGACGTCGAGCTCGCGGCGATGGTCATCGCCGACGACGACCGCATCGACGGGCGCTTCCTCGAGGTCCACCAGGGGATCCTCTCGCTGCTGGCCCTGCAGGCGCCGGTGGCCTCCGATCTGCGCACGGTCGCGGCGCTGCTGCACACCATCCGCCACGCCGAGCGGATGGGCGACCAGTGCGTCAACGTCGCCAAGCTGATCCCGCTGTCCGGCCACGAGCCGCCGCGCGACGACCGGCTCGTCGCGCTGGTGGAGGAGATGGGCGCCCTCGCGCGCTCGGAGATCGAGCAGGCCAAGCGCGCGTTCGCGCTGCGCGACGTCGCGATGGCCGAGGATCTCGTGGCCCGCGACGAGCGCGTCAACCGGCTCAACCGCGAGGCGTTCAAGCTGGCGGTGGCGATCGGCGTCGACGAGGACACGCGCGAGTGGGCGATGCACATGATGCTCGTGGCCCGCGCGCTGGAGCGGCTCGGGGACAACGCGGTGGACATCGGCGAACAGGTCGCGTTCGTCGTCACCGGGCTGTTCCGCGAGTTCTCCGACGCCTCGCACCCGTAGCGCTGCGCGGGGGGTAGTCTCGGCGGCGTGCTCGACGTCCGGCGGCTGCGGATCCTCCGCGAGGTGGCGCGGCACGGGTCGCTGGCCGCCGCCGCCGACGTCCTCTCCTACACGCCGTCGGCGATCTCCCAGCAGATCGCGACGCTGGAGCGCGAGGCGGGGACGCCGCTGCTCGAGCGCCGCGCGCGCGGCGTGGTCCTGACCGAGGCGGGCGCCATGCTCGTCGAGCACGCCGAGGCGATCCTCGCGCGCCTGGAGGCCGCCGAGGCGTCGCTGGCCGACCTCGCGGAGCTGCGGCGCGGGCGGCTGCGGATCGCCACGTTCGCCACCGCGGGCGCGACGGTGCTGCCGCGGGCCATCGACGCGTTCCGCATCCGCCATCCCGAGATCGAGCTGAGCGTCACGCCGGCGTCGCCGTCGCGCAGCGTCGAGCTGCTGCGCGAGGGGCGCCTCGACCTCGCGCTGACCGTCGACCTGCCCGATCCGCCGGCCGAGGGCGTCACGGCGATCCATCTGTTCGACGACCCGTTCCGGCTCGGCATCCGCCACGATCATCCGCTCGCCGGTAAGCCGGAGATCCGCCTCGAGGATCTCGCCGCCGAGGTGTGGATCGATGTGCCGGACACGCTGTCCGGCGGGCGCGCCCTGCGCGAGGCGTGCGCGGCGGCGGGCTTCACGCCCGACGTCCGCTACGAGAGCGACGACTACCTGGCGATCCGCGAGCTGGTGGGGGCGGGCGTCGGCGTCGCGCTCCTCCCCGACCTGGCGATCCACGCGCCGCGCGACGGCGTGGCATTGCGCGACCTCGGTCGCGGCGCGCCGCGGCGGGCGATCCAGGCCGCGACGCGCGCCGTGCCGTTCCGCTCGCCGGCGGCCGCCGCGATGGTCGAGGTGCTGGTCGAGCTCGGGCAGCCGGTGCGGCCCGAGGGTCAGGTCGCCGGCACGCCGCCCAGCCGGTAGGCCGGCCGGTAGGCGGGGTCGGCCAGCGCCGGGCGCCCGGCGGCGAACGGGGCGATCGGCAGCTCGGTGCCGCCCTCGTGGGCCAGCTCGGCCATGGCGCGCCCGATCACGCCGGCGAACTTCGCGGCGTGGCCCGCGCCCACGGCGACCGCGATCCGCTCGTGCCCCGGGACGAGGTCGAGCACGAAGTCGCGGTCGGGCGGCATGTCGTAGAGGCAGCAGCGGGTCCGCAGCTCGGGGCCGGCGTAGCCCGGCAGCACCTCGTCGAGGAACCCGGCGACCTGCCGGACCTGCGCCGGGTCCGGCTCCCAGCTGGCCGGGTCGTCGACGTCGGCGGGCGGGCCGCCGAGGTCGAGCGCGGCCTTCGTCGCGACCTCGCCGTAGACCGGGAAGCCGTAGTACTCGTCGGCGCCCTCGCCGTGCCAGATCCAGATCGGGAAGCGGTCGGGCGCGAACGCGCGCAGGTTCGGGGTGGCGAAGTAGGTGACCTGCTGGGTGGTCAGCGCGATCGGCCAGTCGACGCCGAGCTGGGCGAGCAGCCCGCGGTTCCACGCGCCCGCGCACATGACGACGCGCTCGGCGCGCAGCTTGCCCGCGGCGGTGTCGAGCTCGACGCCGCCGGGCACCGGCCGGATCGCCGTCACGCCGGCGTGCGCGAGGACGGTGGCGCCGCGCGCGCGGGCGAGCGCGCGGTGCACCGCTCCGCCGCGGCGGATGTCGAGGATCCCGCCGTCGGGCTGGAACAGCGCCTCGTGGTCCTCGGGGATCCGGAACTGCGGCCAGCGGGCCGCCGCCTCGGCCGCGTCCAGGCGTTCGAACGGGATGTCCTGCGCGTCCATGGCCTCGACGTAGGCGTCGAGGATGGCGCCGCCCTCCGTCCCCGGCCGGCCGACGTTGAGGGCGCCCGTGGTCAGGATCAGCGGGACGCCCGACTCGGCCTCGACCGCCCGCCACGCGGCGTAGGCGCTGCGCGTCAGCGCGGTGTAGCGGGTGGCGTGGTAGCCAAGGCGGATGATCCGCGAGTGGTCCTCGGAGGCGCCGCGGTCGTGCCCGAGCTCCCACTGCTCCAGGCACACGACGCCGTCGCCGCCGCCGGCCAGCCGGCTGAGCCAGTAGGCGGCGGCGCTGCCGATGCCGCCGGCGCCGACGACGGCGTACCGGTACGTGCGCACGCCGGGTCTAGAGCCGGTCGGCGAAGGCGAGGTTCGCCGGCTCGAGCGCCGCGTCGGAGCCGAGGTAGGCGTGCTTGGACATGTCGGGCGAGTAGCGGCTGGCCGGCGGCCGGCGGCCCATCGCCTCGGCCATCGCGCGGATGTGGTGCGGCGCGGCGCCGCAGCACAGGCCGAGGTACTCGACGCCGAGCGCGAGCGCCTCGCGGGCGAACGCCGCGACCTCGGTCCGGGTGCAGGTGAACGGGTCGAGGTTGGTCGGGAACGCGCGGTCGCCCGCCTGGCCCTCGCGCAGCGACTGGAAGGTCGGCTGGGCGGCGTGGGTCCGGTAGGGCACCGGCAGCGCGGCCACGGGGACGTCGACGGCGGCGCGCACGTCGGCCAGCAGCGGCAGCATCGTCTGCGGCCCGCGGATGCAGTTGAGCCCGACCACGTCGGCGCCCGCGTCCGCGAGGCGGCGGCACGCCTCCGCGGGGCTCCAGCCCTCGCGGGTCGTCGCGTCCTGGTGGACGGCCAGCGTCACGACCGCGGGCAGACCGGCCGCGCGGATGGCCTCCAGCGCCAGCAGCGCCTCGCCGGCGAACTGGAACGTCTCGGCGATGACGAAGTCGGCGCCGGCGTCGGCCGCCCAGCTCACCTGCTCGTCGAACATCGCGCGCACGGCGGCGTGCGCGGCCGCGTCGCCCTCGAGGTAGACGTTGGTGTTGCAGATGTCGCCGGCCAGCATCGCCCCCGTCTCCCGGGCGACTCCGCGGGCGATCTCCAGCGCCTGGCGGTTGAGCGGCTCGAGCTGGTCCTCCCAGCCGATCAGCCGCAGCTTCTCGCGGTGCGCGTAGTACGTGAACGCCTCGACGACGTCGGAGCCGGCGTGGACGAGCTCGCGGTGCAGCTCGGCCACCGCCTCGGGGTGCTCGAGCACGACCTCGGGCACGTAGGCGCCGGCCTGCAGGTACCCGCGGCGCTCGAGCTCGAAGAGGTAGCCCTCGGCACAGAGGACGGGGCCGTCCTGGAGGCGGGCGCGGAGGTCGATGTGCGGCATGCCCGGCACGGTCGCACCCCGGCGCGCCGCGAGCCAGCAGCTTTCGCGACGCCTCGGTTCAGTCGCGCTTCACGGTCGCGCGGCGGCGCGGGCAGCAGCGCGCCGGCGGGCGGCGGTGACGTTCACAGCCACGGATCCGGTCGCCGCGATCGGCCTCGCCGACGTCCCGCCGGCCAGGCCCGCAGTCGAGCCGGTCGGGGCGCTCGCCGGCTCCCTCGCCGGCCAGCAGCCGGTCCGGCCCCGCGCCGCCGTTCAAGAGGTCGCCGCCGTCGCCGAACCGGTTGAACGCGGTCGCCAGCTGGTCGCGTCCGGGTCCGCCCGTGAGGCGGTCGTGGCCGTACTGGCTGGTCAGCGCGTCGTCGCCCGCACCGCCGCCGAGGCGGTCGTCGCCGGTGCCGCCGTAGAGCGCGTCGTCGCCGCCGCCACCGCGCACGTCGTCGTCGCCCGCTTCGCCGTCGAGGTGATCTTCGCCACCGGCACCGAGGAGCACGTCGTCGCCCCGGCCTCCCCGCACGTCGCCGCCGGCCGCCGGCGCGCGCAGGACGTCGTCGGCGGCGCCGCCTTCCAGTCTCTCGAATCCGGCGAACTCGTTGCCCTCGCCGGCCGAGCCAGTGCCGGCCCCATGCGCCGAGAGGTCCACGTGAACCGGCTGCTTGCGCCGGCTGAAGCTCAGCCGGTCGTCGCCCGGTCCACCGTCGAGGACGTCGGCGGCCGGGCGCCGCGTCTCGTCGATGACCTGGTCGTCGCCGCCGCCCGCCGCGACGCGGTCCCGGCCCTCGCCCCCGAAGAGCGCATCGCCGCGGTCCGAGCCGGTGAGCTGGTCGTCGCCGCTGCCGCCGAAGAGCGTCGCTCCGAAGTTCCAGAGCGCCGCGGGCAGCATCGGCACCCCGGCCAGGACGTCGGCGCCCGGCCCACCGTGGCAGTGCTCGCCGCTCAGCGTGTCGTCGCCCGCGCCCCCCGACACGTCGTTGGCCACACCCTCGACGATCGCGCGGTCGTCGCCGTCACGGGCCTCGACGCGCACCAGGACGCCGGCATCGCGGGGGCAGGAGGCGGTGCCGCCCGGCCGCGGCTCGCAGCCGCGACCCACCCGCAGGGGAGCACCTGCGTCGCTCACCACCAGCTCGCCGCTGCCGTCCGGGCGCACGGCGATGTCGTTGCGCTCACCGGCGCCGCCGACGATGCGCACCTGCCGGGACGGCCCCAGGCAGCGGCGGTCCGTACAGCCGTCCTTGAGCGGCTCGACGCCGACGGTGGCGCCGAGCGCCGGTGCCGCGGCGCCGGCGAGCCCGAGGCTCGCCAGGATCAGGGCGCGAACGATCACGGCGAGTCCGTCGCGATCTCCGCGTCGCCGTGGACGCGGACCGCGCGCAGGGCCACGTCGCCGGCACTCGCGTAGAAGTGCTCGACGCCGGCCGGGACTCGCACGACCTCGCCCGCGCGGACGATCCGGCGCTGCAGCGCGCCGAGCTGGTAGAGCGCCGCGCCCGACTGGACGACCATGAGCTCCTCGACCGGGTGGCGGTGGGGCGCCTCGGCCTCGCCCGGCGCGGCGTCCACGAGCACCAGGCTGACGCGCGCGCCGTGCTCGGCGCCGAGGAAGGCGCGGCCGCCGTCGCGCTCGGGCAGCGCGCCGGCCGTGCGGACGCGCAGGTAGCTGCCGGTCTGTAGCTCGTCCTCGACGGCGGGCGCATCGAACCAGGCGTCGCGGGCGCCGGGGATGCCGCGCGAGCGCAGCTCGGCGAGCACGCCGGCGTCGTCGGCGTGGCGCGCCGCGAGGTCGAGCACGACGTCGGGCGCGACGCCGAGCCGCGCCATGCACGTGTGGTCGACCGGGCAGCCGAAGAGGTAGCTGCCGTTGGTGCCGGCCAGCGTGGCGCGTGCCTTGTCGAGCATCCGCGGCAGCCACGCGTAGCCGTCGAGCTCGGCGTCGAGCGGGCGGGCCTCGCCCGTGCGGAGGTCGGGGGCGGCGGCGACGCCGGGGCGGTCGTCCGGTGAAGTCATGCGCGCATTGTCGCGCGGGGCTTGGTCCCTCGGCCGCGATGCTTGGGCGCGGAATGAACTTCGAACTGCTCATCGACGGAATCCGGGAGGGCATGGGCTCCGGTCGGCGCGCCCCGCGGGACGCTTAACCTCCCTCCGGCCGCTCGCGGCGGCACCCGGTTGAGGTTGTGCCCGGTATAGGACGAACAACCTCCTCGCGCCGCACTTGCGGGGCGTGGCGTTGAGGTTGTGCCCCCTGAGAAGCGGTCCATCGGAAGGCCGCAACCGCTTGCTTCCTTCAGAGAGCAGTTCGCCGTCCAGTCGCGCCCAAGCATCGCGCATGAGGGACCGCCGACACGATCACGCGGCGCCGGCATGCGTGGAGCGAAGGCGTACGCTTGCGCACCGATGGACGCGGAGCGCTTCGAGGTCGACGGCATCGCCGGCGAGCGCCGCGACGGCCGCGGCACGCCGGTCGTGCTCCTCCACGCCGGGGTCGCCGACCGGCGCGGGTGGCACGGCGTGATGCCCCGTCTCGACGCGCCCGTCGTCGCCTACGACCGCCGGGGCTTCGGCGAGACGCCGCCGGGCGGCGAGAGCTTCTCCCACCTGGGTGACCTGTGGACGGTGCTCGACGCGACGGTGGACGGGCCCGTGTGGCTGGTCGGGAACTCGAAGGGCGGCTCGCTCGCCCTCGACGCCGCGCTCGAGCGCCCCGAGCGCGTGGCCGGCGTCGTCCTGATCGCGGCCGGCGTCAGCGGCGCGCCGTACGCCGAGCTCGACCCCGGCGATCCGGTCTCCGACGCGTTCGACGCGCGGTTCGACGCCGCCGCGGGCGACCTCGGGCAGACGCTCCGGCTCGACACCTGGCTCTGGCTCGACGGTCCGGCGCAGCCCGAGGGGCGCGTGGGCGGCGCGGCGCGCGAGCTGGCGCGCGACATGAACCGGCGCGCCCTCGCACACGGGCTCCCCGAGGACGCGGGGGCGCCGGGCGTCGACGCCTGGTCGCGCCTGGAGGAGGTCCGCGTCCCGGTCACGTTCGTCGCGTGCGAGCTCGACGTCCCGCTTCTGGCGACCGTGCACCGCGCGGCGGCCGCCCGCATCCCGGGCGCGCGGGTGCGCGAGCTGTCCGGCGTCGCCCACCTTCCCGCGCTGGAAGACCCGGCGGCCGTCGCGGCGGTGATCGCGGAGGCCACGGCCGCGGGCTGACCTGGCGCGCTCAAGCTCGAGCCGGGTGCGGCCGATAGGGCCGCCATGGGGCTACGGATTCAGAACAACGTCGAGGCGTTCAACGCCCATCGACAGCTCAACCAGACCGCATCCAAGGCCGCCAAGGCCATGGAGAAGCTGTCCTCGGGCTACCGCATCAACCGCGCCGCCGACGATGCCGCCGGCCTGGCGATCTCCGAGAAGATGCGCGCGCAGATCGGGGGCCTCGCACAGGCCCAGCGCAACGCGCAGGACGGCATCTCGCTCGTGCAGACGGCGGAAGGTGCCCTCCAAGAGGTGCACACGATGCTGCAGCGCGTCCGCGAGCTGAAGGTCCAGTACGACGCCGGCACGCTGTCGACCAACGACAAGGCGTCGATCGACTCGGAGTTCCTCCAGCTCAAGGCGGAGATCACCGACGTCCGCAACGCCACGCAGTTCAACGGCATCAAGCTGCTCGACTCGGCCGGCACCACGACCTTCCAGGTCGGGGCCAACTCGGGCGAGACGATCTCGGTCGCGCGCGTCGACCTGACCAGCGCCAGCGGGACCTCGGGCGTGACGTCCGCGACCACCCTGGCCAGCGTCAGCCTGACGCAGATCGACACGGCGATCGACAACGTGTCCGAGGTCCGCGGCGACTTCGGCGCCGCCCAGAACCGGATGGAGCATCGCCTGTCGAACCTGTCGACCTACCAGGAGAACCTGGTGGCGTCGGAGTCGCGGATCCGCGACGTCGACATGGCGGCCGAGATGGTCAACTTCTCCAAGCTGCAGATCCTCCAGCAGGCCGGCACGAGCATGCTCGCGCAGGCCAACCAGTCGCCGCAGAACGTCCTCTCGCTGCTGCGCGGCTAAGCGCGCTCGAAGAACCGCAGCCGGTTGGACGCCGGGTCGATCAGGGTCACAGCGGCCGAGCGCGTCGCGCCAGTCCAGCGTGCGAAGGCGGGCGCAGGGGACGTCACGCGGCCACCGGCGTCCGGGCGGCGGCGATCAGCCGCGTGCCGGTCGCGGGGGAGAACGTGACGTTGCGGCGGGCGACGCGCTCGGCGGCCCGTCCGGCCGGCCGCAGCGCGCGCCGGCGCAGGATCTCGGCGAGCGCCACGCGCATCTCCATCTCCGCGAACGCCGCCCCGAGGCAGCGCCGGACGCCGCCGCCGTACGGGATCCACGCGTACGTCGCCGGCGGCGAGCCGAGGAAGCGCTCCGGGCGGAAGGCGAACGGCTCCGGGTAGCGGTCGGCGCGGGTGTGGGCCAGCCAGATCGCCGGCGTCACGTCGGTGCCCGCGGGCAGGACGTGCCCGTCGACGCGCAGCTCCGACGCGAGCCGCCGGCCGGCGATCGGCACCACCGGGCGCAGCCGCAGCGACTCGGAGATCACCGCGCGCAGGTAGGCGTCCTCGCCGGCGTCGACCTCGGCGGTGAGGCGGTCGAGCGCCGCGGGGTGGCGGAGCAGGAGGTCGAACGTCCACGCCAGCGCCGTGGCCGTGGTCTCGTGGCCGGCCAGCAGGAGCGTCATCAGCTGGTCGCGGATCTCCGCGTCGGTCATCGGCTCGCCGTCCTCGAAGCGGGCGGCGATCAGCATCGAGAGGATGTCGTCGCGCGGGTCGGCCCGGCGCTCGGCGATCTCCGCGTCCAGCAGCGCGTCGATCTCGCGGCGCAGCGCGCCGAGGCGCTCGAGCGGGCCCGGTCCGCCCAGGCGCCGCGCGATCAGGACGCCGAGCTGCACGCCGAACGACGCCGTGCCGTCGAGCAGCGCGCCCAGCCGCTCGCTGAGCCGCGCCCGGCGCGCCTCCTCGGCCACGCCGAACACCGCGCGCAGGATCACCTCCAGCGTGACCGCCTGCATGCGCGGGTGGAGCGGGAACGGCTCGCCCGCCGGCCAGCTCGCGACGTTGCGCGCGACCACCTCGCGCACGATCCCCTCGTACGCGCGCATGCGCTCGCCATGGAACGGCGGGAGCATCAGGCGCCGCCGCGCGAGGTGCTCCGCGCCCTCCAGCAGCAGGACGGAGCGGGCGCCGACGATCGGGCGCAGCGTCAGCGCCCGTCCGGGCGGCAGCGCGTTGGCCGGCTCGGAGTACAGCGCCCGGATCGCGTCCGGCTCGGTGATCATCACCATCGGGGTCCGGAAGCCCACGAACTCGACGCTGAAGACGTCGCCGAAGCGGCGGCGGCACGCCTCCATGAACGAGATCGGCCGCAGCAGCCAGCGCAGGGTCTGCAGCGGCGGCGGCTCGGCGGGGCCGGGCGGGAGGCTCACCCGGCCATCACAGCACAGCGGCGATCGGCCGGGGGTGCCTGCGTCACACAACCGCCGAGAGGTCGAGCCCGGCCAGGCGCTCGGGGTCGGCGAGGATGTCGATGGCCGCGATCCGGTCGCCGGCGATCGTGAAGGCCAGGACGGAGAACGGCCGGCCGTCGCGGAACGAGACGCTCCCGGGGACGCCGTTGACGAGCGCGCGGCGCGTCACGATCTCGGTGTCCTTCCCGAAGCTCCCCGCCTGGGCGGCGACCCGATCGGCCCCGCAGGTGACGCGGACGCCGCCCGGTCCGAAGTCGGCGCGGAGCACCACGTCGGGGTCGAGCACGGCGAGCAGGCCGGCGAAGTCGCCCTCCCGGCCGGCCGCCAGGAAGGCGTCCACGATCGCCTGCCGGCGGCCGCGGTCGACCCCGCCCTGGGCCGTGCCGCCGCGGACGCGCCGGCGCGCGCGGCTGGCGAGCTGGCGCGCGGCCTCGGGCGTGCGATCCAGCAGCGTCCCGATCTCGCCGAACGGGACCGCGAAGAGGTCGTGCAGCACGAACGCCACCCGCTCGGGCGGCGACAGCGTCTCGAGCACGACCAGGAGCGCGATCCCCACGCCGTCGGCCAGCTCCGCCTCGGCGAGCGGGTCGCCCGCGGCGGCGACGACCGGATCGGGCAGCTGCTCGGCGAGGTCCTCGCGGCGGGCCTCGCGCGCGCGCAGGACGTTCAGGCACACGCGCGAGACGACCGTCGTCAGCCACGCGCCCAGGTTCTCGATCGCCGCTGCGTCGGTGCGGCTGAGCCGCAGCCACGTCTCCTGCACGGCGTCGTCGGCCTCGGCCGGCGTGCCGAGGATCCGCTCGGCGATCGCCCGCAGCCGCGCGCGGTGGGCCTCGAACTCCCGGGCCAGGTCGGCCTGCTCGATCATCGGGTGGTCACGTTCCTCGTCGGGGGCGGGTCAACGGACTGACCCGCCCGAACCGTGTCATGTGACACGGCCGACGAAGGAGCTCACCATGGAGACGATCACGCTCGAGGCCCGGGGCACCAACCCGGCGTTCGCGCTGCCCGGCGCGATGGACGCGCTGACGGCGCTGAACCAGGCGATCACCGGCGTCGGCATCGCGCCGCGGACGCTGGAGCTCATGCACCTGCGGGCGAGCCAGATCAACGGCTGCGGCGTCTGCGCGGTCCAGCACCCGAAGATCGCCCGCAAGCTGGGGGAGACCGACGACCGCATCTTCGCCGTGGCCGCCTGGCGCGACGCGCCGTTCTTCACGGCCGCCGAGCGCGCCGCGCTGGCGCTCACCGAGTCCGTGACCCGGCTCGCCGACGTCGCCGACCCCGTCCCGGACGGCATCTGGGACGAGGCCGCGCGCCACTACGACGAGCAGGAGCTGGCCGCGCTCGTCCTCTCGATCGCGACGATCAACGTCTGGAACAGAATCAACGTCGCGACACGACAGGTCGCCGGCCAGACGTGGTGACGCCGCCGCTGGTCCGGCTCACCGCCTTCAGGATCAGGTCCGTCGCCTCGCGCGGGCGCGAGACCATCGTGGCGTGCGACGCGTCGATCTCGACGATCGCCGCCCCCGCGCGCTCGGCCATGAACCGCTGGGTCTCCGGCGGGATGGCCTTGTCCTCGGTGCCGAGCAGGTACCAGGAGGGGATGGTCTTCCAGGCCGGCGGGCCCGACGGCGTGCCGAGCGCCGCGCCGCTCGGCGGGCGCTGCGCGGCCGCCATCACCGCCGCGGTGTCGGGGTCGACGTCGCCCGCGAAGGCCGCGGGGAACGCCTCCGGATCGATGTAGAGGTCGACGCCGTCGGTGCCGTCGGGGTTCGCGAAGGGCACCGGCCGGATCGCCGGCGGCAGCAGGCTGCCCGGGAACGTCTCGCTCAGCTGCTGGACGCTCTCGCCCTCGTCGGGGATCCAGCCGTTGAGGTAGACGAGCGCCCTGACCTGCTCGTTGCCGGTCGCGGCGTTGGTGATCACCGCGCCGCCGTAGGAGTGGCCGACGAGGACGATCGGCCCGTCGATCGTGCGCAGCAGCTCGGCGACGTAGGCGGCGTCCCCGGTCAGCGAGCGCAGCGGGTTGGCCGGGCCGATCGTGCGGTAGCCACGCTCACGCAGGGCGCGGATCTCGCCGTCGAAGCCCGTCGCGTCGGCCCACGCGCCGTGGACGAGGACGATCGTCGGCTTGTCGGCGGTGGTGACGTCCGCGGTCTGCAGCGCCATGAGAGCTCCCTCGGGGTCGGATGGTGATCGGCGACGACCGTCCCATCGCGCCGGTGCGCGCGCATCGCACGATCGTGCGAATCAGGCCGGGACGGTGTGCAGCACGGCACGCGGGGCGCGCGAGCGGTGCACCGCGGCCAGGAACGCCTCCAGCGCCGGACCGCCCGCCTCCAGGCGCGCCGCCACGACGACGCGCACCCGCGGCGCCGCCGGCCCGAGCGAGCGCCACTCGACCCCCTCGACCGCGCAGCGGCCGGCGATCGAGACCGGCGCGAGCGCCGGGACGCCGGTGGCGGCCACCTCGAGCAGGAGCTGCTCGGGCGCCGTGGCGGAGCTGGGGACGATCGGCGAGGCGAGGCCGCGCGTCAGGAACGCCGCCGTCACCGCGTCGAAGAAGGCGGCGTCGACGTCGCGCGCGAACGTCGCGACCACGCCGTCCGCCAGCGCCGCCAGGCCGACCGGCCCGTCGTCGCCCGCCGGCACGGCGAGCGCCGCCATCTCGACGCACAGCTCGGTGCAGATCCCCCACCGGGGCCGGCAGCGGGACGACCGCGGCGTCCAGCCGCGTCTCGCGGACCGCGTCGAGCAGGACGGCGGGCGGCGCGACCTCGAAGGCGGCGGTCAGCCCGCGGCCGGGCCGCCGGGCGCCCGACAGCGCGCGGGCGACCGCCGGCGGCAGGACGTCGGCCGGATGCCCGATGCGCAGGTGGTCGCCGGCGATGACGTCCCCCGAGCGCACCGCGTGCTCCAGCCGGTCGGCGTGCAGGAGCAGCTCGCGCCCCCGGCGCATGAGCGCCGCCCCGTCGCGCGTCAGGTGGACGTCGTGGGAGGAGCGGCGCAGCAGGACGACCCCGAGCTCGGCTTCGAGCTTGCGGACCTGCTCGCTGATCACCGGCGGCGTGACGTGGAGGCGCTCGGCGGCGCGGCGGAAGTGCAGCTCCTCGGCCACGGCCACGAAGTACCTGAGACGGCGCAGCTCCATGAGCGTGAACGGTGCCGGGTCTCGCGCGGTCCGGCATCCCACGTTCGCGCGAACTTCGCGACGGGACGCCCGGTGTGCTCATCGGCGTCTCATCCGCGGCGGCGAACGTGCGGCGGCATGTCCGAGCCCCGCCCGAGCGAGCGCGCGGCCGCCCGTCCCGGGTCCTTCGAGCGCCTCCGCCGGCTCCCCGTCGTCGGCCGCGTGCTCGACGCGGGCCTCGGGCCGTCGGCGGTGTCGGCGAACACGCGGCGGGCGCGCGCCCGCACCGCCGGGCTCGACGTCACGGAATCCGTGTGCCCGTTCTGCGCGGTCGGCTGCGGCCAGCTCGTCTACACCCGCGACGGCGAGCTGGTCGACATCGAGGGCAACCCGCGGTCGCCGATCAACCAGGGCACGCTGTGCCCCAAGGGCTCGGCGTCGCGCCAGCTGGTTCAGCAGCCGGGCCGGCTGACCAGGGTCCGCCACCGCCGGCCGGGCGGCACCGAGTGGGAGGACCTCGACCTCGAGACGGCGATGGACATGATCGCCGCCCGCGTGGTCGAGGCCCGCGAGGACGGCTGGCAGGACTCAGACCACCGCGGCGAGCCCGTGGCACGGACGCTCGGCTTCGCGCACCTCGGCGGCGCGGCGCTCGACAACGAGGAGAACTACCTGATCAAGAAGAGCTTCACCGCGCTCGGCGCGGTGCAGATCGAGAACCAGGCCCGCATATGACACTCGAGCACCGTCCCCGGTCTGGGGACGTCGTTCGGGCGCGGCGGCGCCACCCAGTCCCTGCAGTCCCTCCAGCTCGCCGACTGCGTGATCATCCAGGGCTCGTCGATGGCCGAGGCGCACCCGGTCGGCTTCCGCTGGGTGATGAAGGCCAAGGAGCGCGGCGCGGAGGTCATCCACATCGACCCGCGCTTCTCGCGCACCAGCCGCCTGGCCGACCGGCACATCCCCATCCGTGCGGGCAGCGACACGGCGTTCCTCGGCGCGGTCATCCGCGAGGTGCTCGAGCGCCGCGCGTACTTCCACGAGTACGTCGTGCACTACACCAACGCCGCACAGCTGGTCTCCGAGGACTTCCGTGACACCGAGGACCTCGACGGGGTCTTCTCGGGCCTCGATCCGCGGACCGGTCGCTACGACCCGTCCTCCTGGGCTTACGCCGCGGGCGAGCGCGACGAGACGCTCGAGCATCCGCGCTGCGTGCTTCAGGTGCTGCGACGGCACTTCGCCCGCTACACGCCCGAGATGGTCGAGCGGATCTGCGGCGTCTCGCGCACCGACCTGGCGTACGTCGTCGACGCGATCGTCGCCAACTCCGGCCGGGAGCGCACGACCTCGTTCTGCTACGCGCTGGGGTGGACGCAGCACGCCTCAGGAGCCCAGATGATCCGCGCCGCCGCGATCCTGCAGCTGCTGATGGGCAACGTCGGCCGGCCGGGCGGCGGGATCATGGCGCTGCGCGGGCACGCGTCGATCCAGGGCTCGACCGACATCCCGACGCTGTACGACTCGCTGCCCGGCTACCTGCCGATGCCGCACGCCGGCGCGGACCACGCGACGCTGGCCGCCTACAACGGCGCGTCGCGGGCGCGCGACGGCTGGTGGTCGAACTTCGACCGCTACAGCGTCTCGCTGCTCAAAGCGTGGTTCGGCGACGCCGCGACGCCGGAGAACGACTTCGGCTTCGGCCACCTGCCGCGGATCTCCGGCAACCACTCGCACTTCGCCACCTCGCTGCGCGCGCTCGACGGCGGCGTCGACGGGCTGTTCGTCATGGGCCAGAACCCGGCCGTCGCGTCCCAGCACGCCGGCCTGCAGCGTCGATCGCTCGCGCACCTGAAGTGGCTCGTCGTCCGCGACCTGGCCGAGATCGAGACCGCGACGTTCTGGCGTGACGGGCCCGAGGTGCGCGACGGCGAGCTGCGCACGGAGGACATCCGGACCGAGGTGTTCCTCATGCCCGCGGCGTCGCACGTGGAGAAGCCCGGGAGCTTCACGAACACCAACCGGATGGTGCAGTTCCGCGACAAGGCGCTCGACCCGCCCGGCGACGCTCGCTCGGAGCTGTGGTTCGTGCACCACCTGTTCAAGCGCGTCCGCGCGCACTACGCCGCGTCGACGCGGGCGCGCGACTGGCCGATCGTCAACCTGCGCTGGGACTACCCGGAGCGCGGCGCCGCGCGCGAGCCCGACGTCGAGGCCGTGCTGCGCGAGATCAACGGCTACGACGTGGCGACCGGCCGGGTTCTCGACAGCTTCACCGACCTCCAGGACGACGGGTCCACCGCCTCGGGCTGCTGGATCTACACCGGCGTCTTCGCGGGCGGCGTCAACCGCGCCCGCAGCCGCGATCCCGGCGACCTCGACGCCCCCGGCGGCTGGGTGTCGCCCGGCTGGGGCTTCACCTGGCCGGCCAACCGCCACGTCATCTACAACCGCGCCTCCGCCGATCCGGAGGGCCGGCCATGGTCGGAGCGCAAGGCGCTCGTGTGGTGGGACGAGGAGCGGCAGGCCTGGACCGGCCTCGACGTGCCGGACTTCCCGCTCGACAAGGCCCCGGGCTACCGGCCGCCCGCGGACGCCTCCGGGATGGCCGCGATCGCCGGCGACCGGCCGTTCATCCTCACCGCCGACGGGCTGGGATGGCTGTACGCGCCGACCGGCCTGCACGACGGCCCGCTGCCGGCGCACTACGAGCCGATCGAGTCGCCCGTCCACAACGCGCTCTACCCGTCGCAGGCGAGCAACCCGGTGGCCACCCGCTGGAGCCGGCCGGACAACCCGGCCCAGGCGACCGGAGACCCGCGGTTCCCCGTGGTGGCCACGACGTTCCGGCTCACCGAGCATCACACCGGCGGCGGGATGAGCCGGCGCCTGCCGTGGCTCGTCGAGCTGCAGCCGGTGATGTTCGCCGAGCTCGACCCGGTCCTCGCGGCGGACCGCGGGATCGAGGACGGCGGCTGGCTGACGATCGTCACCGAGCGCGCGCAGATCGAGGCGCGCGCCCGGGTCACCGAGCGCCTGCGCCCGCTGCGGGTCGACGGGCGCGTCGTCCACCAGATCGGCCTGCCCTACCACTGGGGCTTCGCCGGCCCGAGCACCGGCGACTCGGCCAACGACCTCGGCGTCATCACCGGCGAGCCCAACGTCTCGATCCAGGAGTCCAAGGCCTTCACGTGCGACGTGCGGGCCGGCCGCCGCCACGGCGCGACGACGGCGGCGCTGAGCACCGTGGTCGAGCGCGCGATGGTCAAGCCGTCGGAGGACGACCTGCCGGTCGAGAACCCCGAGGAGCGGCCGTGAGCAGCGCCGCGCCGACCGAGATCGCCATCCACCGCCACCCCGGGGGCGCGCCGCCCCGGATGGGCTTCTTCACGGACACCACGGTGTGCATCGGCTGCAAGGCGTGCGAGGTGGCGTGCAAGCAGTGGAACGACCTGCCGGCCGACGGCGGCGAGCTGCGCGCCGGCGGGTCCTACGACTCGACGTACGACCTCGGCGCCAACACGTGGCGCCACGTGCGCTTCGTCGAGCTGCTCGAGCCCCAGCCGCTGCCGTCGATCCCGGCCGCGTCGCTCGACCTGGTGGCGGCCGCCGCGGTGCCCGGCGATCAGTGGCTGTTCATGTCCGACGTCTGCCGGCACTGCACCAACGCGGGGTGCCTGGACGCCTGTCCGACCGGCGCGCTGATCCGGACGGAGCACCAGACGGTGGTGCTCCAGCCCGACGTCTGCAACGGCTGCGGCTACTGCGTTCCGGCGTGCCCGTTCGGCGTCGTCGCCCGCGACGAGGACGACGGGCGGGCCGGGAAGTGCACGCTCTGCTACGACCGCCTCGAGGACGGCATGGAGCCGGCGTGCGCCAAGGCCTGTCCCACCGACTCGATCCGCTTCGGCGAGCACGCCGAGCTCGTCGAGCTCGCCTCGCGCCGGGTGGCCGAGCTGCACGCGCGCGGGATCGAGGGCGCCTACCTCTACGGGGCGGGCGACGACCCGGAGCTCGAGCTCGCCGGCGGCCTGGGCGCGTTCTTCCTGCTCACCCAGCCGCCCGAGCGCTTCGGCCTGCCGGCGCACGCCGACTCGCCGGTCCAGCAGAACGTCGTGCCGGCGACCGCGGCGGCGCTCGGCGCAGCGGCCGCGTGGCTCGGGACGGCGATCGCCGTCACGGTCGCGGCGAGCCGGTGGGGGCGCGGGCGGTGAGCGCGCGCGACATGACGCCCGCCGTCGGCGCGCCGGCCTCGCCCGACTGGGCCGCGCGACCCCCGGAAGCACGCGTCGCGGGCTCCGCCGCGGCCTTCGCCGACGCGCGCGGCGCGGTGACCTACGGCGACGACACGGACTACGCACGGGCCGAGCCGCGGCCCGGTCAGGTCGCCGCCGCCGCGCGACGCGCCCGCGGCGGGCCGCGTCCCGGCCCCGTCGACGGGCCGTTCATCCACGGGCCGGTCTGGTCCTGGGCGGTGCCGGCGTACTTCTGGGCCGGGGGAGCGGCGTCCGGAGCGGCGTTCATGGCGGTGGCGTGCGACACCGCCGGCCACCACGCCGAGGCGGTGATCGCCCGCCGCGTCGCCCTCGGCGTCGTCGCCCTGGCGCCGCCGCTGCTGATCGGCGACCTCGGGCGCCGGGCGCGCTTCCTGAACGTGCTGCGCGTCTTCAAGCCCCGGTCGCCGATGAACCTCGGCTCGTGGGCGCTCACCGCGTTCGGCCTGGGCGCCGCCGGGGCGGTCGGGGCGGACCTCGCCGGGCGGCCCCGCGCGGGCCGGCGCCTCGGCGCGGCGACGGCCGCCGTGGGGACGTACCTCGGCTCCTACACGGGCGTGCTGCTCGCCTCCACGGCCGTGCCGGTGTGGAGCCGCAGCCGCGGCGCGCTGGGCCCGCTGTTCGTGACGACGGCGACGGGGACCGGCGCCGCGGCGACCCGCCTAGCGTTCGCCGCCTCGGGCGTGGCGCCGGAGCATCCCGCGCGCCGCGC
>DASVQH010000226.1:0-10233 GCA_036389195.1 Solirubrobacteraceae bacterium
ACCCCGGCGCCGCGTGCCGGACGTGGAGGCGCAGGTTCTTCCTCCGTCCCGCCGGGAGGCGGCCCGGGCGCACGACGAGGCGGGCGGCCCGCGGCGGCGGGACCGCCGCAGGCGCCGGGACGTCGCACGGCGTGGTCGCCGGCTCGGTGACGGTCACGCCGTCGCGGAAGCTGAACGTGCCCGCCGACCGCCACAGGCCGTCGCCGGGACACTGCGCAGGCGTGCGCACGTAGGCCGGCACGTCGAAGCGCAGGTCGATCTGCCGGATCGCGCTCTCGCCCTCGGGCGGCCCGCCGGGCGTGAACGGCGGCGTGAGCGTCGCCCGGCTGCCCTCGACCCGCGCGCGGTCGAGACCGAGCGGCTGCCCGGACGACGGATCGGTGACCACCTCGACGAACCCGCCGGGGGAGTTGAAGATGGTCACGTTCGTGCGCACCGGGTCGGCCGGCGCGCCGAAGCCCGTCATGACGGTGAGCGTGCCGGCGCCGACCCGGCTGGTGGCGGGGCAGGCCGACGGGCCCTGCGTCTTGAGCTGCTCGTCGGAAGCGGTGCATGCCGGGACGGCGTCGAGGACGAACCGCGTGCCCGCCGGCGTGTCGAGGATCACCCCGCGCAGCGGTGAGGGCTTCGCGGCCGGGTCCCCGGACGCCTTGTAGAGGATGTGGATGGTCATGGCGCTCGGCGCGCCCGGCGCTCGCGCGTCGAGCCCGAGCGCGAAGTCCGCCCGCTCGCCCGCGGCGGCCGGCGCCGCGGCGACCAGCGCCACGACCGCCGCCGTCCCCGCCGCCCGCCGCGTAGCCTTCCGCTCCGACCGTGTTCGCTCGCCCGCCATCGTTCCCGCCCCCTGTCGTACGCTGTACCGTACACCGTACGGACCTCGCCTGAAGATGTCCACCGGGAACCGCTCCCACACGCGCGACGAGGTGGCCGCCGCAGCGCTGGAGCTCGTCGACGACGTCGGACTCGATGGGCTGAGCATGCGCCGCCTCGCCCAGCGCCTCGGCATCGGCACGATGACCCTCTACGGCCACTTCCGCTCCAAGGAGGAGCTGCTGCACGCGCTCGTCGAGACGGCGGCCGGCACGACGCCGCCCCCCGATGCCGGGGGGGATTGGCAGGACCGCTTGCGCACGATCGCCTGGCGCTGGCGCCGCGGCCTCGAGCGCCATCCGGCGATCGTCGAGGTGCGCCTGCGCAAGCCGATCCTCACCCCGAACGCGCTGAAGGGCACCGAGGCCGGCCTGCAGGCGCTGCTCGACGCCGGCTTCGACCCCGCGCAGGCCGCCCGCGGCTTTCGCACGCTGTTCCTCTACGTCTTCGGCTACGTCACGTTCTCGGACCCGGACCCCGGCCCGCCGACGCGCGCCGCGATCGACGCTGCCGTCGCCCCGCTCGATCCGGCGGAATTCCCGGTCGTCGCGGCTTCCGCGCCGCACCTCGCCGCCACGATGGGCGGCGACGAGCAGTTCGCCGACGGCCTCGAGCTCATCCTCACGGGCCTCGCCGAACGCGCCAGGGGGTCAGACCCCTCGCTTCAGTCTGTGAAGCGAGGGGTCTGACCCCTTCGGTCAGCGGCGGCGCTTCTTCGCCTTGACCCTGCCGGCGCGCTGGGCCTGGCTCGTCTGCTGCCCGGCGATCGAGCCGATGACGCTGACCGCCACCCTGAGCCCCTTGCGCGCCTTCTTCGCGTCGCGCTTGCCGAGCGTGATCGCGAGCCCGCGCGAGCTCGCGCCCGGGGCCAGCGTCACCGTCTTGCGGCCGATGACCTTCCGCCCGCGACGCACGGTGATGGCCAGCTCGCAGCCGGCCGGCGCGGCCGACGCGGGGCAGGCCGCGGCGAAGCCCAGCTCCAGCTTGCGCTTGCCCGACAGCTTCAGCTTGCCGGCGGGGGAGAGGTCGACCACGCCGGTCGGCCCGCCCGGGCCGCCGCCCGGACCGTCGCCGTCGCCGTCGCCGCTCGACCCGCCGCCGCCGCCGCCCGTCGGCGAGAACCCGCCGCCGCCGCTGCCTCCGTCGCCCCCGGACCCGGTGTCGCCCGGGCCGACGTCGGAGGGGGCGGCCTGGATGACCGCGGAGGCGGCGGAGCGCGCCGGCGCGGAATCGCCCGCCTGGTTGCGCGCGACGACGACCGAACGCAGCGTGTGCCCGACGTCGGCGTCGTTGAGCAGGTAGACCTGCTCGCCCACGCCGGGCACCGGCGCGCACCCCTCGCCCGAGGCGTCGCAGCGCAGCCACGAGAACGAGAACCCGTTCGGCGGGCCGGACCACTCGCCGGTCGAGGAGTACAGCTCCGTGCCGCTGGCGACGCCGCCGGTGAGGACGGGCGCGGCCGAGTTGACCGGCTTGCCCACGATCAGGGCCGTGCTGCTCGACTGCGCCGGTGTCGAGTCACCGGCCGCGTTGCGCGCGGTGACGCGGAAGCGGATGGCGTGGCCCGCGTCGGCGTCGCCCAGCAGCATGGTCTGTCCGGTGGCGCCCTCGATCGGGATGCAGTTCTCCGCGACGTCGTCGCAGCGCAGCCACTGGTGGGCGTAGCCGGTCGGGTTGCCGGTCCACGCCCCGTCCGTGCCCGTCAGGACCTGGCCGACCCACGGCTCGCCGCTGATCGTCGGGACGGCCACCAGCCCAGGCGCCGTCGGCGCCTCCTCGACGACCGCCGTCGCCCCCGAGCGCACCGGCGACGACCCGCCCGCGGCGTTGTAGGCGGTGACCTCCACGCGCATCCGGAACCCGAGGTCGTTCGTGGCGACCGTGTACGTCGCGTCGTAGCCGCCGACCGCGTAGCACGCGTCCGCGCCGTCGCAGCGCAGCCAGCTGTAGGTGTAGGAGGTGGGGCTCTCGGTCCAGCTGCCGTGGGAGGCCGTCAGCGTCTGCCCGGGCTGGGCCTTGCCGCTGATCGCGGGCGCGACGGTGTTGAGCGGCGGCTTCGGCGCCGCCGCCACCCGCGCCGACGCGTTCGACGTCGACCAGTCCGAGACGCCCACGTCGTTCTGCGCCCGGACCTTGACGCGCAGGCGGCGGCCGACGTCGGCGGCGACCGGTGAGTAGGTGCTGCCCGTGGCGCCGGCCAGGTCGGCGCACGCGGCTCCCTGGGCGTCACAGCGCTGCCACTGGTACTCATAGGCGTAGGGCTCGTCGCTCCACTGGCCGGCGTCGGCCGCGACGGCGGCGTTCTCGACGGGATCGCTCGTCACCGCGGGCTTCGCCGTGTTCTGCGGCGGGACGGGGGCCGTGATGACCTCGGTGGCCGCTGACGCGACCGGCTGCGAGTCGCCGCGCGCGCTCTCGGCCACCACGCGCACGCGCAGACGGTGCCCGATGTCTTCGCCGACCGGCGCGTAGTTCGCGGACTGCGCCCCGTCGATGTCCGTGCACGCCGCGCCCTGGGCGTCGCAGCGGCGCCACTGGAAGCGGTAGCCGGTGGGATCGCCGTCCCAGGCGCCGGAATAGGCGGTGAGGTAGTAGCCCGTGCGCGGCCGGCCGGTGACGTAGGGGGAGGAGGTGTTGTGCGGCGGCGCGGCGAGGACGACCTCGGTGGGGTCCGAGAACGCCGGAGCGCTCGTGCCCAGGGCGTTCGTGGCGGTCGCGCGCACGCGCAGGCGCTTGCCGACGTCGGCGCCGACGGGCGAGTAGGCGGCGCCGGTCGCGCCGGCGACGTCGGCGCATCCCGTCCCGGCCGAGTCGCAGCGCTGCCACTGCCGGCTGACGCTGGTCGGGTCCCCGGTCCAGGTGCCGCCGTCCGTGGCGAGCGCGAAGTCGACCTGCGCGCGCCCCGTGATCTCCGGCGCCGCCTCCAGCCGCGGCTTGGTCGCGCCGCTGACGGTGATCTGGCGCGTGAGGGTCTCGGTGTTCCCGGCGCCGTCCTTGGCGGTGACCGTCTGGGTGTAGGTCCCGGCGGCCGCGTAGACGTGGTCGACCTTCACGCCGGTCGCGGTCGCCCCGTCGCCGAAGGCCCAGGTCGCCGACGCCACGCCGGTCCACGCGTCCGAGACGCTGAACTGGAGGTGGTCCTTGGCCGCTGGCGGGGCCGACGGCAGCGGATCGAAGTGCGGGCCGTGGGCGTCGTAGCCGCGGGTCTTCAGGACGCCGTCCTGGTCGAAGATCGCCAGCGCGTTGCCCTCGGCGTCGAGGTTGACGCCCACGATGTGAGAGACGTGCGAGGCCGGGGTGAACGTGCGCAGGTTGCCCCACGCCGCCGACCCGGCGGGGCGGGTCAGCGACTTCAGCCGCACGTAGCCGTCGATGTCGGACTCGCCCCAGGTGGCCATGGCATCGCCGGCCGGACCGACCGCGAGGCGCGGCGCGTCGGCGAACCCCGCGCCGGCGGCCCGCACGCGCGTCTCCGTGAAGCCGGCGTCGCCGACCCGCCGGGTCGCTGCGAACAGCCCCGGGCCGGCTTCCTCGTCGCGGGCGAAGAGCAGCGTCCAGTCGCCGTCGCGCGACATGACCGCCTGCGGATCGGCCGGGTAGTCGGTGGCCTTGACCGGCGCGCCGAAGCTCCCGCCGGCGCCGGGGGAGCGCACGGCCAGGTACCGCGGGCCCGCCACGTAGTCGCTGCCGTAGCGGTAGAGGATCTGCGCGCGCCCGGCCGAGTCGACGGCGGGCCAGAAGGCGGTGAAGTAGTCCGTGCTCGCGGCGCCCGCCGGCTTGGCCAGCGCCACGGCCGGCGCGAAGTCACCGCCCGCCGGGGCGTACCGCGTCCAGGCCCGCCGGGTCCCCGAGCCGTCGGACGCCGTCTCCGTCCAGGCGACGACCGCCTCGCCCTTCGGCCCCATCGCGAGGTTCGGGATCTCGGCCTTCCAGCCGGTCGTCGCCGACAGATCCCGGGGGGCGGAGAAGTCCCCGTCGAGCGTCCGCCGGCGCGCGACCCGCACGACCTGCCGGTTGTTGCCGCTCGGCACGGCGATCGTGCGCGTCGACAGGAAGATGACCTCGCCGTGGCCGCCGACGCCCATGCGCACGTCGGTGGGGAAGTAGCCCGTGCCGAACGGGCGCTGCAGGTCGGTCCACGTGTCGTCCGGCTTGAGCGTGCGGATGGCGACCGGCCGGTCGCTCGGCCCGTTGTACTCGCCCCACTGGATCGTGACGTTGCCGTCCGGGTCGACCTGGATGTCCGAGACGCCGGCGGCGTAGGTGTCCGAGCCGGGGACGAGCACCGGGGTGTGGAAGCCGGTCTCGCCGGGATACCGGCGGGTCACCCACACGCCCTGGGGCCAGCCCTCGGGCCCGTTGAAGATGAAGTCCGAGTAGACGAGCGTGGTGACGCCGCGGTCGTCGGTGACCGTCAGCGGGCCGCTGCGGTAGTAGCCGTAGTTGGGCGGGCCGGAGGTCCCGGGCCAGTCGGACCCGAACAGGTTCGGCGTCGCGCCGAGCCACTCGCCGGCGCTGGCGGCGGCCGGGAGGGCGACGGCGAAGGCGAGGACGGCGAGCGTGGCGGCGAGGAGGCGGCGGACGGGCGACATGTCGCCCATACAACGCGCGACGCGCTCCGAATTTCCGCGCCTCGGGTTGGTCTGGTTACGCGGGGACGCCCGCGCCCTCGTCACGGGCGACCATGGCCGCGTAGCGCCCGCCGAGCGCCAGCAGCTCGTCGTGCGTGCCGCGCTCGACGATCTCGCCGGCGTCGAGCACCGCGATCTGGTCGGCGTCGCGGACCGTCGAGAGGCGGTGGGCGATGACGACGACCGTGCGGCCCTCGGCCAGGCGCTCGAGCGCCTGGTCGACCGCGCGCTCGGTCTGCACGTCGAGCGCGCTCGTCGCCTCGTCGAGGACGAGGACCGGCGGGTTGCGCAGGATGGTGCGCGCGATGGCGATCCGCTGCTTCTCGCCGCCGGAGAAGCGGAAGCCGCGCTCGCCGACCACGGTGTCGTAGCCCTCGGGCAGGCCGGCGACGAGGTCGTGGATGCGCGCCGCGCGGGCGGCGGCCTCGATCTCCTCGTCGGTGGCGTCGGGCTTGGCGAAACGGAGGTTCTCGCGGACGGAGGCGTGGAAGAGGTAGGTCTCCTGCGACACGACGCCGACCGTGGCGGCCAGCGCGTCGAAGGTCAGCTCGCGCACGTCGACGCCGTCGATCGAGACGCTGCCCCGCTCGGCCTCGTACAGCCGCGCGGCGAGGTAGCCGAGCGTGGTCTTGCCCGAGCCGGTCTCACCGACGATCGCCGTCCGCGTGCCGGCGGGCACCTCAAGGTCGACGCCGCGGACGGTCCAGTCCTCGCCGTAGCGGAACCACACGGCGTCGAAGCGCACGTCGCCGCGCGGCGCGGGCAGGGAGCGCGTCCCCGGCTCGATGTCGACCGGCAGGTCGAGGTACTCGAAGACGCGGTCGAACAGCGCGGTCGAGGTCTGGATGTCGACGCCGACGTTGAGCAGCGAGCCGACCGGGAAGAACAGCCGCGTCTGCAGCGTCGTGAAGGCCACGAGCGTGCCGATCGACACCGCGTTCGGCGACAGCCCGGCGAAGAGGTAGACGAGCGCGGGCATCACCGCGAACGAGGTCTGCACGGTGGCCATCGACCAGCGGCCGGCCATCCGCGAGCGGACCTCGAGGTCGGCCAGCCGCTCGGACTCGCCGTCGAAGCGGTCGGCCAGCTCGGTGGAGCGGCCCATCGTCTTGCCGAGCAGGACGCCGGAGACGCTGAGCGACTCCTGGACGAGCGAGGAGATGTCGGCCATCGCGCCCTGCTTGACCGAGGTGATCGCCTTGCGCTGGCGGCCGACCCGCCGCGAGATCCCGACGAACACCGGCAGCAGCGCCAGCGAGAACACCGCCAGCCGCCAGTCGAGCAGGAACATCGCCACGACGGTGGCGACCACGGTCGTGACGTTGGAGGCGATCGAGGTCGCCGTGGTGGTCACGACGGTCTGGACGCCGCCGATGTCGTTGGCGATCCGCGACTGGATCTCGCCGGTGCGCGTGCGGGTGAAGAACGCCAGCGAGAGGCGCTGCAGGTGGCGGAACTCCGGCGCGCGCAGGTCGTGCATGACCCGCTGGCCGACGAGGTTCGAGAGCCAGGTCTGGCCGACGCCGATCGCGCCGGTGGCGATCGAGATGGCGATCATCCCGCCGACCAGCCACGCCAGCAGCGTCGTGTCGTGCTCGGGGATGGCCTGGTCGAGGACCTCGCGCAGGAGGAAGGGGGAGGCCATCCCGAGCCCGGCCGAGACCACGATCATGAGCAGGACCGTGGCCAGCCGGGCCCGGTAGGGCCGGAACAGGCGCGTGACGCGGCGCCGGTGACCCACTACGCCGCGGCGCCCGTCCGCGCCGGCTCGAGCGCCACGTCGAGCACCTCGCCGATGGCCATCGACGGGTGGAACGTCATCTTCTCGCGGACGTCGGCGGGGACGTCGTCGAGGTCGCCGCGGTTGCGCTCGGGCAGGATCACGTCGGTCAGCCCGGCCGCGTGGGCCGCGAGGACCTTCTGCTTGAGGCCGCCGATCGGCAGCACGCGGCCCTGCAGCGTGACCTCGCCGGTCATGCCGACCGTGTGCCGCACCGGGCGGCCCGTCAGCAGCGACGCGAGGGCGGTGACCATCGTGACGCCGGCGCTCGGGCCATCCTTCGGGATCGCGCCCGCGGGGACGTGGACGTGGAACTCGCGGTCCTCGAAGCCCTCGGGGTCGATCCCGAGCTCCTCGGCGTGGCCGCGCACGTAGGAGAGCGCGATCCGCGCCGACTCCTTCATGACGTCGCCCAGCTGCCCGGTCAGGACCAGGCCGCCCTTCCCCTTCATCGTGGTGGCCTCGACGAACAGCACGTCGCCGCCGACCCCGGTGACCGCCAGGCCCGTCGCCACGCCCGGCACCGCCGTGCGCACCGCCGCCTCCTGGAAGTGCTTCTGGCGTCCGAGCGCGTCGCGCACGGTCTCCAGCGTGACCTCCACCGGCGGCTCGACGGTCGCCGAGGCGACCCGCGTCGCGGTCTTGCGCAGCACCGTCCCGAGCTCGCGCTCGAGGTTGCGGACGCCGGCCTCCCGGGTGTACTCGGACACCACGGTGCGCAGGATGTCATCGCTCACCGCGACCTCGTCCTCGCGCAGCCCGTTGCGCTCGCGCTGGCGCGGCCACAGGTAGTCGCGGGCGATGGCGACCTTCTCCTCGACGGTGTAGCCGTCGAAGCGGATGACCTCCATGCGGTCCAGCAGCGGGCCGGGGATGGTCTCCGCCACGTTGGCCGTGGCGATGAACATCACCTGGGAGAGGTCGAGCTCGACGTCGAGGTAGTGGTCGCGGAACGAGTGGTTCTGGGCGGGGTCGAGCACCTCGAGCAGGGCCGCGCTGGGGTCGCCGCGCCAGTCGGCGCCGACCTTGTCGACCTCGTCGAGCATGATCACCGGGTTCATCGTCTTGGCGTCGCGCAGCGCGCGCACCAGGCGGCCCGGGAGCGCGCCGATGTAGGTCCGCCGGTGGCCCCGGATCTCGGCCTCGTCGCGCACGCCGCCGAGCGACATGCGGACGAACTCGCGGCCGGTCGCCCGGGCGATCGACTCGCCGATCGAGGTCTTGCCGGTGCCGGGCGGGCCGATCAGCGTGAGGATCGCCCCGGAGCGCTTGTCGGCCTCGATGCCGCGCTCGGCGCGCAGCTTCGCGACGGCCAGGTACTCGGTGATGCGGTCCTTGACGTCCTCCAGGCCGGCGTGGTCGGCGTCGAGCACCTCGCGGGCGTGCACCGGGTCCAGCCGCTCCTCGGAGGTCTTCGACCACGGCACGGCGATCAGCCAGTCGAGGTAGGTGCGGATCATCGAGCTCTCGCCCGACTGCTCGCCCTGGCGCTCGAGGCGCGCCAGCTCCTTGAGCGCCTGCTCGCGGACGTCCTCGGGCATGCCGGCCTCGTCGATCTTGGCGCGGTACTCCTCCGAGACGGACGCGCCGTCCTCGCCGAGCTCGCGCTGGATCGACTCCATCTGCTTGCGCAGGAAGTACTCGCGCTGCTGCTTCTCGGCGCCCGACTGCACGTCGTCGCGGATGCGGCGGCGGACCTGCAGCTCGGTGAGCCGGTCGCGCTGCATGCGCAGCGCCTTCTCGAGGCGCTCGGTGACGTCGAGGGTCTCGAGGATCTCGACCTTCTGGGCGAAGGTCAGGTCCGGCGCGTAGCCGGAGGTGTCGGCGAGGGTGCCGGGCTCGGCGATCGCGCGCACGAAGGCGGCGACGCGGCCGTCGTCGCCGCGGAGCTCCAGGAGCTCCTCGACCACGGCGCGGTACTCGCGCTCCAGGTCGCGGGTGCGGCCGTCGACGGGGACGTCATCCTCGCGCTCGGCGACCTCGACCATCAGGCGGCCGAGCGGATCGGTGTGGGCGGCGCCCAGCGTGCCGCGGGCGACGCCGGAGAGGCTGACGGCGCGGCCGCCGCCGGGCAGGCGGACGGCGTCGCCAACCTCGGCGATGGTGCCGACGCTCGCGAACTCGGTGCCGTGGCGGGGGACGAGCAGGACGCGGTCCTCGGTGCCGACATCGACAGGGAGGGTCACGTCCATCGTCGGGAAGACGACGGTGTCGTCGAGCGGGATGAGGAGAAGGGAAGGCATGTGAGCGGGTAGCTTCGCTTTCGCTAGTGACCTACGTTGGGTAAGCACTATACCGACTGAAGCGAGAACCGCAATCGGCGGATCTCAGTCGGCCCCACTCAAGGTACGACGCGCGCGGTCACGGCGCGCGAGGTGGTCGCCACGCCGCTCGATCCGTCCACCACGCGCGCCACCAGCGTGACCTTCGTCCCGGCCAGCCGGCGGCGCACGCGACGCGGCAGCCGGAGGGTGAACGGCGAGAAGCGAACGGCGCCCTGGCGCAGCCGGGCGATCACCGGGCCGCCCCGGCCGCCGCGGCGCAGGCTGACGCCGGACGCACCGCAGAACGCGCCGAAGGTGTCGCAGGCGAGCCGGACCCGCAGCCCGTGCCCGTCCAGCGCGAGCGGTGCGGCGAGCCGCAGCCGGCAGTGCCTGCCCGCGGGCGCGCGGCCGGGCCGGCCGCCGACCGGCTCGCGCACGTAAAGGACGCGCCGGCAGCCGCGCACCTGCGCGGCCACCTGGCGTCCGTCGAAGTCCAGCGCGTCCTGCCGGCTGCCGTCGACGCGGCGCAGGACGCTCTGCTCTCCCTCGCCGCGGGGACCCATCAGCGCGATCTCGCTGCCGGTGAGGACGTGGGCGCCCGGCGGCGTGCGCAGGACGGCGAGGCGGCCCCCGGCCAGCCGTGCGCCTCCGGCGAGCGTGCCGGGCGCCATCGGCACGGCGCGGAGCA
>DASVQH010000227.1:0-12233 GCA_036389195.1 Solirubrobacteraceae bacterium
CCGACCGGCGCGTCGACGACGCGGCGGGCACCCGCCGCGTCGAGCCGGATGGTGGCGGGCTCGCCCGGGACCGGATCGGCGGGCGCCGCCGGGCCCGCGGCCGGGCCGGCCTCGGGATCGCCCGCCGGCGGCGCCGCCGGGGTCTGGGCCGGCTGCGCGGGCGTCACGGAGCGCTTGAACGCGCCGTCGCGCGGGGCCACCGTGGCGGCGAGCGCCGTCAGGCCCATGAGGACCACGACGAGGATGAGGAGCCGGGGGCCGAGCATCGTCTCGCACCGAGGCTAGCGGCGGCGTTAAAGACGAGCGCTCCGGCGCCGATAACGGGGGCAACCAGAGTCGAGGTGACCAAGGGCAAATCACCCGTGAGGGTGAGGCGCAAAGCCACGGAGCTCCACAGGCAAGCAGCACGCGGAGCCAGCCGGGTTGCTCACCAACCGAACAGACGATCCGTCCTGAGAGGGGACGCCGCGGGTCTGGTCTTGCAGGTAACCCAGTCTCACGATCCCCCAGGAGGGTTCAGTCTCAATGTTCACCAAGCTTCGCCAGCGGGCTCAGGACGAGAAGGGCTTCACCCTGATCGAGCTCCTGGTGGTGATCCTGATCATCGGCATCCTCGCCGCGATCGCCATCCCGTCCTTCCTCGGCCAGCGCGACAAGGCCAACGACTCGCGCGCCAAGGCCGACGTGCGCTCCGCGCAGACCGCGATGGAGACGTACTACACCGACACGCAGTCCTACACGGGCGCGACGCTCGCCAAGCTGCAGGAGATCGAGCCGTCGATCCCGGCCGGCATCGACGTCGTCCCGAACGCGGGCGGCGACGGCTACTACGTGGAGGCGCCGTCCAAGACGCTGACGACGTTCCGGATCACCCGCGCGTCGGGTGGCGGCGTGAGCCGCAGCTGCGCCGTCCCGGGCGGCGGCGACAAGGGCGGCTGCAAGGGCAGCGCCTGGTAGCAGGCGACCCGCCTCTCGACGGATCTACAGGGCGGGCCTTCGGGCCCGCCCTTCGTCGTTGTAGGGGCAAGTCGCTCAAGTCGGTGGCCGGCACGTCGATAACGGGGTCAACCAGAGTCGAGGTGACCAAGGGCAAATCACCCGTGAGGGTGAGGCGCAAAGCCACGGAGCTCCAACAGGCAAGGCAGTACGGAGCACGCCGGGTTGCTCACCGCTTCAACAGACGATCCGTCCTGAGAGGGGACGCCGCGGGTCTGGTCGAGCAGGTCACATCCAGTCCTACGACCCTTCAGGAGGGTTCAGTCTCAATGTTCACCAAGCTTCGCCAGCGGGCTCAGGACGAGAAGGGCTTCACCCTGATCGAGCTCCTGGTGGTCATCCTGATCATCGGCATCCTCGCCGCGATCGCCATCCCGTCCTTCCTCGGCCAGCGCGACAAGGCCAACGACTCGCGCGCCAAGGCCGACGTCCGTTCCGCGCAGACCGCGATGGAGACGTACTACACCGACACGCAGTCCTACACGGGCGCCACCCTGCCCAAGCTGCAGGAGATCGAGCCGTCGATCCCGGCCGGCATCACCGTCGTCCCGAACGCGGGCGGCGACGGCTACTACGTGGAGGCGCCGTCCAAGACGCTCACCACGTTCCGGATCACCCGCGCGTCGGGCGGCGGCGTGAGCCGCAGCTGCGCCGTCCCGGGCGGCGGCGACAAGGGCGGCTGCAAGGGCAGCGCCTGGTAGTCCGCCGCACCTGAGCGAACCGCTCAAGTCGTGACAACAAGGGCGGGCCTTCGGGCCCGCCCTTCGTCGTTGTCGGGGCCTCGCGGCGCCTCAAGACGGCCGCCACGGGGCCGATCACCCGCATGTGGGCACCCAACTGCGCAGCCGGGAGCACGGCTTCACGATCATCGAGGTCCTGATCGCCCTGGCCGTCCTGCTGGTCGGACTGGTCAGCACGCTGGCTCTCGTCAACGTCGCCAACGGCCGCAGCACGGCCACCAAGGGCCGTGAGGGCGCGACGAACCTGGCCCGCGAGGTCGCCGAGCAGGTCCGGTCGCTGAACTACTCGGAGCTCACCTCCGCGCTGATGCAGACGCGCCTGCAGGCCAAGACCGGTCTCGGCGACGTGTCCACGGCTCCCGGGTGGCAGATCCAGCGCCGCGGCTACGAGTACACGATCGCCACCTCGATCTGCGCGATCGACGACCCCAAGGACCAGTACGGCGACCACTCCGCCGGCGGGTTCTGCCCCGACTCGAGCACGACGGGGACCCTGGACGTCTCGCCCGAGGACCTGCGGCGGATCGAGCTGACGACATCGTTCGCCGACCGCGGCCGCACGATCACCACGCGCAGCACGACGACCATCAATTCGACCAGCCAGGGCTCGGGGCTCCCGGTGCAGGCGCTGACGCTGTACGCCACCAGCCCGGCGACGGTCATCGCCCCGTCGGCGACCGAGCCGGTGATCGGGACCGCGGTCTCGCAGCTGATCTTCCGCGTCACGGTGCCGGACAAGACGGCGGCGGTGCAGTGGAACGTCGAGGGCCGGCGCAAGGCGCCCGACGCGACGAAGATCGACGCCACCACCTACCAGTTCACGTGGCCGATCACCGGGCTCTCCGACGGCACCTACTCGATCTCCGCGCAGGCGGTCAACGCCAAGGGCGAGGTCGGGCCGGCGCGCGAGATCCCCGTCCGGCTCGCCCGCAACACGCCGCCGCCGCCGGCCAGTCTCGCCGGCGGCTACAACACCGTCTTCGACGCGGGCGTCTCGCGCAACGCCGCCGAGTTCGAATGGCCGGCGAGCCCCGAGCGCAACATCGAGGGCTACCGGCTCTACCGCGGCGACGGGACCCTCGCGTGCCCCGCCGACAGCACGATCATCAGCGCGGCGACGTCGTGCGTCGACTTCGCGCCGCCGGCCGACACCGCGACCGCCGCCGCCCGCACGTACAAGGTCGTGGCCCTGTACCGCAACGCCTCGGACGTCCTCACCGAGACCGCCGCGGCCACCAAGCAGATCGACCCGGTCTCGACGACGACCGTCAACCCGCCGGTCACCACGACGACCGACCACCTGTTCAAGCTCCAGAACTCGACGCTCAACAGCGCCTCGCCGTGCTCCGGGACGACGCCGCGCGACATGCGCGACGCCCAGACCGGCGCGACCGGCACGGCGGTCGGGCCGAACACCGTGCTGACGTTCTGCTCGCCGCCCTTCGCGCCGGCGGCGAACCAGACCATGGGATTGACCGCCACGGCTGGGACGGTGCGGCTGCAGCTCTCCCAGACGCTCAACGGCTCCTTCACGTGCGGGTTGAGCGCCGCGCTCCGGCGCGTCGGGTCGGCCACCACGGCGCTGGCGTCGACGTCGATGACCTTCGACAAGAACAGCCCGGCCAACTACTACACGTGGAACTTCACACCGCCGGCCACCAGCCTGGTCGCCGGCGACAAGCTGGCGCTCGTCCTGACCTGGACCACCGAGTCCTGGTGCAACAAGCTGCTCCTCAACTACGGCGGCACGTCGACGCCGGGCGAGGTCAACCTCCGCAGCACGACCACCACCACCGGCACGACGACGGTCACCACGAAGCCCAACGCGCCGACGGGGCTGATCGCGACCCCGCAGGCCGACGGGACGATCAAGCTCACCTGGAACAAGCCGGCCGCCGGCCCCGCCGTCGACTCCTACCGGATCTACCGCACCACCAAGGACTACACCAACCGCCTGACCACGGCCTCCGTGGACGCGACGGCCGGCGCGACGACCGACTCCGAGTACGTCAACGGCGGCTCGGCCACCTACTGGGTCACCGCGGTCGCGCCGACCCTCACGGAATCCAGCTTCTCGAACTCGGTGACGGTCCCGTGAGGCGGCTGAGCGACCAGCGGGGCTTCACGCTGATCGAGCTGATGATCTCGATGGCGATCGGCATGGTCGCCTTCGGCGGCGTGCTCACGGTGCTCGAGGTCCTGCTGCGCCAGTCCCACCAGCACCGCCAGCAGATCGAGGCCCAGGACTCCGCCCGCACGGCGATGGACCAGCTCTCGGTGGCCCTGCGCAACTCGGTGGCCAACCCCGGCCTCGCGCCGACGGCCGTCGAGCGCGCGGATCCGTACGACCTCGTGATCCAGACCGTCGACCCGTTCGCGACGCCCGCCGCCCCGACGATCCCGCCGACGACCAACTCGCTCGGCGCGATGCGGGTCCGGTACTGCCTGGACTCGACGAGCACCTCCAACGCGGTGCTGCGGTTCCAGACCCAGCGCTGGACCGGCGCGACCGCTCCGGCGACCCCGACCGCGCTGACGTGCACGGCGGCCACCAACGGCTGGGACACCAACCAGGTCGTCGCGGGCCGGATCGTCAACCGGCTCCGCACGCCGGAGCGGGCCGTCTTCAGCTTCTCGCCGTCCGTCTACGCCAGCACCGCGGCCATCAACGCGGTCGAGATGACGCTGGCCATCGACCGCGAGCCGGCCAGCGTGCGCGGCGAGCGCGTCCTCACCAGCGGTGTGACGCTGCGCAACGCCAACCAGCCGCCGGTCGCCGACTTCACGATGACCCAGGCCTCCGGCTACGTGATCCTCAACGGCTCGGGCTCCTACGACCCTGACGGCGACAGCGTGACGTTCAAGTGGTTCATGGACGGCGCCGAGATGGCGCAGACCGGCCGGATCTTCCGCAAGGCCGGCATCCCCAGCGGCAACCACACCTTCCGCCTCGAGGTCTCCGACTCGAGCGGGCTGACCGGCTCCACGCCGACGAGGACGGTGAGCGTGACATGACGCGGCGCGCGCGCGAAGAGGACGGCTTCATGCTGGTCGCGGCGATCCTGCTGCTCGGGATCATGATGACGATCGCGCTGGCCGTCGTGGCGTTCTCCGACACCCAGCAGAACCAGTCGCGCGTCGAGCGCGTCCGCGAGGCGTCCTTCCGGCTCACCGAGGCGTCGATGCAGCACCAGATCTTCCAGCTGGGACGCAAGTGGCCCGGCTCGGCGGGCGTCGCCTACCCGGCCGTCTGCTCCCCGGCGTCGCCGGCGCTCGATCCGTGCCCGGACAACGCCACGCTCTCCGCGGGCTACGCCGGGACGGACTACCCGGCGGCGATGACCTGCCCGGCCGGCACGCCGGCCGTCCCCTGGACGACCGAGGTCCGCGACAACGGCAACCTCACGAAGACGTCGACCGACGTCGCGTACTACAACCGGGCGCTGGCGCTCACCCGCCCGACCTACGACGCCAACCTCGACGGCAAGCTGTGGGTGCGGGCCACCGCGGTGGCCAGCTGCAAGGTCCAGACCGTCGTGGCGCTCGTCAAGCAGAACCTCACGCCGCTGCAGTTCCCGCGCAACGTCGTGACGGCCAACTGGTTCCAGACCAACAACAAGGGCGCCAAGACCATCGTCGACACGCGCGGGCCCTACGCCGCCGAGCCGGCCGACCTCAGCCTGCGCTGCGACGCGCCGAGCCACACCCCGTGCGCCGACTACGTGGCCAACAAGGGCCAGGTGTCGCCGAACCGCCTGGTCATCGACCCCGCGACGTCCCCGACCTTCGACGCCGACCAGCTGCAGAGCTTCCGGCTGCAGGCCCAGTCCACCGGCCGCTACTACGGCTCGGGCGCCTGCCCGGACCTCACCGGCGTCGCGGGCGGGCTGGTGTTCATCGAGTCGACGAGCTCCAACTGCACGATGCCCGGCGGCTTCTCCGACGCGACGCCGGGCGTGCTCGTCATCGCCAACGGGACGATCGGCTTCGGGGGCAACAGCGTCTTCTACGGGATCATCTACGCCGCCAACCTCAGCAACATCGCCGGCCCGGTCGTGACGATCGGCGGTACGGCGGCGATCCAGGGCGCGGTCGCCGTGGACGGGCCCGGCGGCGTGATCGCCGGTGCGTCGAAGGCCAACATCGTCTTCGACGACCGCGCGTTCCCGCTGATCAAGGGCTACGCGGGCGCCGGCTTCGTGCAGAACTCCTGGCGCACGCTGCCCGCCGGCCAGTAGACGGCGCTCACGCGCTCAAGGCGGCCGCCGGCCGTGCCGATCACTCGGACACCATGAAACTGCGCGGAACCGGGAAGAAGCAGCAGGCCGTCGTCGGCCTGGAGATCGAGCCCAGCCACATCGCCGGGGCCGAGGTCGCCGTCAACGGGCACGTCAGCCTCGTCCGCGGGGCCGTCGAGATGCTGCGGCCGGGCGTGCTGCGCGACGGCGAGGTCTCCGACGAGGCCGAGCTGGCCGCCGGCCTGCGCGAGTTCTTCGACAAGCACGGCCTGCCGCGCTACGTCCGCCTCGGCGTCGCCAACCAGCGGATCGTCGTGCGCAGCCTGGACCTCCCGGTCCTCGAGGACCCCAAGCAGCTCGCCGCCGCCGTGCGCATGCAGGCGCCGGACCACATCCCGATGCCGATCGACGAGGCGGTGATGGACTTCCAGCCCCTGGGGGTCGTCGACACGCCGCTCGGCCAGCGCTCGCGCGTCGTCGTCGCGGCGGTCCGCCGCGACATGATCGAGCGCCTGGTCAGCGCGACCCGCTCGGCCGGCCTGCGGCTCGCCGGGATCGACCTCTCCGCCTTCGCGATGATCCGCGCGCTCGACGTCGAGATGCCCGCCGGCGAGGCGGTCCTCTACGTCAACGTCGGCGGCCTCACCAACGTGGCCGTCGCCTCGGGCGCCTCCTGCCTGTTCACCCGCACGGCCCACGGCGGCCTCGAGGACATGGCGGCGACGCTGGCCGAGCGCGGCGCGCTGACGATGGAGCACGCCCGCCAGTGGCTGACCTACGTCGGGCTCGAGCAGCCGCTGGAGGAGATCCAGGGGGAGACCGCGATCGTCGACGGCGCCCGCTCCGTCCTCGTCGAGGGCGTCCACCAGCTCGCCGACGTGGTCCGCAACTCGCTGAACTTCTACCGCATGCAGGAGGCCTCCGAGCCCGTCGACCGCGCCGTGCTCACGGGTCCCGCGGTCGAGGTGCCCGGCTTCGCCGACGAGCTCAGCCGCCAGCTGAGCCTGCCGGTCACCGCCGCGGTGGTCGCCGCCGAGGACGGCGCCGGCCACGCCGACGCCGCCCGCCTCACGGTGGCCGCGGGCCTCGCCGTGAGCGAGCGCCCCGGCGCCTGACGCGCCGGCCCGGAGGACTAGGCTGATGACCGATGGGGTCCTGGTCATGACCGTCGCCATGGCGGCGGCCTTCGCCGGGGTCGCCGGCGCGATCCTCGGGTCGTTCCTCAACGTGGTGATCGCGCGGCTGCCGGTGCACGAGAGCCTCGTGACCCCGCGCTCGCGCTGCCCGCGGTGCGAGACGCCGGTGCGGCCCTACGACAACGTCCCGGTCCTGTCCTGGCTCCTGCTGCGCGGCCGCTGCCGCGACTGCGCGGAGCCCATATCGCGGCGCTATCCGCTCGTCGAGCTGCTCACGGCGGTGCTCCTGGCCGCCGTGGTCCTCGCCGAGGGCGCGGACCGCGACGTCTGGCTCGGGCTGGCCTTCGTGCTCGTGCTCGTGCCGGTGACGTTCATCGACCTCGACCACCGGATCATCCCCAACCGGATCACCGGGCCGGCGGCGGTCGTCGCGATCGCGCTCCTGCTGCTCACGCGGCCCGACGACCTGACCGGCCACCTGATCGCCGCCGCGGCGGCGGGCGGCTTCCTCCTGATCGCCGCGCTGGCCTATCCCGCGGGCATGGGGATGGGCGACGTCAAGCTCGCCGCCGTCATGGGCCTCTACCTCGGGCGTGCCGTCGGGCCGGCCATGCTGGTCGCGCTCGTCGCCGGCAGCGTGGTGGGCGCCCTGATCATCGCGCGCAAGGGCGTGCAGGCCGGGCGCAAGACCGGTGTCCCGTTCGGCCCGTTCCTCGCCTTCGGCGGTCTCGTCGCGCTCTTCGTGGGCGACGCGATGGTCGACTGGTACCTCGACACCTTCGTCTGATCCCGGCGATCGCCGCCGCCGCTCAAGACCGGGCGGGGGCGTGCCGATCAACGAGCCGAGATGAAGGCCGTCAACCTCCTCCCGCCCGACCTCCGCACCGCGGACCGCCGCGCGTCCACGGGCCCCCGTGAGAGCGCCGGCGCCATCGCCATCCTCGGCGTCCTCGCCCTGGTCCTCGTCGCCGTGGTCGCCACGGTGCTCGCGCAGAACGACATCAAGGCCAACCAGCGCGAGCTGCGCACCGTGGAGGCCGACCAGGTCGTCGCCGAGCGCGAGGTCAGCTCCCTCGCGTCCTACGGCCGCTTCCAGGCGCTGGCCGCCAAGCGGCTCTCCACCGTCCGCGACCTCGCGGCGGCTCGCTTCGACTGGGAGCGCACCCTGCGCGACCTCTCGCGGGCCATCCCGTCCGACGTCACGCTCGACACCATCACCGGCAGCGTCTCGCCCGACGCCAACGCCGGCGGCGGCGCGAGCAACCCGCTGCGCGCCTCGATCGCCGCGCCGGCCATCGAGCTCACGGGCTGCACCGCCGGCCAGTTCGAGGTCGCCCGCCTGATGGCTCGCCTGCGCGCCGTCCAGGGCGTCACCCGGGTGTCGCTCGCGTCCTCGCAGAAGGAGGATCCGATGGCGGAGGCCACGGCCGGCGCCACGGCGGGAGCCACCGCCACCGGCACCGCGCAGAAGCGCGAGGGCTGCGGCAAGGGCTCCCAGCCGGACTTCCAGCTCGTGATCTTCTTCGAGAACGCGCCGGCGGCGCCCGCGGGCGCCGCGCCGACCGCGGCCACGCCGGCCACGCCGGCCGCCACCCCCGTCCCCGGTCAGGCCGCAGCGGCCGCGACCCCCGCCGCCGGCCAGCCGGCGGCCGCCCCGACGCCGTCCCCGGCCGCCACCCCGGCCGCCGGCGAGCAGGCCGCCGCCACCACCTCGAGCACCACGAAGGAGGTCTCGGCGCGATGAGCTCCGCCGTGCGCACCCGGATGATCCTCGGTGGCCTCGCCACCGCCGTCGCCGCCATCGCCTTCTGGTTCCTGGTCCTCGGGCCCAAGCACGAGAAGGCCGCCGAGCTCGGCGCCAAGGTCGAGCAGGCCCGGACCAAGCTCGCCACCACGCGGGCCGAGGCGGACCGCCTTCGCCTGGCCAAGTCGACCCACGACGTGGACTACGCGTCGGTGGTCCGGCTCGGCAAGGCCGTCCCGACCGACGACGACGTCCGCTCGCTGGTCGTGCAGCTCGAGACCGCCGCCGACCGCAGCGGCGTCGACTTCCACTCGATCACCCTCTCGGGCGGCGCCGGCACCTCCGCGGCGACGCCTCCGACGGCGGCCGCGCCGGGCGCCAACACCGCCGCGGCCACCACCGCCGCGCTGCCGCCGGGCGCCACGGTGGGCGCGGCCGGCTTCCCGACCATGCCGTTCGACTTCGAGTTCCGCGGGCAGTTCTTCTCGCTCTCGAACTTCTTCTCCCGCCTGGAGCGCCTCGTCGCGGTGTCCGAGAAGGAGGTCCGGGTCTCCGGCCGGCTGCTGACGGTCGACTCGTTCACCTTCAAGCCGGGAGTCGAGGGCTTCCCGGCCGTCTACGCGACGGTCGGCGCCACGGCCTACCTGCTGCCGTCGTCGGAGGGCGTCCCGCTCGCCTCGTCGATGGCCGCCGCCACCGGCGCGACCCCTGCCGCAACGACCTCGGGCACCACCCCGGTGACCGCCACCACGACCGGAGCCGCCATCCGATGAAGTCCCTCGCCGCTCCCTTCCGCGATCTCGTCACCGGCCGTCTGTGGCCGCTGGCCCTGATCCTCGCGCTCGCCGCGGTGGCCACGCCGCTGCTGCTGGCCGACCACGAGGAGCTGCCGCCGGCCCCGGTGGCGGCCGCTCCCGCCACCGGCATGCAGGCCCTCCAGGCCGCCCTGGTCGCGCCGGCCGCCGCCGAGCTCGGCGAGCGCCGCCGGGTCCTCGGCGACCGCAAGGACCCGTTCACCCCGACCGGCGACCAGTCCCATCCGCGCCCGGAGAAGCCGGCCGCGACGGCCACCCCCGCCGCGAGCGGCGGTGCGCCCGACACCTCGGGCAGCTTCACCGGCGGCGGCAGCTCCTCGCCGGCCCGCCCCGACACGCCGTCCACGCCGTCGTTCGGCGGCGGCGGCTCCACGCCGTCCCCGTCCCCGGCGCCGGCTCCCGCGCCGACGCTCGACCCGCCCGCCACGACGCGGCCGCCGGCCCCGACCTTCGCGCTCTACTCGCTCGAAGTCCGCGTCAACGGCGAGGACAAGACGCTCAAGCGCCTCGACGCGCTGCCCGACGCGGACAACCCGTCGGCGATCTACCTCGGACTCATGGACGACGGCAAGACCGCGGTCTTCCTGGTCGACGAGGGCGTCACCGCCGAGGGCGACGGCCGCTGCGACCCCTCGCCCGACGACTGCCAGCGCGTCTTCCTGCGCAAGGGCGAGACCGAGTTCTTCTCCTCGCAGGAGGGCAACGGCAGCGCCGAGCTGCAGGTCGACCTGGTGGCCATCCACACGAAGCGGACCCGCTCGGCCCGCCGCGCGCGAGTGGCCCGGATGGCCGCCTCGTCGCCCGGCCGGCGCCTCCTGCGGGCGCGGGTCAACCGCGTCGGCCGGCTGCGCTACAACCCGCGCACGGGCAGGCTGCGGCTGCTGTCCTCGCACGGGTGGATGGCGCAGGTCGCCCGCGCGGCCGCCGCCGGCCGCCAGTAGCGCCCGGCGCGGGTCAATATCCTGCGGGGCGTGCTCCGCGTCGTCACCGCCGGCGAGTCCCACGGGCCGGGCCTGACCTGTGTGGTCGAGGGCCTGCCCGCGGGCCTGCCCCTCGATCTCCAGGCCATCAACGCCGACATGGCCCGCCGCCAGCTCGGCCACGGGCGCGGCGGCCGCATGAAGATCGAGCGCGACGCCGCCGAGGTCACGAGCGGCGTCCGCCACGGGCAGACGCTCGGCGGCCCGATCGCCCTCCAGGTCGCCAACCGCGACTACGCCAACTGGGAGGAGCGGATGAACCCCTGGCCCGTCGAAGCCGACGTGCCCGAGGTCCACCTGCCGCGTCCCGGCCACGCCGACCTCGCCGGGACCCAGAAGTACGGCTTCACCGACGTGCGCAACGTGCTCGAGCGCGCCAGCGCCCGCGAGACCGCCGCGCGCGTCGCGGGCGGCGCGCTGGCCAAGGCCTTCCTCGCGG
The DNA here is from genome assembly GCA_036389195.1 of Solirubrobacteraceae bacterium. GTDB lineage: Bacteria > Actinomycetota > Thermoleophilia > Solirubrobacterales > Solirubrobacteraceae > JACCYI01. The sequence continues at coordinate 11,089 of DASVQH010000227.1, forward strand.
CGGTCGGCGTCGAGGTGGTCTCCCACGTGACGCAGATCGGCAGCGTCCGCGCGCCCGAGCCCAACGGGCTGGGCGCGGCGGACTTCGCCGAGGTCGACGCCTCGCCGGTCCGCTGCCTGGACGCCGACGCGTCCAAGGCGATGGTGCAGGAGATCAACGTCCTGCGCAAGCGCAACGAGTCCCTCGGCGGCGTCTTCGAGGTGCGCGCCTTCGGCCTGGTCCCCGGCCTGGGCTCCCACGTCTCCTGGGAGTCGCGCCTCGACGGCCGGATCGCCCTGGCGATGATGTCGATCCAGGCGATCAAGGGCTGCGGGATCGGCGACGGCTTCGACCTCGCCGGCCGCCCCGGGTCGGCCGCCCACGACGAGATCTTCTACGACGAGGCCCGCGGCTACTACCGCGAGACGAACCGGTCGGGCGGCGTCGAGGGCGGCATGACGACGGGCGAGCCGCTGGTCGTCCGCTGCGCGATGAAGCCGCTGCCCACGCTGACCAAGCCGCTGCGCTCGGTCGACATCGCCACGCGCGAGCCGGCGCAGGCGCTGCGCGAGCGCACCGACTCCTGCACGGTGCCCGCCGCGGGCGTGGTGGGGGAGGCGATGCTGGCCATCGTCCTCGCGAGCGCCTACCGCGAGAAGTTCGGCGGCGACCACATCGACGACGTGCGCGCCGCGCTGGCCGCGTACGAGGAGCGGATCGGCTGGAAGCGGCGGGGCGCCTGAGCGCCCTGGTCTTCATCGGGTTCATGGGCGCCGGCAAGACGTCGGCCGCCCGCGCGGTGGCGGCCGACCTGGGCGTCCGGCCGATCGACGCCGACGCGGCGATCGAGGCGCGGCTGGGGACCACCATCGAGGACTGGTTCGCCCGCCACGGCGAGCGCGCGTTCCGCGACACCGAGGAGGAGGTCGTCTGCGAGCTGCTCGACCGCGCGGCCGACGACGCCGTCGTGTCCCTCGGCGGCGGCGCCGTGCTCTCCGACCGCGTGCGCGAGCGCCTGCGCGACCACACCGTCGTCCATCTCGACGTCGCGCCCGGCGTCGCCTGGCAGCGCGCGGGCGGCCGCCGGCCGCTCGCCCGCGACCGGCGCCGCTTCGAGGAGCTGCACGCCGCCCGGGCGCCGCTCTACGCCGAGCTCGCCGACGCCG
>DASVQH010000228.1:0-13763 GCA_036389195.1 Solirubrobacteraceae bacterium
ACGCGGCGCGCGCCGGCGCCGCGCAGGCGGATCGCGCGCGACGCGCAGCGCCGACCGCCGTGCGCGACGACGCGGACGCGGACGCGGCACGCTGCCGGGCAGCTGAGGCGCAGCACGAGGCGGCGCGCCGAGCGCCGCAGCACGGTCGCTCGCGGAGCGGAGGCCGCGGGGAACGTGGTCCGGAGCCGCTCGGGTGCCGGCGCGAGCGGTGCGGGAGCCGGCGCCCCGCGAGAGGGTGCCGGCGTGGCGGTGGCGGAGGGGTCCGGCGCCGGGGAAGGGCTCGGCGTGGCGGTGGTGGTCGGGGCTGCCGTGGCCGTCGGTGCGGGGGTGGGCGTCGGCGTTGCGGTCGGCGTCGGCTGGGGCCCGGTGGAGCGGTACGTCACGGGGGACCACTCGGTCTGCGCGTCGGTGTGGGCATCGCCGTGCATCGCGCGGACGCGGCACGCGAGCCCCAGCGAGTCGGCGTCCGCGCGCGTCGCCACGTGCGTCTGCCCCGTGTCGACCACGACGGGCCCGCGCTCGCCGGGCTGCAGCCACGCGTAGGCGAACCCGCCGTCGGTCTCGCGCCATTCGCCGGGGTGGCAGGTGAGCGTCTCGCCCTCCTCCGCGGCCCCGGTGACGAACGGCTCGCCCAGTTGGAGCGGGCGCACGGCGAACGGCGCCAGCGTCCCGCCGCGGATCTCCGCGTCGCCGGGATCGTCGGACGTCAGCGTCCAGAACTGGCCGGCGACGATCGTGCGGTGCGGGTCGGCGAGGACGTCGAGCACCTGGCCGCTCGACGGAGACGACGGGAGCGGCGCGCCGGAGGCGCGGTCGACGACGGTGAGCATCGCGGCCGGCAGCCGGCCGGTCTGGCGATCGTAGAGGCCGGCGAGATGGACGCGCTCGCCGCCCACGGCGATCCGGCCGACCGGGCCACGCACCTCCGGCGCCCAGTCGAGCGCCTCGCCGGTGCCGGGGTCGACCGCCGCGGCGAACTCGCGCGGCCGGCCGCCGACCTTCGCGAACGCGCCGCCCAGGTACACGCGGTCACCATCGATCTCCACCTCGTCGACCCGTCCGTCCGGCTGCGGCGACCACGGCTCGACCGCGCCCGTCGTGGCGTCGAGCGACGCGATGCCGGCGCGCGTGACGCCCTGGATCGCCGCGAAGTCGCCCGCGACGAACAAGCGGTTCGCGCGCAGCTCGAGGTCGGTCACACCGAGCTGGCCGCCGGTGACGTCCCAACCGGGCAGCGTCGCGCCGCTGACGCGGTCGAGCGCCGCGAAATACGGATGGAACGCGCCGTTGACCTCGGCGAAGTACCCGCCGACGAAGACCGCGTCCGGTCCGACCGCAAGCGTCCACACCGACCAGTCGACCGAAGGCGCCCACGGCAGCACCGCGCCGGTCCTCAGATCGACGGCCGCCAGCCGAGCCCGCGGCCGGCCGCCGACCTTCGTGAAGGCGCCGCCCAGGTAGAGCACGTCGCCGTCGCGCGCCATGGCGTGGACCGGGCCGCCCTCGACCGCGGGCAGCGTGCCCGACGGTGCTCCGTCGGCCGCGCGGATGCGCGCCAGGCTGGTGCGCCGGACCGTCGAGGCCGCCGCGAAGCGCCCCGAGACGATGACCTGGTCCGCGCCCTCGGCGGCGACGATCTCGTCCGCGGTGTCGTCCGGGCGGATCGCCCAGCCGAGGTCCGCGCCGGTCGCGGTGTCGACGGACGCGACGACCGCCCCGCCGCCCGTGTGCGCGGCGACGAACGCGCGATCGCCGGCGACGGCGACGGCATAGCCGAAGGCGCGATCGGCGCTGCCGACCCGCGGGTCCCATGGCGCGAGCGCACCCGTGACCAGGTCGACGGCGGCGAAACCGTGGCGCGCCTGCCCCCGCACCTCCGTGAAGCTCCCTCCGAAGCGCAGCGTGTCGCCGCCGGGGTCGACGGCCATGTCCTCGACCGATCCGGTGCCCAGGCCGAGGTCGAACGCGCGGGCCGCACCGGTCAGCGGATCGAGCTCGGCCAGACCCGAGCGGTCGCGGCCGCCGATGCGGTCGAACGAGCCGCTGGCGAAAAGCCTCCCGCCGGCGACCTCGAGGTCCCACACGAGGCCGTCATCGTCGGCGGAGAACACGGTCTGCTCGCCCGTCTTCGCGTCGTAGGCGGCAAGCTCGCCGAAATCGTGGTCGTCGGGCGCGGGGTACGTGGCGAGCACGTAGACGCGGCCGGCGAGGACGCGGATCGCCCGTGGCGGGCTGAGCGGCGGAGAGCCGGCCTGCCAGGGCAGCAGCTCGCCCGTCCGGGCGTCGAGCGCGGCCAGCTTGTGACGCTCGTCCCCGCCGACGGCGTCGAAGTCGCCGCCGACGTACAGGACGTCGCCGTCGCGCCACAGCGTCGAGATGCGCCCGTCGATCCAGCGCTCGAACGCGGGGTCGCGCCGGCCGTCGTCGTAGTGCGCGACGCCATGGTGGGCGGGCAGGTACCAGCCGCCGGCGCCGTCGGGGGCCGCACCGCGCCCGTTCCACGGCGCCTCCGGCAGCCGGCGGTCGATCGTCCCCGACGCGGCGCCGACCGCGACCCGCGCGCCCGTGCGGCGACCGCTGCGCGCGAACTGGCCGCCGATCAGCAGGTCCTCGCCGTCGCGGTCGAGGTCGAACACGGCGCCGTCCGTCGTGAAGTACGGGTCCGGCAGGTCCTGGACGTCGGCGCGCGCGCCCGTCACGCCGAGGGCGAGGACCAGCGCGACGAGTCACGGAAGCTTTCTCACCGGCGCCACTGTAGGCGGCGGCGGGCGCTACTCCTCGTCCGGCCAGCGCCCGTGTTCGCGGTAATACTGGCGCGCGGCCTCCTCGGCCTCGCGCTCGGCCTCGTCGCGCACGCTGGAGCGCAGCAGCGCGCCGGCCAGCCAGACGAGCGCGGCGGACCCGACGATGGTGACGCCCGCGGCGTCGGCCTGCGACCCGCCGGCGACGATCAGCGCGACGCCGAGCGCGACCATCGCGAGCGGGAGGCCGATGCGGAACGCCGTCACGCGAAGAGCTCTCCGAGGAAGCGCTCGGGGGCCTCGAGGAACGCGCGCGTCAGGCGGTAGTGGTCGGTCTGCTCGTAGCCGACCCGCTCGATCCCCGCGTCCGACAGCTCGTAGATCGTCGCGCCCGGATAGGCGAGGAGGATCGGCGAGTGGGTGGCGACGACGAACTGCGCGCCGTCGAGCGCCAGCTCGCGCATGCGCCGCAGCAGCCCGAGCTGGCCGACCGGCGAGAGCGCGGCCTCGGGCTCGTCGAGCACGAACAGCCCGTCCGGGAGGAAGCGCTCGTTGGCCAGCGCGAGGAAGGACTCGCCGTGCGACATGGCGTGCAGCGGCCGCCCGCCGTGGCGGGCCAGCAGGCCCTCGTGGGCGTCCACCGTCCGGGCCACGTTGAAGAAGCTCTCCGCGCGCAGGAAGTACTGCATCGACGGCCGCCGCGAGCCGCGCGCGATGCGCAGCGCGACGTGCAGGTCGGTGTCGGCCTCGCGCTCCTCGAAGCGCAGGTCGCGGTCGCCGCCCTCGACGTCGAGATCGAGCTTCGCGGCGAGCGCCTCGACGATGGTCGACTTGCCCGTGCCGTTCTCGCCGACGAGGAAGGTCACCTCGCTCGCCAGCTCGAGCGGCTCCCCGATCAGCGGGCGCACGGCCGGCAGCGTGAACGGGAAGGCGTCGCGCACGTACGCCGGGTCGAGCCACAACGAGCGCAGCAGCGCGTGGCTCACGGCTCGTAGGCCCGCCAGCGCTCGAGGAACGCCTCGGGCTTTAGACGCACGAGGTCGGCGCGCAGCGCCCGCGCGAGCCGGCGCGTCTCGCCGGGGGCGGTGTCCCAGAAGAGCACCACCTCGCCGGAGGCGATCTCGACGACCTCGACGGTGTCGCGCGTGCACCGCAGCTCGTAGGCGCGGTTGGCGCGCGTCATCGCGCCAGCGCCTCGGCGGCCGCCTCGAGCTCGCGATCGCCGTGGAAGATCCGGTCGCCGACCTGCACCGCCGGCACGTCCATCACGCCGGCCGCCGCGGCCGCCGCCGTCGCCTCGTCGAGCCGCCGCTCGATCGACCCGAGCGACGCGCCCTTCAGCACGGCGGCCGGGTGCATCTCGCACGCCGCCGCGGCGATCAGCACCGAGTCGCGGTCGCCGAGGTCGCGCCCGCCCGCGAACGCCTGCCGGAACGCGGCCTGCGAGAACGCGACGACGCGCCCGACGCGCAGCGCGTAGGTGGCGACGAGCATCGCCCAGCGCGTGTCGGCCGGGAACGGCTCCGGCCAGCGCAGCGGCTGCAGGCCGTGGCGCGCCGCCCGCCGCTCGACGTCCTCCTTGAAGCTCGCCACCTCCTCGGCGCAGCGGAAGCCGCCGAGCTCGCCCGCCCGCAGCCCGCCGAGCCACACCGGGACCCACTCGGGGACCACGCCGAGCGCCGTGTGCGAGCGCTCGGCGACCAGGTAGGCCTCGGGCGAGGCCAGGTCGAAGTAGAAGCGGGGCTGGCGGGGCTCAGCCGTGGATGAGCCAGCCATCGGCGGCCCGTGCGGCTTCCATGACGCCCTCGGACATCGTCGGGTGGCCGTGGACGATCCGCGCGACCTCCGAGTAGCCGCCCTCCAGCGCCCGCGCGTTGACGAGCTCCTGGATCAGGTCCGTCGCCTTGGCGCCCACGATGTGGCCGCCGATCAGCTCGCCGTACTTCTTGTCGCCGATGATCTTGATGATGCCGCTGCGGTCCCCGTAGACGGTGCCCGCGCCGACGGCGCCGTAGTTGATCTTGCCGACGGTGACGTCGTAGCCCTGGTCGCGCGCCTGCTTCTCGGTCAGCCCGAACGAGGCGACGTTGGGCGTGCAGAACGTCGCCCGCGGGATGTCGACGTACTCGAGCCCGTGGGTCTCCATCCCGTTGGCGTCCTCGACGGCGATGACGCCCTCGTCGGAGGCCTTGTGGGCGAGCGCGGGGCCGCGGACGAGGTCGCCGATCGCGTAGACGCCCTTCAGCGAGGTGCGCTGGGCGGCGTCCACCTTGACCAGGCCGCGGTCGTCGAGCTCGATGCCGGCCTCGTCGAGGCCGAGGCCCTCGACGTCCGGCCCGCGCCCGGCGGCGATGACCAGGTAGTCGACCTCGCCCTGCTCGTCGCCGTAGCTGAACGCGACCTTGTCGTCGCCCGACTTGACGTCCTGCACGAGCGTGCTCGTGTGGATCTTGATGTTCTGCTTGGAGAGCGCGCGGGCGGCGACCTTGGAGATGTCCTCGTCCTCGGACGGGAGGATGCGGTCGAGCGCCTCGAAGAGCAGCACCTTCGTGCCGAGGCGGCCGTAGGCGGACGCGATCTCGGCCCCGGACGCGCCCGCGCCGAGCACCGCGAGCGAAGCGGGCAGCTCGTCGAGCGCCCAGGCCTCCTCCGTGCCGATGATGCGGCCGCCGAAGTCGATGCCGGGCAGCGACTTGGGAACGGAGCCGGTGGCGAGGACGACCGCCTTGCGGGCCTCGATCTCCGTGCCGTCGAAGTTGCCGCCGACCTTGACGTTGCCGTCGTCGGTGACGGAGCCGAAGCCCTCGATGAAGTCGATCTGGTTCTTCTTGAACAGGCCGGACACGCCGCCGGTCAGCGTCTTGACGACCTTGCGCCGCCGGTCGCCGACCTTGCCGAAGTCGACCTGCGAGCCGTTGGTGGAGAGCCCGAACTCCGCGGCCTCCTCGACCTCGGACACGATGTCGGCGACGCGCAGCACCGCCTTGGCCGGGATGCACGCGTAGTTGAGGCAGCGCCCGCCGACCTCGCCCTTCTCCACGACGGCGGTCTTCATCCCGAGCTGCGCGGCGCGGATCGCCGCGACGTAGCCCCCTGGACCCGACCCGATGACGATGCAGTCGTACGCGCTCTCAGCCATGTGCAAAGACACTACCGCGACGTCGCGGCGAGCCGATCCGCGAGCGCCGGCGGCAGCGGGGCGGCCCGCTGGTGCTCGTACTCGTAGCCGACGAGCGTCCCGTAGCCGTCGGCCAGCACCCGCTCGCCGACGCGCATCCGGAACTCCAGCTTGAAGCTCGAGCGCTTGACGTCGGCGACGCGGAGGTCGACGCAGACCTCCTCGTCGAACTGGCCCGGCGAGCGGTAGAAGATCTGGCACTCGGCGAAGATCAGCCCGAACGCGCCCTCGGGGTGCGCGGGGTCGTGCTCCGGCATCAGCTCGCGGATGTAGGCGATCCGCGCGGTCTCGAAGTAGCGCAGGAAGACGACGTTGTTGAGGTGGCGCATCGCGTCGAGGTCGCCGAAGCGGATCCGCTCGACGTGGGTGAACGGCCAGCTCATGCGTCGCGGCTCGGGCGCTGCGGAGTCTGGATCCGCGCCATCACCTTGATCAGGAACCAGAACAGCGTGCCGGCGATGGCGATCACCGCGGTCGTCAGCAGCGCGGCCGGCAGGTTGCTCGCCCGCACGAGGCTGAACGTGGCCGAGATGATCGTCACCCCCAGCAGCGCCTGGAAGCCGAGGACGGCCCAGTAGCGCTTGAGCCACATGCCGACGCCGGCGGCGACCATGATCCCGGCGAAGATCACCGTGGTCGCGACCGTCGGCTGCTGGCCGCTGCGGACCTCGTAGCCCGTCGCGTAGAGGACCACGTTGCCGACGGCGATGAGGATCGCGACGGCGGCCGAGATCGTCAGGACGAGCGGGCGCTCGCCGGGGGCGAACGGGCGCAGCTGGGCGCGGACCTCCTGGTTGCGCGCCTCCGCGCGGGCGTAGCCGCGGCGCATCGACGCGTCGGGGTCGGGCCGCGCCGGCGGGGTGGCCGCGGGTGAGGCGGGCGGGCGCACCGCCGTCGCGCCGCTGCGGCGCTTACGGCTGCGCTGCCCCAACGGGCACCTCCAGCGCGGCGCGCAGCTCGCGCGCGGCGGCCTCCGGGTCGGCCGCCTCGGTCACGGCGCGCACGACGACGACGCGGCGCGCGCCGTGCCCGACGACGTCGCCGATGGTGTCGCGGTCGATCCCGCCGATCGCGAACCAGGGCTTCTCCGTCGCGCCGGCCGCCACGTGCGCCACGTACTCCAGGCCCACGGCGGGGCGGCCGAGCTTGGTCGGCGTGGCGTGGACGGGGCCCGCCGCGAAGTAGTCGACGTCCGGGTCGGCCAGCGCGGCCGCGGCCTGGTCGGGCGCGTGCGTCGAGCGCCCGACGATGCGATCGGGCCCGACGGCCGCGCGCGCCTGCGCGGGCGCCGCGTCGTCCTGGCCGACGTGGACGCCGTCGGCGCCGCAGGCGTCCACGAGGTCCGGCCGGTCGTTGAGGACGAACAGCGCCCCGTGGGCGTTGGCGGCGGCGCGGAAGGCGCGCGCGGCGGCGACGATCCCCGCGTCGTCGAGGGTCTTGTCGCGCAGTTGGATCAGGTCGGCGCCGCCGCGCAGGACGGCCTCGAGGAACGCCTGCGGCCGGGCGTCGCAGACGACGTAGAGGCGGGCGTCGCGCAGGCGGTCGCGGGGCGTCACCAGCGCTACGATAGAGGCGTCTCGAACGGGAGCCCGGGAAGGGCTGAGAGGGTGGCGCATCCACCGACCGTTGAACCTGATCCGGGTCATGCCGGCGTAGGGAGGGAGCACGGCAGTGTCAGCAGCAGACGTCGCCGTCGTGGGCGGCGGACCCATCGGCCTCGCGATCGCCTGGCGTGCGCAGCAGCGCGGCCTGCGCGCGGTGGTGCTCGACGCCGGCGAGCCCGGCGCGTGGCAGGTCGCCGCCGGCATGCTCGCGCCCGTCACCGAGACCGACTTCGGCGAGGACGCGCTGCTGGCGCTCGGCCTGCAGGGCGCGGCCCGGATCGAGGGCGTCTGCGACGAGCTGGCGGGCGCGTCGGGCCGCGACCCGGGCCTGCACCGCGCCGGGACGCTCGTCGTCGCGCGCGACGCGGACGAGGCGGCGATCCTCGATCGCCTCCACGGGCTGCAGCAGTCGCTCGGCCTCGCCGCCGACCGGCTGCGCCCGACCGCGGCGCGCCGCGCCGAGCCCGGCCTGGCGCCCACCGTCCGCCTGGCGCTCGACGTGCCCGGCGACCGCTCGGTCGAGCCGCGCGCGCTGACGGCGGCGCTGGCCGAGGCGGTCGAGCGGGCGGGCGGCGCGATCCGGGCGCGCGCTCGCGTCGAGGCGGTGCTCGTGGAGGGCGAGCGCGCGGTCGGCGTGCGGCTGGCCGGCGGTGAGGAGCTGCGCGCCGCCGCGGTCGTGCTCGCCGCGGGGACCGGGCTCGCGCGCGTGGCCGGGCTGCCCGAGGGCGCGCGCGTGCCGGTGCGCCCCGTCAAGGGCCAGATCCTGCGGCTGCGCGATCCCCAGGGCCCGGGGCTGGTGCAGCGGACGATCCGCACGCCCGACGCCTACCTCGTCCCCCGCCCCGACGGCCGCTACGTGCTCGGCGCGACGGTCGAGGAGCGCGGCTTCGACGTCACGCCGACCGCGGGCGGCGTGTTCGCGCTGATCCGCGACATGAGCGAGGTCGTCCCCGGCGTGCTGGAGATGGTCGTCGAGGAGGTCGGCGCGGCGCTGCGCCCCGGGTCCCCCGACAACCTCCCCGCGATCGGCCCGGGCGCGCTCGCCGGGCTGCACTGGGCGACGGGGCACTACCGCAACGGGATCCTGCTGGCCCCGCTGACCGCCGAGCTCGTGGTGGCCGGGCTGGCCGGCGAGACGCTGCCCGAGTGGGCCGCCCCCGCCGACCCGCGCCGCTTCGCGACGGTGGAGGCCCCCCGATGAAGGTCGTCCTCAACGGCCGCGACGCCGACGTCGCCGCGGACGCCACCGTGGCCTCGGTGCTCGCCGCGCTGGACGTCCCGGCGGAGGCGCGCGGGGTCGCCGTCGCCGTCGACGCCGAGGTGGTCCCGCGCGGCGCCTGGGGCGAGCGGCGGCTGCGCGAGGGCGCGCGCGTCGAGGTGCTCCACGCCGTCCAGGGAGGCTGAACCATGGCGACCACGCCGCTCACCGATCCGCTCGTCATCGCCGGCCGCACGTTCGGCTCCCGCCTCCTGCTCGGCACCGGCGGGTTCCGCTCCCTCGACGCCCTGGCCGGCGCGATCGAGGCCAGCGGCACCGAGATGGTCACGGTCGCGCTTCGTCGCGTCGACCCGGCGCAGCAGGGTTCGATCGTCGACGTCCTGAGCGCCGCCCGCGTCAAGCTCCTGCCCAACACCGCCGGCTGCTTCACCGCCCGCGACGCGGTCCTCACCGCCAAGCTCGCCCGCGAGGCGTTCGAGACCGACTGGGTCAAGCTCGAGGTCATCGGCGACGACCGCACGCTGCTGCCCGACGCGCCGGCGCTCCTGGAGGCCGCCGAGGAGCTGGTCGACGAGGGCTTCACCGTCCTCCCGTACACCACCGACGACCCGATCCTCGCCCGCCGCCTGGAGGACGTCGGCTGCGCCGCGGTGATGCCGCTCGGCTCGCCGATCGGCTCCGGTCAGGGGATCCTCAACCCGTACAACGTCCGCCTCATCCGCGAGCGCGCCGGCGTGCCGGTGATCCTCGACGCCGGGATCGGCACGGCGACCGACGCGACGCTGGCGATGGAGATCGGCTGCGACGCGGTCCTCTGCGCCACGGCGATCTCGCGCGCCGAGGACCCGGTGACGATGGCCCGGTCGATCCGGCTCGCCGTCGAGGCCGGGCGCCTGTCGCGCCAGGCCGGGCGGATCCCCAAGCGCCTCTACGCCGAGGCGTCGACGCCCGAGGCGGGCACGCCGGAGTTCCAGGCGTAGGTTGCGCGCGTTGCGGTCATGGCCGCGTGCGGCTCGGTGCCAGGGCGCTCCGTTCGCGGCGGTGCCGGGGCCTGTCGCCGCGCGGAACTGCATCATCGATGGGTGAGTAGTCGGCTGGCGGCCGGCCTGGGCGAGGGTTCGGTGGGCGGCGGTGGTCAACGTGGCACGCCGGTCGCCCACACAGGGAGCCATCCACTCTGACCACCCCAGTGGTGGTTAACGTGGATGACTCCCCGCGTCCCCCGCAGAGAGACGCGAGAGAAGAAACCCGTCCCTATCGATGCCCGAAGTCCCGGCATCACCGAGCGGCGCGCGCTCGCCTAAAACGCGCCCGACGCCCGCAGCAGCGCCGCGGTGGCTCCGGCCGCCAGCACGACGACGAGCAGCGGCGCCCGGCGCCACACCAGCAGCGCCGCGACCAGCAGCGCGGGGGCCCGCGCGTCGAAGACGATGCGCTGGCCGCCGTCGATCGTCTGGATGACGATCAGCGCCGCCAGCACCGGGACCACCACCAGCTCGAGCGACCAGCGCTCCGCCCGCTCCGGGTCCACGCGCGCGGCCAGCAGCGCGCCGAGCGCCTTGAGCGCGTAACAGCCGGCGCACAGCCCGAGGACGGCCGCCCAGCTCAGGGCGCGCTCCGCCGGCGCGCGAGCACGAGCACCGGGATGGCGGCGAGCGCCGAGGCCATGACCGGGACGCCCGGGGCCGCGATCGGCAGCAGGATCGCGCCGATCGCCGCGCCGCCGAGGGCGGCCGGCACCGCGCCCGCGCGCCGCAGCTGCGGGACCAGCAGCGCGAGGAACACCGCGGGGAAGATCGCGTCGAGCCCGAGGTCGCGCGGATCGCCGAGGCCCGTGCCGGCGACCGCGCCGAGCAGCGTCCCCGCGTTCCAGAACGCGAACACCGACGCCGCCGCCGCCAGGAACGCGCGGCGTCCGCGCACCGGGTCGTCCTGGGCGTGGGCCATGGCGGTCGTCTCGTCGATCACCAGGTGGGCGTCGCGCGCGTGCCCGGCCCAGCCGCCGCGCAGGATCCGCTTCAGGCTCAGGGCGTAGACGCCGTTGCGGGCGCCGAGCAGCAGCGCCGGCGGCAGCGCCGCCGCGGCGCCGCCGCCCGCCGCGACGACCGAGACGAAGCTGAACTGCGACGCGCCCGTGAAGGCGGCGAGCGACATCACGCACGTCTGCGCCACGCTGAACCCGGCGCTGACCGCGAGGACCCCGAACGAGACGGCGTAGACCCCGGTGGCCAGGCCGATCGAGAGGGCGTCGCGCGTGATCCGGTCCTTCATGAGCCTCAGGGGACGGGGACGACCGGCTCGTGCAGCGGAGCGACCGGCGCCTCGGGCCCGCGCCGCCGCAGCCGCCGCGTCTCGCCCGGGAGCAGGGCGAGCGCGATCAGCCCGAGCGCGACCGCCCCGCCGCCGAGCAGCACGGGCCGCGCGCCGAGCGACGCCGCGACGGGCCCGGCGAGCAGGTAGCCCGCCGGCATCAGCGTCAGCGAGCCGAGGTAGTCGTAGGACGTCACGCGCGAGAGCTGGTGCGGAGGGATGCGCTGCGCCAGCGCGGTCTGCCACCAGACCTCGAACAGCGCCAGCCCGCCGCCGCCTGCCACCGCCGACGCGATGACCACCGCGAGCGGCGCCGTCGCGGCGTAGAGGACGATCGACAGCGGCCAGAACAGGCACAGCAGCAGGCCCAGGCGCAGCGGGCGCTCGGGCCGCCAGCGAGCGCCCAGCAGCGTCCCGGCCACGGTGCCGAGGCCGATCATCGCGGCGACCCAGCCGTAGACCGCGAGGTCGCCGTACTCCTCCCGCGCGACGACCGGGCCGAGCACGAACCAGGGCGCGTAGGCGACGAGCAGGGCGGCGCTGAACGCGCCGATCGTCGCCCACACCCAGATGCGCGACCGGACCGCGGTCCACCCCTCGCGCAGGTCAGCGAGGAACGGCGCGTGCGCGACGGGGGCCCCGCGCGGACGGGCCCGCACGCGGGCCACGCACCCGGCGCTGACCAGGAACGTCAGCGCGTCGAGAGCGAACGCCCACCCCGCCCCGAGCCCGAGGACCAGCGCGGTGGCCAGTGCCGGCCCGACGAACTCCCCGAGGTTCGAGAGCACGCCGATCAGGGCGCTGGCCGGCTGGATGTCCTCCTCGGGGACGGTCTGGGGGACGAGGCCCTGCAGCGCCGGCCGGAAGAACGCGGCGGCGGTGCCGAAGCACGCCTCGATCGCCACCACGTGCCAGATCCGGACCGCGCTCGTGAAGACCAGCACCGCGAGCAGCGCGTGCAGCGCGAACGAGATCAGGTCGCTGCCGATCATCACCCGCTGGCGCGGCAGGCGGTCGGCCCACACCCCGCCCAGCACCACGAACGCCGTGAACGGGAGCATCCAGGCGGCGAGCACGAGCCCGACGTCGGACGGCGACCCGGTCAGGTCGGTCACGAACAGGATCAGGGCGACGCGCACCATGCGGTCGGCGATCGTCGACGTGCCGAAGCCGATCCACAGCAGGCGGAAGTCACGGTGGCGGAGGACGTGCGTCATGCTCGAGGGCAACGATGACGCATGACGAGCTGATGGACGGCTGGGAGCGCGCGTGGTCGGGGCGCGATCCCGCCGCGTTCGAACCCTTGTGCGCGCCCGACTTCCACTACGAGGACCCGCTGACCACCGAGCCGCTGGAGAGCCCGGACGCGCTGGCCCGCCACGCCGCGCGGATGTGGGCGGCGTTCCCCGACGCCCGGCTGCAGCGCACGGGCGAGCGGCTCACCGACGGGCGCTACCTGGCCGCGCCGGCCAAGCTGCTGGCCAACCACACCGAGCCGCTGGAGGGGCTGGCGGCGACGGGCCGGTTCGTCATCGTCCACGCCGTCTTCTACTGCGAGCTCGCCGACGGCCGGCTGCACCGCGTGCGGGCGTTCTTCGACCTCTACGACGCCGCCATGCAGCTCGGCGTCCTGCCGAAGCCGGGCACCATGGGGGAGAAGGCGCTGCTCGCCCTGCGCGGGTTCGGGATCCGCGCCGGCGGGCGCGAGCGCTTCGACCGCTGAGCGGCCGCGGCGCCTTACTTCGCCTCGACCTTCAGCGTGCCCTCCATCCCCGGGTGGACGGTGCACACGTACTTGATCGTGCCGGGCTTGGTGGGCTTGTACTTGTAGGTCCCGCCCTGGCCGAAGAGCTCGGACTTGAACTCGCCGCTCTTGGCGACGGCGTTGTGCTCGATGCTCTCCTCGTTGACCCAGGTCACGGGCTCGCCGACCTTGACGGTCAGCTCCTTGGGCGAGAACTCGATGTTCTTCATCGTGATCGTGTTCTTGCCCTTGCTGCCGGCGGACTGCTTGGCCGGCGCGCCCGGGTTCTCGGCCGGGCCCTCGGGGGAGTCGGTGTCGGAGCTGCAGCCCGCGACGGCGAGGGCGAGCACGGTGAGGGCGACGGGTAGGCGCATAGGCGGATTACTTATACGACCCGTGCAGCGCGAGCAGCAGTTCGAACCGCGCGCGGGGGTCCTCGAGCGCCGGCCCGAACGCCTCGCGCAGCTGCGCGAGGCGGTAGCGGACGGTCTGGGGATGGACGTGCAGGGCGCGCGCGGCGGCCGGGACGTTGCCCTGGTGGTCGAGCCACGCGCGCAGGGTGGCCTCCTGGCGGGCGCGCACCGCGGGGGCGAGCCCGTCGAGCGGCGCGAGGCGGCGCCGGGCGAGCTCGGCGGCCAGCGTCGCGTCGGCGTGCAGGAGCAGGGCGGCGAGGTGCTCGTCGGCGCGCACGAGGCCGGCGGAGTCCTTCTCGTCGAGCCCGCCGTCGAGCGCCAGGCGCAGCACCGCGACGGCACGGCGCGCGCTGCGGGCGCCGTCGGCGGGCGCGGCGGCCGGCCCGAGCACCGCGAGCCGCGCGCCGACCGCGCGGTCGAGCTCGGCGGCCCGGCCGGGCGCGTCGGGATCCGGCACCAGCGCGCCGGCGACGCCGGCGACGTCGGGCTCCAGCGCGGCCGGCAGCGTCCCGTGCGGGAGGTGGGGGGCGAGGCGGTCGCCGTCCTCGCGCGGC
>DASVQH010000229.1:0-4178 GCA_036389195.1 Solirubrobacteraceae bacterium
GCGCAGCGAGGACGCGTCGGCCCAGTGCAGGTCGTCGAGCACGACGAGCAGCGGCGCCGTCCCCGCGGCGGCCGACAGCAGCGCGCGCACGGCGCCGAACAGGCGGTAGCGCTGCTCGCCGACGTCGTCGGGCGGCGCGCCAGGCTCGATCCCGGCCTCGTGCAGGCGCTCGCGCAGCGCCGGCGCCAGGCGGGCGGCCTCGGCCACCTCGCCGCCGAGGCCGGCGGCCGCGTCCGCGGGCAGGTCGGCGGCCAGCTGCCCGAGCGCCTCGGCGAACGGCTGGTACGGGACCACCGACTCCTGCTCGGAGCGGCCGTAGAGCACGCCGGCGCCGGCGGCCAGCGCCTGGCTCGCCGCCTCGGCGGCCAGCCGCGTCTTGCCGATCCCCGCCTCGCCCTGCACGACGGCGACCGCGGGCGCGCCCGGTTCGGCGGCGCGCAGCCCGGCGAGGATCGCCTCGACCTCCCGGCCGCGCCCGAACACGCCGCCCTCGCGCTCCGCGGCGGCCAGGCGCTCGGGGAGCCGCCGGCCCGGCCAGGCGGCGGAAGGCGATGAGGCGACCGGCATCGGGAGCGCGAGATTACGGCTTCGCCCGGTCCCTTGACAAAGAAGTGGTGATTCGGGGAAGAGGGTCAGGCGTGCCCGCCATCCGCATCCGCCACTTCACCGACCCCGGCTGCCCCTGGGCGTTCTCGGCCGAGCCCCGGCTGCGCCGGCTGGAGTGGCTCTACGGCGACGCGCTGGAGTGGGAGACGATCATGGTCGTGCTCTCGGAGAACCCCGAGGACTACGCCGACCGCGGGTTCACCCCCGAGAAGCAGGCCGCGGGCATGAAGATGCTGTTCGATCGGTACGGGATGCCGATCGACTGGAGCGAGCGCGAGCGCATGCCGGCGACCGCCGACGCCTGCCGCGCGGTGGTGGCCGCCCGGCTGCACGCACCCGGCTCCGAGCGGGCGCTGCTGCGCCGCTTCCGCGTGCTGGCGATGGGCGGCGGGCTGCTCGACGACCCGGCGCTGCGCCGGCGCGCCGCCGCGGGCGCGGGCCTCGATCCCGACGAGCTCGACGGCTGGCTGGCCGACGACGACGTCGCGCAGGCGATGGACGCCGACCGCGCGGCCGCCCGCTCGCCCTCCCCGGCCGCGCTGGCGCTCGACCACAAGCTCGGCGGCCCGCCCGGCGAGCGCCGCTACACGTGCCCGTCGCTCGAGCTCCTGGCCGGCGACGGGGTGTTCGCGCTGCCCGGCTTCCAGCCGCCGGAGTGCTACGAGGTCGTCGTGGCCAACCTGGCGCCGTCGCTCGAGCGCCGCGCGGACCCGGCGTCGGTCGAGGAGGTGCTCGCCTGGGCGGGGATCCCGCTGGCCACCGCCGAGGTCGCCGGGGTGGCCGACTGCGCGATCGACGAAGTGCGGGCCGAGCTCTCGCGCGTCGCGGTGTTCGATCCCGTCGGCGGCGACGGGTACTGGTCGCTCGCCGGGGTCTGATCGCATCCGGTAGCGTCGCCTCCGCGCATGGGGAGCGTCCTGGCCAGCCTGATCCTCGGCACGGTGCTGCTGCTCGCCGCGGGTCTCAAGCTGGCCGACGGGCCGGGCGCGCGGGCCGCGCTGGCCACCTACGGCATCACGCGGCCCGGAGCCGCCCATGCGGCCTGGGCGGCGCTCGTGGCCGCCGAGACGGTCCTCGGCGTGCTCGTCGCCGCGGGGTCGGACGCCGGCGCCTACCTGGCGGCGGCGCTGCTGGGCACGTTCGCGGCCGCCCAGGCGGTGGCGTTCGTGCGCGGCCAGGGCGGGGCGCCGTGCGCGTGCTTCGGCGCGCGCGGGCGGATCGGCCCGCGCTCGCTGGCGCGGACGTCGCTGCTGGCCGCCGCGCTGGCCGTCCTGCCGCTCCTGCCGCGCCGCGCGCTGACCGCCGACGAATGGCTGGCGGTCGGGTTGGTGACGGCGCTGCTGGCGATCGCCGGGCTCGGCGTCGTCGTCCTCGCGCTCGCGCGGGAGCTGGGCGCGCTGCGCCTGCGCCTGGCGCCCGAGGGTGCGCTGGAGGTCCCCCACGAGGGGCCGGAGGTCGGCGGGCGCACCGCGCTGGCCGCCGGCTTCGCGCTGCGCCCCGGCCGCATCGGCCTCGCCGTCTTCACCTCCGAGGGCTGCGGGATGTGCCGCGCGCTGGCCCCCGCCGTCGCCGCCCTGGGCAACGACCGGCTCGTCGAGCTGCGCGAGTTCGACGAGGTCCGCGACCGCGAGGCGTGGGCGGTCGCCGACGTCCCCGGCAGCCCGTTCGCCGTCGCGCTCGACCACGCGGGGGTCGTCCTAGCCAAGGGCACGTTCAACTCGGGCGCGCAGCTGGAGTCGATCGTGGCCACCGCGCTGCGGCGCCGGGACGGCGTCCATGCCTGAGGGCGACGCCTTCGAGCGCCTCGCCGCCGGCACCTCGCGCCGCGGCTTCCTCGCGCGCGTGGGCGCCGCCGTCATGGGCGCCACCGCCGCGCGCACCGCCGGCGCGCTGGTCGCCCCAGGCGACGCCGAGGCCTACCACTTCTGCGGCCACATCTACACGACCGACTCCTGCCCGCACCCGACCGGCCTGCCGCGCATCGACCGCCGCGGCTTCCCGATCCGCGCCAAGGACGGCCACCGCGTCGACGACCTCGGCCGCCTGATCGACCGCGACGGCGACCCCGTCGACGAGGACGGCGACCGGCTCACCGACGCCGACGGCCGCCCGCTCCCGCCCGCCACCCGGACCCGCGTCTGCACCGCCGCGGCGCGCGAGTACGACCTCCCCCACGCGCAGGTCGACGGCGCCTGGTACCGCTGCTGCGGTGGGCACGTGCGCAAGCTCGTCGACTGCTGCTCGACCGCCAAGCGCCGGATCAACGGGGACAAGGCGCTCACCGGCTACTGCTACAAGGACCGCAAGGTCTTCTGCGTCATGTACTACGACACCAACGTCTCGTGTTGAGGGCGTTCTAGCGGCCGCTCAGCGTCCCGTACGGCGAGAGGTACACCGCCGAAGCGGGAGTGCATTGTGCGGCATAGGGCATCCACGTCCTGCGCCTGCGGCCGTTCTGGGAGGTGTTGCTCGGCTCGCCGTTGCAGCGGCGAGTCCCGGGCTTCTGAAAGACTAGAACGTCGAGGTCGCCTGGGAGTGTTTACGCGTCAATTCTGCGTCCGTGGCGGTTGACCGCCGTCTGAACCGTTGTGTGGACGATGGGCGTTGATTGAGGCGCCCCGCAGTGGGCCGTTTCGGCCTTCCGGGCGTGCAAACGGCACGGCGCACCGGGCCCGTACCTGATGGAGGGCTTGTGTGATGTTGGGACGCGACAAGCGGCACCGGAGCCGAGCGGGCGGACGAGCGCGCTCTTACGTGGCGATGGCGGTGGTCGCGCTCGCCGGGTTGGTGTTCGTGCCGCAGGCGCTGGCCGCCGAAGGCCTCCTCGACGCCGGCCGCCATCACACGTGTGCGGTCAAGACGGACGGCACCCCCGTCTGCTGGGGCGAGAACAGCTTTGAGCAGGTGTCGGTGGTGCCGGCCGGGATCAGGGTCAGCTCGATCTCCTCCGGTTTCGCCCACACGTGTGCGGTCAAGACGGACGGCACCCCGGTCTGCTGGGGCTACGACGACGACCACCAGGCGGCATCGGGGGTGCCGGCTCAGATCACGGTCAGCTCGATCTCCGCCGGCGACTACCACACGTGTGCGGTCAAGACGGACGGCAGCCCGGTCTGCTGGGGCAACGACGCCTACGCGCAGGTGTCTGACGTGCCGGCCGGTATCACCGTCAGCGCGATCTCCGCCGGCGGCTCTCACACGTGCGCGGTCACGACCGACGGCACCCCGGTCTGCTGGGGCGACGACAGCTCCGGGCAGGCGGCGTCGGGGGTGCCGGCTCAGATCACGGTCCGCTCGATCTCCGCCGGCCGCTACCACACGTGTGCGGTCAAGACCGACGGCACCCCGGTCTGCTGGGGCAACGACGACTACCAGCAGGTGTCGGACGTGCCGGCTCAGATCACGGTCAGCTCGATCTCCGCCGGCGGCTACCACACGTGCGCGGTCAAGACCGACGGCACCCCGATCTGCTGGGGCCGCGACGGCGACCAGCAGGTGTCGGGGGTGCCGGCTCAGATCACCGTCAGCTCGATCTCCACCGGCTACCACCACACGTGCGCGCTGAAGACGGA
>DASVQH010000230.1:0-1904 GCA_036389195.1 Solirubrobacteraceae bacterium
CCCGCCCGGCTCTCATCGGCTACGACGGCTCCTCCGCCGCCCGCGCCGCGGTCGCCGAGGCCGCCCGCGTCCTGAAGGGCCCCGCCGTCGTCGCCACCGCCTGGACGTCGTTCCGGGAGGCGGCGCCGGAGGTGCTGCTGGCGATCCCGGCGGACGCGGTCGGGGACGCGGTCGACGATCTCGACGCGGTCGAGCGCGAGACCGCCGAGGCGCTCGCGGCCGAGGGCGTCGCGCTGGCGCGCGAGGCCGGCCTGGAGGCGGAGGCGCGCGCGCTGCGCTCGACGGGTCCGCACTTCGCGGCGCTGATCGCGCTCGCCGACGAGCTCGACGCGGAGGTGATCGTGGTCGGCTCGCGCGGCCGCTCGGCGCTCGCCGCCGCGGTCCTCGGGAGCGTCTCGACGGGCGTCCTGCACCACACGCGCCGGCCGGTGCTCGTGGTCCGCGGCCCGGACCACTAGGACCCCACGCGGGTCGCACCATCTTCCGCGTTTCAGCGCGTCGGCGACCGGGGAAATCGCTGAGCAATAAGTGCGGGGGAGCGGAGCCCTCGCTCAGTCAGTCAGGGAGGCAACGGAATGGCGACCACTGACGTCGCCCGGCCCGCGCGCGAGAGCGAACGGAAACGGGCGGGAACCGAGGACGCGCCGGAGCGCGAGCCCAAGGCGGCTGCGCCCGCAGCGAGCGCCACGGCGACGCCCGCGACCGAGGCGCCACCCCCGGCGCCCGTCGCCGGACCCGACGGCGCACCGCCCGCCCCCAGCACCGCCCGTTGGCGCCCGCCGGTGGCCGTGGCCGCCGTCGTCCTCGGCATGCTGGCCGGCATCGGCGTGTCGATCGCGCTGGTCCTCGTCGGCGAGGGCACCATCTTCGAGGGCGTCGGCCTCCTCGCCGCCGACGCCGTCCTCGTCGCGATCGTCGTCGCGTTCGCGCGCCGCGGCGCCGAGCGGCTCACCCCGGCGACGTTCTCGATCCGCCGGACGCCCTTCTGGCCCGCGCTGGGCTGGACCCTCGTCACCTACTTCTTCGTCATGGCGGTGCAGGCGCTCTGGGTCGCGTTCGTCGCGGGCCCGGAGGTCGGCGGCGGCGGCGGCGCGGGCGCCGGCGGCTCGGCCTCGACGGCCGTGATCGTGCTCGTCGTGGTCGGCGTGGCGATCACCGCGCCGATCGCGGAGGAGATCGCGTTCCGCGGGTACCTGTTCCCCGCGCTCACGCGCTGGCGCGGCCCGTGGATCGCCGCGCTCATCACCGCGCTGCTGTTCGGCGCCGCGCACGTCGCGGTCTACCCGCCGGCGTTCCTGCCGGCCCTCGCGTTCTTCGGCTTCGGCGCCTGCATGCTGCTCTGGTTCACCGGGTCGCTGCTGCCGTCGATCGGCCTCCACGCGCTCAACAACGGCATCGTGGTCGGCTTCGCCGTCGGCTGGTCCTGGCTCGTCCCGGCCATCGCCCTCGGCGCGCCGATCCTCGCGATCCTGCTGCTCCTCCCGTTCGCCCGCGAGCGCGCACCCCGCGCGCCCGTCACCACCTAGAGCCCACGCACGACCCGGAAAGGAACCATGGCCGCACAGACGACCCCCACCCACACCAGCTCCCCGCTCGACCGCCACGCGTCGCCCGTCGCCGACCGCGGCGACCGGTCCGGCAAGGCGACGGGCGCGCTCGTCGTCGGCATCGTCGGCCTGCTCGCCGCGGTGCTGTTCGCGCCGCTCGGCTGGATCTTCGGCATCGCGGCGGTCCTGCTCGGCTCGGTGGGCCGCGCCGAGACCAAGCACCGCGGCAAGGTCGGCCACGGCCAGGCGACGGCCGGCTGGATCCTCGGCATGGTCGCCTTCGCGATCCCGACCGTCCTGCTGTTCGTCGGCCTCGCCCTCGCGTAGCGACGCGCCCCTCGGCGGCCGGTGGCGCCG
>DASVQH010000231.1:0-9371 GCA_036389195.1 Solirubrobacteraceae bacterium
CGCGGTCGCCTTGGTCGACGTGATGCGGAAGGTGTTCTCGAACGGCGTCCGCGGCAGCGCGGTGATGTTCTCCTTCGCGTAGTTCGTCTTCGCGAGGTCGTAGGCCTCGTCGGGCTGGCGCGGGACGTCCGCGGTCTTGACGCCGAAGAACGAGGTCAGCGCGGTGCCGGTGTACTCCGGGTAGGCGTCGATCTGGCCGCTCTTGAGCGCCTTGTAGGCGATCTGCTCGGAGCCGAGGTTCAGCCGGCGCTTGACGGTGAAGCCGAGGGCCTCGAGCGTCTGCGCGTAGATCTCACCGAGGATGTACTGCTCGGTGAAGTTCTTCGAGCCGACGGTGATGGTGCCCTTGCTCGCGTTGGCCGGGTCCTTCTGCAGGGCACCGGAGGAGTCCGAGCCGGCCGCCGGGGTCTTCTCGGCCTTGGAGGAGGAGCCGGAACCGCTGTCCTTGTCGCTGCCGCAGGCGGCGAGCACGAGGACCAGCAGCGCGAGAACCGCCGCCAGGGACAGTCGTGAGTGACGCTTCATGTTGCGGGAGAGCCCTTTCTGAACGCGAGGACACCGCGCCGGCGCGCCGGCTCGGCGTGGGCCACTTTGAGGCCCTTGGGGGTGAGCGCGACCTGGAGCCGCGAGAACGCGAGGTCGACGAAGATGGTCAGCAGCGCCACGACGATCGCGGCGCCGAGCTGGCCCTGGAAGCCGTAGGTCTGGGGCGTGACGATCGGCTCGCCGAGCGTCTGCACGTTGGCCAGCGGCGCGATCGTCGCGGTGGCGACGACGTTGACCGAGGCGGTGCGGATGCCGCCGAAGATCAGCGGGAGCGCCAGCGGGAAGCGCACCTTGCGGATGATCTCGGCGCCCGTCATGCCCATCCCGCGCGCCGCGTCGACCGTCTCCGGGTTGACCTGGCGGACGCCCACGTAGGTGTTCGTGAGGATCGGCGGGATGGCCAGCAGGACGAGCACGAGGATGACGTTCACCGGCCCGACGCCGACGAAGGCGATGAAGAAGGCCAGCAGCGCCAGCGACGGCACGGCGCGCCCGACGTTCGACGTCGAGATGGCGAGGAACTCGCCCTTGCCCTTGTGCCCGAGGATCAGCCCGACGGGCACGGCGATGGCCAGCGCGACCACGACCGCGATGACCGAGATCCACAGGTGGGTGAAGCCGAAGCCCGCGAGCTCGGGGATGCCGCCGATCTGCACGCCGCCGCTGACGGAGTCGCGCTCCTTGAAGATGAACTCGATGGCGCCGCCGAAGTCGCCCAGGAAGGCGAGGGCGGAGGTCATGCGCGCCCCGCTCTCTGCCAGGGGGTGACGGCTCGCTGGACGCCGAGCAGGATCAGGTCGAACGCGGCGGCGAGGAGGACCGCGAGCCCGCCGGCCACCACCACGTTGGACTTGAAGAAGCGGTCCGTGAGGATCTCCGTCCCCAGCCCGCCGCCGCCCGCGAACACCGCGAGGGTGGCCAGGCCGACGGTGGTCGAGAAGGCGATCCGCAGCCCGGCGAGGATCTCCGGGACGGCGAGCGGCAGCTCGACGCTGCGCAGGATCTGGTTGTCGGTCAGGCCCTGGCCCTTGGCCGCGTCGACGATCTCGGCCGGGACGTTGCGCAGGCCGTCGGTGATGTTGCGGAAGATGATCAGCAGCGTGTAGGACACGAGCGCGACGATCGCCGTGAGGTCGCCCAGGCCGGTGATGGGCTGCAGGAGGAAGAACGCGGCCACCGAGGGGATCGCGTAGAGGATCCCGGTCGACGTGATGATCGGGCCGGTCAGCCAGCGGCGCCGGTGGGCCAGCAGCGCCAGGCCCAGCGCGATGACGAACCCGACGACCACCGAGACGACCGTCAGGTAGACGTGCTCGCCGAGCGGGCCGAGGTAGCGGTCGAAGTTGTCGGCGATCCAGCCGGGGCAGAACCCGTTGGCGGCGACGCAGCTCGCGTCGCCCTTGCTCGGATCCTGGATCTGGAGCTGCGCGAGGACGTCGATCACGACTTCGCCAGCAGGTCCGCGGAGTCGGGGACGTTGAGCGACGCCTGATGGTCGTGCAGGACGTGGGAGATGACCTCGAGCGACAGGGCGCCGGTCACCGCGCCGCGGGAGTCGACGACCGGCGCGTAGCGCGTCTCGCTCGACAGCAGGTCGGAGAGGGCGTCGCGGAGGATGTCGTCGAGCTCCACCAGCGGCTGCGCGGGGGAGCGCAGGTCGCGGCGGATGCGGTCGGCGCGGAAGGCGCCGTCCGACAGCCAGCCGAGCGGCCGGCGCTGGTCGTCGACCAGCAGCGCGATGTTCAGGTCGGCGTCCTCGATCTTGGCCCGCACCTCCTCGACCGGGTCGCCCACCTGCACGGTGGCGACCTTCCAGAGGTCGATGTCGCGGACCCGCTGGAGCGCGAGCCGCTTGAGCGCGCGGTCGGCGCCCACGAAGTCCTCGACGAACTCGTCGGCCGGGGCCATCAGCAGCTCGGCGGGGGGCGCGTACTGCGCGAGCACGCCGCCCTTCTTCAGGACCGCGACGCGATCGCCCATCTTGATCGCCTCGTCGATGTCGTGGGTGACGAAGACGATGGTCTTCTTGATGTCCGCCTGCAGGCGCAGGAACTCGTTCTGCAGCCGCTCGCGGTTGATCGGGTCGATGGCGCCGAACGGCTCGTCCATGAGCATCAGCGGCGGGTCGGCGGCGAGGGCGCGGGCCACGCCGACGCGCTGGCGCATGCCGCCCGAGAGCTGGCCCGGGTAGCGGTCGCGGGTCTCGTCGGGGTCGAGCGAGACCAGCTCGAGGAGCTCGTCGATGCGGGCGCGGATGCGCGCCTTGTCCCAGCCGAGCAGCTTGGGCACCGTGGCGATGTTGTCGCCGACCGTCAGGTGCGGGAAGAGCCCGATCTGCTGGATCGCGTAGCCGATCGTCCGCCGCAACTCGGCCGGCGCCTTGGACCGGACGCTCTCACCGCCGAGCAGGATGTCGCCGTCGGTGATGTCGATCATGCGGTTGACCATCCGCATCGCGGTGGTCTTGCCGCAACCCGACGGGCCGACGAGGACGCAGATGTCGCCCGCCGGCACGTGGAAGGAGAGGTGCTCGATGACGTGCTCGGCGGCGCCCGGGTAGCGCTTGGAGACGTCGCGGAACTCGAGCTCGACGGCTGGACAAGGGTCGCTCATGGCTCCGAACCCTAACCGAACCGGTCACTTTTCATCCCCACCTGACGTTCTTCGCGGTCCGTTCAGGCCCCGGCCGCCCGACGGGCGGCAGCGTGCGCTCCTGCTTCCAATGTGTCGTCCAGGGACTCCAGGCTGGCGCGTGGACGCTCGGTGGCGGCCGCGATGACCCAGTCGGCCAGCCAGGTGTTCTTGGGCAGCAGCGGGCCGTGGATGTAGGTCCCGATGACCCGGCCGCGCTGCACGCCCTCGGCGCCGTCGGCGCCGTTGTTGCCGTGGCCGCGCAGCACGCGGCCGAGCGGCCGTTCGCCCGGCCCGAGCGTGGTGCGGCCGCCGTGGTTCTCGAAGCCGGCCAGGATCTCCGGCGCGTCCATCCCCTCCAGCTGGACCTCGATCGCGATGTTGCCGATCAGCCGCTCGCCGTCGCCGCGGACCGTGTCGAGGTCGACGAGCCCCGCGCCGGGGAGCCGCTCCTCGCCCAGCGTGTAGCCGTGCCCGAGCAGCTGGTAGCCGCCGCACACCGCCAGCACGACCGCGCCGCGGTCCGCCGCCGCGTGCAGCGCGTCGCGCTTGACCGTGGCCAGGTCCAGCGCGCACAGCGCCTGGTCGCGGTCCTGCCCGCCGCCGATGTAGAAGAGGTCGTGGGCGTCGGGGTCGAGCTCGTCGCCCAGGCCGGCGCCCGCCAGCTCGAAGCCGATCCCCCGCCACGTGCAGCGGCGCTCGAGCACCGTGAGGTTGCCCCGGTCCGCGTAGATGTTCATGAGGTCGGGATAGAGCGCGCAGACGCGCAGGGGACGGCCCTCAGCCACGAAGCAGCACCACCTCGGAGCCAACGTGCTCGTCGGTCGCCGCGACGCGGCGCCCCGGCTCGGGCGTCAGCCCGGCGGCGCGGCCCTCGGCGTGCAGCGCCGGCGGGTCGAGCGCCAGCAGCGCGATCCGGTCGCCTTCGGCGGTGCGGGCGCCGTCGGGCGCCAGCGTCGTGCGGATCCGCTCGATGATCGCCCGGTCGGGCTGCTCGCGGACGGCGACCGGCTGGGAGGCGAAGTGCCAGCCGGCGTGCTCGGCCCGGTCGGGCGCGGGCAGCAGGCCGTCCTCCTCCGTGAAGCCCTCCAGCGCGTCGGCCAGCGCGGCGGCGAGCAGCCCGCCCGGCGCGAGGTGCCGGCGCGCGGCGGCGAGGAACGCCGGGCGGTCGCCGAGCAGCTGCAGTGTCTGCATCGGCACGAGGACGAGGCCGAAGCGCCGCCCCGGCAGGTCGAACCCCTCGGCGTCGCCGGCGACCGTCTCGACGGCCAGGCCCGCGCGCGCCGCCCGCTCGCGCAGCGCGGCGAGCAGGACCGGGTCGCGGTCCAACGCGGTGACGGCGTGGCCGTGCGCGGCGAGATCCAGCGCGACGCGGCCGGTCCCGGCCCCGACGTCGAGCACCGGTCCGGGCTCGCGCTCGGCCAGCTCGCGCCACAGCGGCAGGTCGGCGCGGTAGGCGCCGCACTCGATGTCGTGCCAGATCACGACGGCGGGGGGGAGGGTCGTCACCGCCAGTACTCCCTGGCGGCGCCGCGCGCCGCCAGCACGTCGCGCAGCTCGAGCAGGGCCGTGTAGGTGGGGACCGCGTAAAGCGGGCCCTCGCCCGCGGCCAGCGCCGCGTCGAGCCCTTCGGCCAGCGGCTCGATCACCCGCAGCCGGGCGGGATCGACGCCGGCGTACTTCATGCGCAGCGCCAGCTCGGCGGCCCGCGTCCCCGAGCAGGTCATCCGCCGGACGTGGGGGGCCAGCAGCTCCCAGTCGGCGTCCCACACCCACGAGACGTCGCGCCCGTCGGCGACGTTGTCGTTGAGCACCCCGAAGAGGTCGAGCTCCCCGCCCTCCAGCGTCAGCGTCCGCAGGACCTCGTTGGCGCCGGCGGGGTTCTTGACCAGGAGGGTCGAGACGGGCCGGCCGCCGACCTCGATCGTCTCGGCCCGGCCGAAGGCGGGCGCGACGGCTTCCAGGCCGGCCACGACCTGCGGCAGCTCCACGCCGAGGGTCAGGCAGAGCGCGGCGGCCGCCAGCGCGTTGTAGACGTTGTAGAGGCCGGGGAGCGGCAGCTCGACGCGGGCGTCGCCCGCCGGGGTGGCGAGCGTGAAGGCGGCGGCGCGGATCCCGCGCAGCTCGATCGCGCGGGCGGCGACCGCGGGCTGCGGGCGGCGGGCGCCGCAGCTCGGGCAGTGGTAGCGGCCGAGGTGGCCGAGGTAGGCGACGTCGTAGACGTAGGCGTGGCCGCAGCGCCGGCAGTGCTTGGAGTCCGACGCGTGCTGGAGCTCGGCCTGCGCCATCGCGTCGTCCTCGACGCCGTAGTGCAGCGGCACGGCCGGATCGCCGTCCAGCCCGGTCGCGGTGGGCGGGGCGGGGGTGTCCGCGGGCGCCCCGGCGCGGGCCAGATCGGCCACCAGCGGGTCGTCGGCGTTGAGGACCAGCCGCGTCCCCGGGCGCCGTCGGGCCACGACCGTCGCCCAGCGGTCGGCGATGGTGTCGAGCTCGCCGTAGCGGTCGAGCTGGTCGCGGAACAGGTTGCCGAGCAGCAGCGCCCGCGGCCGCAGCTCCTCGACGACCGGGCCGAGCCAGAACTCGTCGACCTCGAACAGGCCGAGGTCGCCGGCGAGCCGGCCGCCGCGCCGGGTGGCCGCCGCCAGCGCGGAGGCGACGCCGCCGGCCATGTTGGCCCCGGCGCGGTTGTGGACGAGCCGGTGGCCGTCGCGCTCGAGGATCGAGGCGATCATCGCGGCGGTGGTGGTCTTGCCGTTGGTCGCCGAGACGACGACGTTGCCGTGGGCCAGCCGGCCGGCCAGCATGCCGATCGCGTGCGGCTCCAGGCGCATCAGCACCTTGCCGGGCAGGCTCGTGCCCCCGCCGCGGCCGGCACGGCGGGCCAGCGCGCCGACGGCGTTGGCCGCGACGACCTTGGGCGCCAGGAGGCTCACCGCGCCACCAGCACCCGCAGCGCGCCGGGCAGCACGCGCACCGTGGCCGGCAGCTCGGCGATCGGGTCCCCGTCGGCGTAGGCGGTGAACGGCCGGTCGGCCGTGAAGCTGATCTCCCGCGCCTGCTCGATCGTCAGCATCGGCTCGTCGACGTGGCGGCCGCTGAACACCCGCGGGAGGTTGCGCAGGTAGCGCAGCTTGGACGCCGCCTCGATCAGCACGACGTCGAGCACGCCGTCCTGCACGCTGGCCTCGGGCGCGAGGCGCATGCCGCCGCCGAAGACGCCGGAGTTCGCCACCGCGACCGAGTAGCCGTCGAAGGAGCGCGTCGCGCCGTCGAGCGTGACCTCCCAGCGGGCGGGCCGCCACGTCCGCATGGCCATCAGCGTTCCGTAGACGTAGACGAACATCCCGAGGTCCAGGCGGGTCGAGTTGGCGATCGCCTGGACGTCGGAGTCGAAGCCCGCCGACATGATCCCCACGTAGGTGCGCCCGCCCACGTCGGCCACGTCGACCGCCCGCTCGACGCCGTCGACGAGCAGGTCGCACGCCGCGACCGGGTCGCCGGGGATCTCCAGCTTGCGCGCGAAGTCGTTGCCGCGCCCGCCGGGGATCACGGCCAGGACGCCGGCCGTGCCGCGCAGCTCGCCGGCCACCGCGCCAGTCAGCCCGTCGCCGCCCATCGCGGCGGCGATCTCGCCCGTCTCCAGCGTCTCGCGCGCCAGGGCGCGAGCGTGCTCGATGCTCGTCGTGCGCTCGACCCGGAACCGCACGCCGCGCTCGCGCAGCGCGAGCTCGACGGCCGGCAGCCGGACGGCGGCCCGCCCGCCGCCGGCGCTGGGGTTGACGATGAGGCAGACGTCGCGCACTGGGCGCACGAGGCTACTCAGCGGGCGCGAGGACCAGGGCGCCCAGCGAGGCGGCGACGTGCTGCGGCCGGGGGTCGCCCGCCGCCAGCGCCTCCTCGCGGGTGGTGCTGCCGGTGAGGACCAGCGCCGCGTCGATCCCCGCCGCGGCGGCGCCGCGCACGTCGGTGGCCAGGCTGTCGCCGACGCCGAGCGCCCGGCCCGGGCCGAGCCGCTCGAGCGCCGCGGCGTAGAAGGCGGCCTCGGGCTTGCCCAGCGTCGCCGCTCGCGCGCCGGTCGCCGTCTCCACCGCCGCGAGGATCGGCCCGGTGCCCGGCCAGGGGCCGTCGGGCATCGGGAAGGTCGCGTCGCGGGTGGCGCCCAGCAGCTCGGCGCCGCGCAGGACGGCCTGGACGGCGATGCGCAGCTCCCGGTAGTCGAACGCCTCGTGCGCGGCCACCACGACGACGTCGGCGCGCGGCGCGAGGTCGGTGTTGTTGACGATCCGCAGGCCGGCAGCGGCCACGTGGTCGACCAGCGCCTGCGCCCCGATGACGAAGGCGGAGCCGCCGGAGCGCCGCGTGGCCAGGTGGTGCTGGACCGCGGCGCCGACGGAGGCGATCTCGTCCATCGACGCCTGGAAGCCGAGCCGCCACAGCTTGCGGACCAGCTCCTCGGCGGTGTGGCGCGGGTCGTTGGTCAGGAACAGCAGCCGCTTGCCGGCCTGGCGCAGCGCCGCCACGGCCTCGGGCGCGCCCGGAGTCGGCGCCTCGCCCACCCAGACGCACCCGTCGAGGTCGAGCAGCACGTGGTCGTAGCCAGCCACCGCCGCGGAGAGGGTCACCTCACCGATTATCCTCGCTCGCCATGCCTCGCCTCCTCACCCTGCTCTGCGCCGCCGCCTGCGCGCTCCCGCTCGCCGCCTGCGGCGATGACAAGGGAAGCGACGTCGGCAAGGCCGCCGCGACGCCCGAAGCCACGCAGACCGCCACCGCCACCGCCACGCCGGCGGCCGCCGAGTGCCAGAAGGTGAAGGCGCCCAAGCCCAAGCCGGAGGGCAAGCTCGCCAAGCCCAAGCTCAAGCTGGACGGCGCGAAGACCTACGTCGCCACGGTGGCCACGTCGTGCGGCGACTTCGAGATCACGCTCGACGCCAAGCGCGCGCCCAAGACCGGCGGCTCGTTCGTCTCGCTGGCCCGCAGGAAGTTCTTCGACAAGACCACCTTCCACCGCATCGTCCCCGGCTTCGTGATCCAGGGCGGCGATCCGCAGGGCACCGGCATGGGCGGCCCCGGCTACTCCGTCGAGGAGACGCCCCCGTCGGACCTCGCGTACGAGAAGGGCGTCGTGGCGATGGCCAAGACCGGCGCGGAGCCGCCCGGCACGTCGGGCTCGCAGTTCTTCGTGGTCACCGGCGACAGCACGCCGCTGCCGCCCGAGTACGCGCTGCTCGGCAAGGTCACGAAGGGCCAGGAGGTCGTGGACCTGATCGGCGCGGTGCAGACGACGCCCGACGAACGGCCCGTCGACCCCGTCGTGATCGAGTCCGTGACGATCCGGGAGTCGTAGGCGCGAACACCGTTCGGGGGACGCGCCGCGGACCGGCGGCGCGGGACGGTGGGGCCACCCCGTCCGTTCCCATCCGCAAGGAGCCCCCATGCCGTCTCCCACCGCCCGCGCCCGCCGGCGCCGCGGTCGCCTGCGCGCCTTCGCCGGCCTGCTGCCCGCCCTGGCGGCGCTCGCCGTCCCGGCGGGCGCGGCCGCCGACTTCCCCGCCGACGCGCGCGTCGAGCGCAGCGCCGAGACCGGGCGCGCGACCTCCGTGGCCATGCCGCCCGGCCGCCCCGACCCGCGCCCGCAGCGGCTGGCGGCCGGCGCCCCGCCGGCCGAGGTCGGCGCGGCCTACTTGGCTCGCCACGCCGCCGACCTCGGCCTGGACGGGCCGTCCGGCCTGCGGGCGATCGGCACCGTGGCCGGTCCGCGGGGCACCACGAGCATCCGCTACCAGCAGACGATCAAGGGCGTCGAGGTGCTCGGCGGCCAGTTCGCCGTCCGCCTCGACGCCGGGCGCAACGTCGTGTCGCTCAACGGGGAGGCCTCGCCGGCGGGCGACGACTTCGACGCCACGCCGGCCATCGGCCGCGGCGCCGCCGAGCGCGCGGCCCTCGCGGCGGTGGCCAAGCACGAGCGCGTGCGCGCGGCCACGCTCCGCGCCGGCGCCGCGCCGCTGCGGGTCCTCGATCCGCGCGTGCTCGGCGGCCCCGGTCTGCGCCGCGCGTCGCTGGTCTACGCCGTGCGCGTGCGCAGCGCGCGCGACGCCGAGCTGCGGCGCCTCGTGCTCGTGGACGCCCGGCGCGGGCACGCGGCCGTGACCATCGACGAGGCGCCCGAGGCGCGCCAGCGCCAGATCTGCGAC